>NZ_RXRN01000041.1:0-33648 GCF_003986875.1 Enterobacter sp. WCHEn090032
GGGGATTTTATTCCCCGCTCAACGCATCAAACTCTTCGCACCCCGTATCAAACCCTTCAGTACAGCTCAGGTTCAACCAGTACAGTGCTTTCTGTTTATTGGGTGTGATAAAGCCTTTCTCCCCCTGTCTGAACAACATCCCTGCCCAGTACTCGGCGTAGCCCGTACGCGAAAGGGCTGAACTCCGTTTGAACCACGAGGCGGCCTGCACGTCATCCTGTGCCACCTCTACGCCGTTGGCATAAATCAGACCCAGCAGCAGTTGCGCATCGACCGCCGAGTCGTTGTCGATATCTTCGGTGGCCGTCTGCAGCAGTTTGATGGCCTGGAGATAGTCCGTTTTACCTGCCTGAGTATTCACCAGAATGCGCGCCAGCATGATCGCGCCGCGTTTGCTGCCAGCAATGTTCGCCTGTTGGGCCAGGGCTTTGGCCTGCGCGTAATTACCCTGCGTAAAGAGGATTTGCGATAGCAACCCCATGGCGTCGACATCCCCGCCTTTCGCGGCTTTCTCGGCCCACAGCGCAGCCTGCTTGCTGTCGCCGGAGCTGAAGTACGTATCGGCAAGATAATACTGGGCGCGGGCATCGCCGGCTTCTGCCTGTTTCTGGTACTGGCTGCCTATCTCATCCGCGCGGGCGAAGGACGTTAAAAACACTAACAACAGAAAAATGGGTTTCATGGATGCTTATCATCTGGGTACACGCCGCGCAGTATAATCGCGGGCGCAAAAGAAAAGAATGGGTGCATTAAGACCTCAGCATTCTGCAAGCCGGGCGGAACCGTTGTTCCGCCCGTAGAGGTTAGCCTGCGTTGCAGGCTAATTTTGCCGCCACCTCCTGATGCTCACTCTTTATTGAAAACTCGCATAACTTACCGCGAGTAATAAAGGTAAAGATCACTATCGTCAGGCAAACAATAAAGACGATGCCTAACGCAGTTTTTAATGGCGTCATGCCTTTTACTCCTTGTCAAAAAAAGAATAAGAGGCTACTCTCAACCTGTAGGTAGTTGAGGGAGTAGCCTCGGGTAAATGAATATTTCCCGGGGCTTTCTACTTTCCGTCCCTCACTAATGCTCAAGACAGAAAGTCTTAAGCACCCGTCGCACATCTTATCTCTCTGAATTAAAATGCAAAGATGTAATTCTATTCGGCGTAAATTACATTATTTCTGCGAGCCGCTTTCCAGAGTAATAATCGATATTTTTAATGAGTTAAGTGGAAATAAAAAGGGAGCGAATATTTCACTCCCTTTATTCAACGTTCAATTAACGGCTTCAACCCATTGCGCTTTCGCGTAGTCGGGCTTTCAGCTTGTTATATTCGTCAATCACATACTGTTCAGCCGCGTGTTGATCCGCAATCGGCTCCACGCGAACGGCGCAGTATTTATACTCCGGCGTTTTGGTTATCGGGCTGAGGTTTTCCGTCACCAGCTCGTTACAGGCACCAATCCACCACTGGTAGGTCATGTAAACCGCCCCTTTGTTGGGTCGGTCGCTGACCTGTGCCCGGGTGATGATCCGCCCTTTGCGCGAGTTCACCCACACCAGCGCGTCGTCCTCGATACCAAGGCGTTCCGCGTCGGCGGTGTTGATTTGCGCATAACCCGGCTCATCCGCCAGCGCCGCCAGCGCGGCGCAGTTGCCGGTCATCGAACGGCAGGAGTAGTGGCCCACTTCACGCACGGTGGAGAGCACCATCGGATACTCATCGGTGAGTTTATCGATCGGTGCGACCCAGTCGCAGGTGAAGAACTGCGCCAGCCCGTTCGGGGTGTCGAATTTCTCTTTAAAGAGATACGACGTCCCCTGGTCGGAGGCTGACTCATCGCGGCATGGCCACTGGATGTACCCCAGCTCACCCATTTTTTCATAGGTCGCGCCGGTGAAATCCGGGCAGAGATGACGCAACTCGTCCCAGATCTCCTGGGTGTTGTTGTAGTGCATCGGGTAACCCATGCGGGTGGCGATTTCGCTGATAATCTGCCAGTCCGTTTTCAGATCCCACTTCGGTTCGACCGCTTTAAAGAAGCGCTGGAATCCGCGGTCTGCCGCCGTGTAGACGCCTTCATGCTCGCCCCAGGAGGTTGACGGTAAAATCACATCCGCCGCCGCCGCGGTTTTGGTCATAAAGATATCCTGGACAATCACCAGCTCCAGATCCTCAAACCCTTTGCGTACCGCAGAGAGCTCGGCATCGGTCTGGAGAGGATCTTCACCCATGATATAGGCCGCACGCACTTCGCCATGCGCCGCCCGGTGCGGCAGCTCGCTGATGCGGTATCCGGTGTGCTCAGGCAAACTTTCCACGCCCCAGGCCTTCGCGAATTTGGCGCGGTTTTCCGGGAATTTCACGTACTGATAGCCCGGATAGGTATCCGGCAGCGCCCCCATATCGCAGGCGCCCTGGACGTTATTCTGTCCACGTACCGGGTTCACGCCAACATGCGCTTTGCCAAGATTGCCAGTGAGCATGGCGAGGCTGGTCAGGGAACGCACGGTTTCCACACCCTGGTAGAACTGGGTCACGCCCATCCCCCACAGAATGGCGGCGGTTTTCGCCCCGGCATACATTCTTGCCGCCTGGCGGATTTCCTGCGCGCTGACGCCGGTTATCGCTTCGACCGATTCTGGCGTATAGCCTTCGACAATTTTCCGATACTCTTCAAAGCCTTCCGTACGGGTCGCAACAAACGCCTGGTCGTACAGATTCTCCTCAATAATGACGTGCCCCATGGCGTTTAACAGCGCAATGTTCGAGCCGTTTTTCAACGCAATGTGCATATCCGCGATGCGCGCGGTTTCAATTTTGCGCGGATCGCAGACGATAATTTTCGCCCCATTCTGCTTCGCGCGGATAACGTGGTTCGCGACGATAGGGTGAGAATCCGCCGGGTTATAGCCGAAAACAAACACCAGATCGGTGTTATCTATCTCATTGATCGCGTTACTCATTGCGCCGTTACCGACCGACTGGTGCAGACCTGCAACCGATGGGCCGTGTCAGACGCGAGCGCAGCAGTCGACGTTATTGGTACCAATAACGGCGCGCGCGAATTTTTGCATCACATAGTTAGTTTCATTCCCCGTTCCGCGTGAGGAGCCGGTGGTCTGAATCGCATCCGGACCATACTTGGCCTTGATGGCGCTCAGGCGGGTGGCAACGTAGTCCAGCGCCTCATTCCACGAGACGGCTTCCAGCTTGCCGCCGCGCTCGCGGCGGATCATGGGGGTTTTCAGGCGCGGGGTGAGGATTTGGGTATCGTTAATAAAATCCCAGCCGTAGTAACCTTTCAGGCAGAGCGTGCCCTGGTTGGTTTTCCCCTGTGCGGCCTCCGCCCGGACGATTTTGCCGTTATCGACCACCAGGTGGATCTTGCAACCTGAGGCACAATAAGGGCAAACCGTGACGACTTTTTTCATCAGTCTGCTCCAGTTAATCGAATCATTCGCACCCACTATGCAGCTTCTATGCCATGTTTTTAGTGTGGGTATTCTCAGACTTTACGGCCTGCTGCCGACGAAAACGCTGACCAGAAACAGCGAATCGTCAAAATTGACGTGTCGACAGGGCAGCGGATGTGACATGGGTTGAATTTCCGTCACTGAAAAAACCATTTGACTGGAGCCGACGGCAGAATAGTTCAGACTTAACATAATCCCCTGACGGAAGCATACGATGAAACCGGCGATTCTGGTGGTTGATGACGATACGGCAGTCTGTGAACTGCTTCAGGATGTGCTCAGCGAGCACGTCTTTAGCGTGCTGGTCTGCCATAACGGCCAGGATGCACTGCGCCAGGTGCAGCAGGAGCCGAATATCGCGCTTGTCCTGCTGGACATGATGTTGCCGGATATCAACGGCCTCCAGGTTCTGCTGCAGCTGCAAAAGCAGCGTCCGGCGCTGCCGGTTGTGATGTTAACCGGGCTGGGCAGTGAGTCAGATGTGGTGGTGGGGCTGGAGATGGGGGCCGATGATTATATTGGCAAACCGTTTAACCCGCGTGTGGTGGTCGCCAGGGTGAAAGCGGTGCTGCGCCGTACGGGCGTATTGGCGGCAGAACCCCCCGCGGCGCCCGTCGCGGGGATTACCTTTAATGGCTGGACGCTCGACACCACCCGCTGTGAGCTCAGCGATCCGCAGCGTAATACCGTGCCCTTAACCCAGGGCGAGTACGGCCTGCTGCTGGCCCTTACGCAAAATGCCCGTCGGGTGCTGAGCCGCGATCGACTGCTTGAGCTGACCCACAGCGAAAGTGCTGACGTGTTCGATCGCACGATCGACGTGTTGATCATGCGCCTGCGCCGGAAGATCGAGGTTAACCCGCACCAGCCCGCCCTGATCAAAACCATTCGTGGGTTGGGTTACGTGTTTGCCAGCGATGTGTCCCATAGCGAGAAAGCAGCCTAACGATGCTCTTTGATAAACAGCTGCAGCTCGGCCAGCGTTTTCGCACCGTCAATGGCGTTCGCGGCCAGCAGGCTGGCCCGCGCGCAGGCATGCGCCAGATAAATACTCTCCGTCAGCGGCAGCGATTCATGGCAGCCATATAAAAAGCCCGCGCAAAAGGCATCGCCCGCGCCGACGCTGCCGATAATTTCTTCCTGTTCCAGCATCCAGGAGGGGATCCAGCGTCCTTTTTCACCCGGCGCTTCTCCCCATGCGCCTTCCGGGCAGTGGATGACCACCCGCTGGCGAACGCCCGCCGCCAGCAGCTGCACGGCGGCTTCGGCGATATGGGCAATATGCGGGGCGTCGTTTTCGTCACGCATTGTCAGGCCGCTAAACTCGCCGGCTTCCAGTTCGTTAATCACCAGATAATCCAGATGGCGCAGGGCAGGGAGCACCAGCGGCTGATAGCGCGGGTCGCCCTTGCGGGAGACCAGGTCAAGCGAGGTTTCATACCCCTGGTCGCGCATTTGTGCCAGCAGCCGCGCGCTGCGGGTGCCAAAGTCGTCATCCGGCATATCCAGGCTGTCGAGCAGCAAAAGATAGCCGAGATGGAAAATTTTCATCGATCCGTCAAGACGGTCGAAGGCAGGCAGATCCAGCAGGCGGTTGGCTCCCGGGGAGTGGAAAAAGGTGCGTTGTCCGCTGGGATCGGTCATCACCTGCGACATGGAGGTCGGGGCAAAGGTGGTGCGCTGAACGCGCTGGCGGTTGACGTGATACTGGTCGAGCATCGCCAGAATGTAGTCTCCGTCGCTGTCTTCGCCAATCAGGCCCACCGCCTGCAGCGGCAGGCCAACGTGCATTTTTGCCAGCGTCAGCAGGACGTTCAGCGGTGCACCGCCGGTGGAACGCTCGCTGTGGGTGATTTCCGCCAGCCAGCCGCGCTCCGGCCATTGCACGATCTGGTGGACGTGGTCCACCAGCATATTGCCTGCGGCGATGATGCCCTTACGTTCCATTATGCCTGCCCCGCGCTGCCGAAGATGCGCATCTGTTCGGCGACCGTATCGGTAATCGCCTCTTCTATACTCAGCAGCAGCTCGGCAAACTCATCGTACAGCGGCTGACGGTTGGCCATGCGCTGATCCACGGCGGCGAGCGCGGCCTGCGACATGCCGGTGTAAAAATTGATTTTATGAATACCCAACTCGATGGCGCGGCGAAAATCGGCATCGCTAATGCCGGAGCCGCCGTGCAGCACCAGCGGCAGCCCCGTCTGCTGGCGAATGGCGTCCAGGCGCGGGAAATCGAGTTTCGGCTCGCCCCGGTATTTGCCGTGCGCGTTGCCAATAGCGACTGCCAGTGCGTCAATGCCGGTTGAATCGACAAATTCCCGTGCCCGCTGTGGGTCGGTAAAGCAGGCTTCATCCGCATGCCCGTAAAGCGCGCCGCCTTCATCGCCACCCACTGCGCCAAGCTCAGCCTCCACCGAGACGCCCACCGCATGGCACATCTTCACCACTTCCCGCGTCTGGCGGATGTTTTCCTCGTAGCTCAGGGTTGAGCCATCGAACATCACGGAGCTGAACCCTAAGCGCAGGGCGCGCACGACGGCGTCAAAATGCAGGCCATGGTCGAGATTGAGCACCACGGGAATATCATGGCGAGCGGCCTCGAACTTAACCGCTTCGACAAGCGAATCCAGCGACACGTACTTAAAGTGCACTTCGGCGATGTTGATGATAAAAGGCGAGCGTTCCTGCTTTGCGGCGGCGAACAGCGCGCGCAGGAAGTGGGAGTCGAGCACGTTAAACGCGCCCAGCGCATAGTGGTGCTGTCTGGCGTGGGCAAGACCATCGGCAAGCGAAATCAGTGGCATCATTTACCCCTTATATCCGAAACAGGTTGTACTCGTTGCACAGCACCAGCACCGCCGGTTCGTCTTCTTCAATATTGTTATAGCGGGCAACGGGTTGTAAAAAGTGGTTGTCGTGTTCATCGTCATTGACCGATGACACTTCCCCGACCAGCACGTCGCCGAAGCCGCGTTCGCCCCAGAAACTGTGGTAAAGACCGGGTGTCAGGCAGATGCTCTCCCCTGGGGTGAGGCGCAACTGGCTGCCGGGCGCGTGGGTCTGGCGGCAACCGTCGACGGTGACCGTCACGTCGGTGTTTTCCGTCTCTTCATGCGCGCCGGCGTTCCACAATTCCACGATCAGATTGCCGCCGCCCCGGTTGATGATGTCTTCGCGTTTACGCCAGTGAAAGTGCATCGGCGTGACCTGACCGTCGCGCACGTGCATGATTTTTTCGGCATAGCTTTTTTCATAGGGCATGCCGTTCGGTGAGCCGTTGCGCAGGGTAAACAGCGTGAGCCCCTGTGCGGCAAAGTTGTTGCCACCGAACGCCGTCACGTCCCAGCCGAGCTTAAGATCAAACACTTCCCGCCAGGCGTCCCGATCGAGCTGTTGCCATTTCGTGGGCGGAAAGCTGGCAAACGGTGGGAGGTGTACGTCGTGCATGGAGAAGAACTGTCGCGTGTGGCCGAGGATTTCATTGATGTCGGAGCGTTTCATGGGGACTCCTTCGATTATGTGCAAAACGTACCCCTCACCCCAGCCCTCTCCCCAAAGGGGAGAGGGTGTAATCGTTCCCTCTCCCCTCCGGGGAGAGGGTTAGGGTGAGGGGGGTTATTTAACCGTCCATCCCTTATACGAGCCGACGTTCTTTTTATCGATCATCGTCACCGGGATCAGCACAGGCGCTTTCGGCGCAGGTTTGCCCTGTAGTATGTCATAGCCGATCTCCACCGCTTTTGCCGCCATCACCTGCGGATCTTGCGCCGGGGTCGCGACAAACAGGGAGTTTTCCCGCTTCAGGGCTTCTTCACCGTCCGGGCTGCCATCCACGCCGACGATAAAGAACTCGTTGCGCTGCGCCTGTTTTGCCGCCAGATCGGCACCGATCGCGGTGGGATCGTTAATAGCGAAGACGCCGTCGATCTTCGGATTCGCCGCGAGCAGGGAGGTCATGACTTCCAGGCCGCCTTCGCGACTGCCTTTGGCGTTCTGGTTATCCGAGAGCACCTTGATATCCGGATGCTTTTTGAACTCTGTCTGGCAACCTTCCACGCGGTTTTGCACCGCAGAGACCGGTGGCCCGTTGATGATCACCACGTTGCCTTTGCCGTTCAGGCGGTCAGTAATGTACTTACAGGCCATTTCGCCCGCCTGGGTGTTATCGGAGGTGATCGTCGCATCGGCCCCTTCCGCTGCGACGTCAACCGCAACGACCACGATCCCGGCGTCTTTCGCGCGTTTCACCGCCGGGCCGATCCCTTTGGAATCCGCGGCGTTAAGGATGATCATGTCCACTTTGGCGGCAATAAAGTTGTCGATTTGCGCCACCTGCTGGCCCAGATCGTACCCGCTGGAGACCAGCGTGACTTTGACGTTATCGCCCGCCAGCTTGCGCGCTTCCAGCTCGGCACCTTTGGTGATCTGCACGAAGAACGGGTTAGCCAGGTCGCCCACCGTCACGCCGATGGATTTCAGATCTTTCGCCTGCGCAAACGGCGTTGCGGCAAGCAGCGCGCCAGCACAGAGCGCGGTCACTAACGGTTTCAAACGCATCTTGTCTTCCTCACACGTAGGGTATTGTTGTTATGCACTTTGATGGTGTCGGGTACGGTATTTGTCGATCAGCACCGCAATGATGATCACCGCCCCTTTGATCACCAGTTGCCAGAAATAGGAGACGCCCATCAGCGTCATGCCGTTGTTGAGCGTGGCGATGATCAATGCACCGACCAGCGTGCCGGTGATCGTGCCGATCCCACCGACGAAGCTGGTCCCGCCGAGGATCACGGCGGCAATGGCATCCAGCTCGTAGCCCATGCCCAGGTTGCCGTTGGCGCTATAGAGGCGCGACGCACTCATTACGCCGCCTAATCCGGAGAGCAGGCCGCTCATGCCATACACGAACAGCAGCACCAGCCAGACCTTAATGCCCGTTAAGCGCGCCGCCTGCATGTTGCCGCCCACGGCATAGATGTGAACGCCGAGCGTGGTGCGGCGCAGGATAAACCAGCACACCACAATCACCGCCAGGGCGATCACCACCAGCCACGGCACGGGGCCGAGATAGTTATTACCTATCCACTCAAAGTTGATGTTTGAGTTAATGACGGTCGTGCCGTCGGCCAGCAGATACGCCGCCCCGCGCAGTGCCGTATAGGTGCCAAGCGTGACGATAAACGGCGGTAGCCCGGCAAAGGCCACCAGCGCGCCGTTGAACAGGCCCAGCACCATGCCAAGCAGCAGCGCGGCGGGAATAGACAGCCCGGCGAATTCCGGGATCAGCGACACCACCATCGCGGCCACCGCCGTGGTGCCCAGAATCGAGCCCACGGAGAGGTCAATCCCGCCGGTTAAAATAATGAAGGTCATGCCTGCCGCCAGCACGATGTTGATCGACGCCTGACGGGTAATGTTGAGCAGGTTGCTTTCCGTGAAGAAGTTGGGCGCGATTACGCCAAATACCGCGACGATCAGGATGAGAATCGGTAAGATGCCGACCGTTTGCATCAGATCGCTCATCAGCAATTTTTTGGCGGAGGCCGATTTCGCCACCTGCTGCGGATGGGTAGGAGTTGTCATAGTGATACCGCCTGATGATGAGTGTCGTTCACGCCGGTTGCCAGCGTCATGATGTTTTCCTGAGAGATGTCGTGCCCGTGGAGCTCACCCGCAATGCTGCCTTCGCGCATCACGTACACCCGATCGCTCATCCCCACCACTTCCGGCAGCTCGCTGGAGATCATCAAAATGGCCACGCCCTTGCGCGCCATCTGGTTCATGATGCGGTAGATCTCACTTTTTGCACCGACATCCACGCCGCGCGTCGGTTCGTCCAGAATCAAAATACGCGGGCCAATGGCCACCCAGCGGGAGATGAGCAGTTTTTGCTGATTACCGCCCGACAGCCCACCGGCGCGCACCTGAGAATGGGGCACGCGGATGTTCAGCAGGGCAATGGCATCATCGGAGATGGACTGCGCTTTCTTGCGGTTAAGCATGCCGAAGGTGGCATCGCGCTCCAGCGTCGCCATGGTGATGTTCTCCTGCGCCGCCAGCTCCAGAAACAGCCCCTGCTCCTTGCGGTTCTCGGTAAGAAAACCGATGCCGTTTTCGATGGCTGCGCGTGGGGAGTGGATCACCACCGGCTCGCCGTCGACCTCAATCATGCCCCCCGTGGCTTTACGCACGCCGAAGATCAGCTGCGCCAGCTCCGAGCGTCCGGCACCGACAAGCCCCGCCAGCCCGACAATTTCCCCGGAACGCACCTGCAGGCTACAGGGCTGGACTTTTTTACCGTCAGTGAGGTGGTGCACGTTGAGACGCGGGCTGCCGAGCGGGATATCACGCTCTTTGTTGAACAGATCGCTTAACGGGCGGCCTACCATCATCTTCACCAGCTCGGAGGCGTTCAGCTTGTCGCGCGTCAGGCTGCCGACGTACTGCCCGTCGCGCAGCACGCTGACGCGGTCAGAGAGCTCATACACTTCCGCCATGCGATGACTGATATAGATGATCGCCATTCCTTCATCGCGTAGACGCAAAATCAGTTCAAACAGGCGATGGGTTTCGCGCGAGGAGAGGGCCGCGGTGGGTTCATCCATCACCAGAATGCGGCTGTTGCGGTGCAGCGCGCGGGCGATTTCCACCTGCTGCTGCTCGGCGATGGTCAGCTTCATCACCCGATCGGTGGCGCTGAACTGGGCGCCCAGACGATCGATGACCGCCTGGGCCTGGGCGGCCATCTCTTTGCGCTGGACCATCCCGCCGCGCGACAGCTCGCTGCCAAGGAAGATATTCTCGGCGACGGTCAGATTCGGCGCGAGCTGCATCTCCTGATAAATCAGGGTAATACCGGCGGCCAGCGCATCTTTCGGCCCTTTAATGTGAAACGGCTGACCGTCGATCAGGATCTCACCGCCGGTGGCGGTATACGCCCCGGCGAGGATTTTCATCAACGTGCTTTTTCCCGCGCCGTTTTCACCCATCAGCGCGTGGATCTCACCGGGAAAGACCGTCAAATCCACACCCTTGAGCGCGTGAAAATTGCCAAACGTTTTGGCAATGCGGCGCATCTCCAGTACCGGGGTTCTGCTCATGGCGGATCTCCTGTGAATGTTGATATCTGCACTTCATCACAGGTGCGTAAATGCAAAATGTCAGAAGCTGTTCATATTTGTCATAGTTATGAATATTTTTACCCTCACCCCAGCCCTCTCCCTGAAAGGGAGAGGGAGCAGATCATCCCCTCTCCCCTTTGGGGAGAGGGCTAGGGTGAGGGGACATCAAACCGCAGAGGAGTTCAAACCCATGCCATCGCGCCCCCCGTTTTTTGCCAGCGCCCGCGGTCGTCTGCTGATTTTCAATCTGCTGGTGGTCGCCGTGACGCTGATGGTGAGTGGCGTGGCGGTGCTCGGTTTCCGGCATGCCAGCCAGATTCAGGAGCAGGTGCAGCAGCAAACGCTGGATGACATGACCGGCAGCATGAACCTCGCCCGTGATACCGCCAGCGTGGCGACGGCGGCGGTACGGCTCTCGCAGGTGGTGGGGGCGCTGGAATATAAAGGCGAAGCCGAGCGGCTGAAGCAGACGCAAATGGCGCTGCGCCGCTCGCTGGAGCAGCTGGCCGAGGCCCCTTTAGCGCAGCAAGAGCCGGGGCTGGTGGCGCGTATTATTCAACGAAGCAATGAATTACAGCAGAGCGTGACGGGCATGCTCGAGCGCGGACAGCGACGCCATCTGCAGCGCAACGCGCTCCTCAGTTCGCTTTATCAAAGCCAGAGCTATTTACGCCACCTGCAGGACATTAACCGGCGGTTTGGCAGCAACGTACCGGATGCGCAGCAGCTCGCGGAAATGGACAGGCTGATTATCGCCGCCATCGACACCCCCTCGCCGCGCGCCACGATACAGCAGTTGGACGCCGTCACCGCGACCCTGCCGCGACGCGCAACGCAGCCTGTCGTGAACGTTGTGCTGCCCGATTTCAACGACGAGCTGCGCAGGCTCGCCCCGCTGTCGACGCAGCTGGAAGAGAGCGATCTGGCGATCAACTGGTATATGTTTCACATCAAGGCGCTGGTGGCGATCCTCAACAGCGACATCAATCAGTATGTAGAACAGGTCGCGCAGGCCTCCCGGCTTCGCACGGCCCAGAGCCATCATGAACTGCAATCCATCAGCGTGTTTATTAGCATCTTCGCCGTGCTGGCGTTGATCATCACCGGGTGCGCCTGCTGGTATATCTACCGCAATCTGGCCTCCAACCTGACGGCGATTTCCCGGGCGATGTCGCGTCTGGCTCACGGCGAACAGGATGTCTCCGTCCCCGCCCTGCAGCGGCGCGATGAGCTGGGAGAGCTGGCGCGTGCGTTCAACGTTTTTGCCCGCAACACCGCCTCGCTTGAGCACACCACGCGTCTGCTGAAAGAGAAAACTACCCAGATGGAGATCGACCGCATTGAGCGTCAGGGGCTGGAGGAGGCGCTGCTGCACAGCCAGAAAATGAAAGCCGTCGGACAGCTGACGGGCGGGCTGGCGCATGATTTTAACAACCTGCTGGCGGTGATCATCGGCAGCCTTGAACTCACCGATCCTGATGCAAAAGACGCGCCGCGCATCACCCGGGCGCTGAAGGCGGCCGAGCGTGGTGCCCTGCTGACGCAGCGCCTGCTGGCGTTCTCCCGTAAGCAATCCCTGACGCCACATGCGGTTGAGATGCGCCCGCTGCTGGAGAACCTCAAAGAGCTGATGCGCCACTCTTTGCCTGCCACCCTGACCCTGGAGATTGAAGCGCAATCCCCGGCGTGGCCCGCCTGGATAGACGTCAGCCAGCTGGAAAACGCCATCATCAACCTGGTGATGAACGCCCGCGATGCGATGGAAGGGCAAAGCGGGGTGATTAAAATCCGCACCTGGAATCAGCGCGTCACCCGCAGCGACGGACGCAGGCAGGATATGGTGGCGCTGGAGGTCATTGACCGCGGCTGCGGTATGTCGCAGGAGGTGAAATCCCGGGTGTTTGAACCGTTCTTCACCACCAAACAGACCGGGAGCGGAAGCGGGCTAGGCCTGTCGATGGTCTACGGTTTTGTGCGTCAGTCCGGCGGTCGCGTGGAGATCGAAAGCGCACCGGGGCAGGGGACGACCGTGCGGCTTCACCTTCCGCGCTCGACGCTGCCCGTGGTACCTGAAGATGAAACCCTCTCTGCCACCGCCTCCATCGATAACGAGCGGCTGGTGCTGGTGCTGGAAGATGAGGCCGATGTGCGCCAGACCCTGTGCGAACAGCTGCATCAGCTGGGCTATCTGACGCTGGAAGCAGACAACGGCGAGCAGGCGCTGAGCATGCTGGCGGCGTCAGAGGATATTGGCATGTTTATCAGCGACCTGATGTTGCCCGGAAACCTGAGCGGGGCCGAGGTGATTAACCATGTGCGCAGCCACTATCCGCAGCTTCCGGTGCTGCTGATCAGCGGGCAGGATTTACGGCCCACGCATAATCCTCAGCTTCCTGACGTTCAGCTACTGCGTAAGCCGTTTACCCAGGCGCAGCTGGCGCAGGCGCTGCGGAAGGTGATGGTAATTTGAGATTCCTCCGCTACCGCCACACCCTGCTGTTCATTACCGTAAGGCCAGTTCACCTGCGAGTCTGGCCTTATGAAACGTTACTCTACCGCTCTGTTATTTGGTCTGCTGTCACTCACCAGCCAACTGGCGCACGCCGATATCGTTGATGATGCTATTGGCAACATTCAACAGGCAATCAACGACGCCTATAACCCCAGCAGCAGCCGCAGCAACGATGATGACGATCGTTATGACGATAACCGTCGCATGGATAGCCGTCAGTATGACGACCGACGTCGGCAGCTTGAAGACAGACGCCGCCGTTTAGACGAGCGTCAGCGCCAGCTGGATGACGACAGACGCCGTCTGGAAGAGGATGAGCGCAGGTTAGAAGACGACTACGATCGAGGCTAAAGCCTGGTGGCGCTTCGCTTACGCAGGCCTACAAAACCCTGGCGCGCAGGCCGGGTAAGGCGCAGCCGCCACCCGGCAAAACTCAGTCGAGTACCAACACCATCCCGTCATACCCCGCTTCTATGCCCTGCGGCAGCGGGTTATTCATCATCCACACGTCAAACTGATGGCTGATATGCGTCAGGATCACCTGCGGGCAGCCAATCACTTCGTTTAACGCAATCACCGTATTTAAGTCGCAATGGTTTCGCGGCGTTTCGTCGCGTGGTTCGTGGCTGCAGTCGATAATCATCGTCTGCGGCTGATTGTTAAGCAGGAACTTCACCGTTTTTTCCTGCAGCCCGGCGGTGTCGGACAGCCAGGCCACGCGGCTGTGGGCCGATTCCAGCAGATAGCCAAAGGTTAGTTTCGAATGGTTGAGCGGCAGCGGCGTGACCCGCAGGCCCTGAAGTTCAAACATCACAAACGGCTCAACCGTGTGGCTGAAGTCCAGAATCCCCGGGTGTTTAAACAGATCGTCACATCCGGCTTCATCTGGCGGACCGTAAACCGGGATCGTCGCGCCAACGCCCCAGCGCAGCGGAAATAACCCCTGAACATGATCCATATGGTAATGGGTCAGCAAAAACTGCTGAAAGCTGCCTGCCGGCCAGTCATCCATTAGGTGCGGAATACCGGCATCCAGCAGGGTGACGGCATCGTTGAATTTGACCACCGCGCTGCACGGGCGACGGCGATAGTTGTCCTGCAGGCGTGCCCGGCGACATGCCGCGCAGTCGCAGCCAAAGACCGGCACGAGTTGCGCGCTTCCGGTTCCTGTTAACGTGATAGTCAGACTCATAACGCACCTCTACAGCACTTTGGTGAATCGAAAATGGCTCTGCGTATACCCTTCACGAACATAAAAACGGTGCGCGTCGGTGCGCTTCACGCTGGTGGAGAGTTCAGTCAACTCTGCGCCAGCCTGCCGTGCCATCTCTTCAGCCCAGGCGAGCAGCTGACTGCCCACCTTCAGCCCGCGCGCCTGCGGCATGACGACCAGCTCCTGGATCTCGCCGATCCAGCGGGCGTGATGGAGGTGAAACTGCATGTGCAGACCGATCATGCCGATGACCTGACCGTCCATTTCGGCAAGCTGGTAGCGCATGTTGTGATCCTGCAGATTGGCAAGATAGCCCGCGTGAAACGCCTGGTGATCAAACTCGGCCTGTTTCAGTTCGCAGATTAACGCGTAGACGATTTGCGCATCGTCGGCGGTGGCGGGGCGAAGCGTACAGTCAGGCATGCTGTCTCTCCTTCTGACGGATAAGCGATAAAAAGGTATCGACTGACTGTAGCAAACTTCCGTCGTTGTTGAGGATATGACAGTCCGATGGGGTATAGCGCGCCGCACGCGCCAGACGCTGCGCGATCTCTTTTTCGCTTTCGCGTCCACGGCTTTGCAGCCGGCTGCGCAGCACCTCCGGTGAAACCTGCAGACAGACCGGCAGCAGGGCCGAGGCGTAGCGTGCGCGGGCCTGAGCCAGGTGGGCACGGGAGCCGTTGACCAGCACGTCGAACCCCGCATGCAGCCACAGGTCGATCTCTATGCCGATCCCGTAGTAGTAGCCGTTGGCGTGCCAGCTCAGCGCCAGCAGATTTTGCCCGGCGCGGGTGAAAAACTCCTGTTCGCTCAGGGCGATATGATTTTCACTTCCGGCGTTGGCCGCGCGGGTAATGTAGCGGTGCGCCACCAGCAGCTGCGGGTGTTCCCGCTGCCGCAGGGCGGACAGCAGGCTGTCCTTACCGGAGCCGGACGGCCCCATTAACCAGATAAGTCTTCCCATCAGAACACCCTTTTTCCCTGACGCCAGACGTGGTCGATATGGATGTGCTCGCCCTTGCGGTGGGCCAGCACCAGATCCGCGCGTTTACCCTCGGCGATCTCGCCGCGATCCTGAAGACCGAGCGCGCTGGCCGGGTTTTTCGTCACCAGGCGAATCGCCTGCGGCAGCGTAAAGCCGTTGCCCTCGTCGTCTGCCACCCGGAATGCCGCATCCAGCAGGCTGGCGGGGTAATAGTCGGACGAGAGGATATCCAGCAGGCCAAGTGCGGCGAGCTTGCTTGCCGCGACGTTGCCGGAATGCGAGCCGCCGCGCACGATATTTGGCGCGCCCATCAGGACGTTCATGCCGTGTTTACGGGAGGCTTCAGCTGCGGCGAACGTAGTCGGAAATTCGGCGATTACGCTGCCCAGTTGGTGGGACTCGAGCACATGGTCGGGCGTGGCGTCGTCATGGCTGGCCAGCGCGATGTTGCGCTCCTGGCACATTGCCGCAATGGAGAGACGGTTCGGCTGTGACCAGCGCGCCGCAAGCGCCAGCTGCTCTTCTTCGTAGCGGGCCATCTCCACGTCGTTGAGCGAATATTTGCCCTGATAGTATTCGCGATACTTCTCAATATTGGCGAACTGGCGCTGCCCCGGCGAGTGATCCATCAGGGAAACCAGCGATACCGGCTCGCGGTCGACCAGCTTTTCAAACAGCGGCAGGGTCGTGTGGTGCGGCAGTTCGCAGCGCAGATGCAGGCGATGCTCGGCGCGGTTGAGGCCGCGTTTTTGCGTCTCTTCCACGGCATTGATCATCTTCTCCAGGTTTTCCAGGCGATCGCCGCCGTCGCGGACGTCGCCAATCGCCACCGCGTCCAGCACGGTGGTAATGCCGCTGGCGACCATCAGCGCGTCGTGGCTGCTCATGGCCGAATGCGCGGGCCAGTCCACCTTCGGACGCGGGGTGAAAAATTTGTCCAGATTATCGGTATGCAGCTCAATCAGCCCCGGCAGCAGCCAGCCGCCTTCACCATCCATCGCCTCGGGTGAGCGGCTCTGGGTTTCGGCAAACGCGCGGATGACGCCATCCTGCACCTCAATCGAGCCACCAACGACTTCATTTTCCAGCACCAGCCTGACGTTATTGATAATCATGCGTTTGTCCCCATCGGGTGCAGTCTGTCGGCAACGCGGGTGCGGACGCTTTCGTCGTGGAAGATCCCGACGATCGCCGCCCCGCGGGTTTTAGCCTGCTCGATCAGCTCGACGACGGCCGCGCAGTTTTTAGCGTCGAGCGAGGCAGTGGGTTCATCCAGAAGCAATATCGGGTAGTCGACGATAAAGCCGCGGGCAATGTTGACGCGCTGTTGCTCACCGCCGGAAAAGGTCGACGGGGCAAGGTGCCACAGGCGCTCGGGCACATTGAGGCGCGTCAGCAGGCTGGTCGCTTTGGCAGCACAGGTTTCACGCGGTACGCCGAGATCCAGCAGCGGCTGCATGACCACGTCCAGGGCGGAGATCCGCGGGATCACCCGAAGGAACTGGCTCACCCAGCCGATCGTCGAGCGGCGCACCTCCAGCACCTGCCGCGCGGGGGCCTGCACCAGGTCGATCCATTCATCATTGTGGCGAACATGGATATGGCCTTCGTCGGGTAGATAGTTGGCATACAGGGAGCGCAGCAGGGTGGATTTTCCGCTGCCGGAATGGCCGTGCAGCACCACGCATTCGCCGCTGCTGACCTCTAACGAGGCGTTTTGCAGCACCGGCAGGCGCACGCCGTTTTGCTGGTGGAGCACAAAGGTCTTACTTACGTTTTGTACGTGGATCATGTTGGCCTCGTGGCGTTTTCTTGCCGGGTGGCGTCCTCAATTCTGCAATACGGACGACACCAGCAGCTGGGTGTACGGATGGTGAGGATCGTCGAGCACGCGGTCGGTTAACCCACTTTCCACCACCTGGCCCTGCTTCATCACCAGCAGACGGTCCGCCAGCAGGCGTGCCACGCCTAAATCATGGGTGACAATGACCACCGCCAGGTTCAGCTCTACCACCAGACCGCGCAGCAGATCGAGCAGGCGCGCCTGCACGGAGACGTCCAGCCCGCCGGTGGGCTCGTCCATAAACACCAGCTTCGGGTGGGTGACCAGGTTGCGGGCGATCTGCAGACGCTGCTGCATGCCGCCGGAGAAGGTGCCGGGCAGGTCATCGATGCGCGAGGCGGGGATTTCAACGTCCTCCAGCCAGCGCTGTGCCGTGGCGCGAATGTTGCCGTAGTGGCGCGCGCCGGTGGCCATCAGCCGTTCGCCGATGTTGCCCCCTGCCGAGACCTGACGGCGCAGGCCGTCCATCGGATGCTGATGCACCACCCCCCACTCGGTGCGCAGCAGGCGGCGGCGTTCGGCCTCGCTCATGCCGTACAGCGACGTGCCTTCATACAAAATGTCGCCGTGTTGCGGCGCCAGGCGCGCGGAGATGGATTTCAGCAGCGTCGTTTTGCCGGAGCCGGATTCGCCGACAATCCCCAGCACTTCGCCCGGCCAGAGGTCGAACGACACGTCGCTGAAGCCTTTACCCGGCGCATACAGGTGGGTCAGGTTGTTAACCGAAAGCAGCGGTTTCATTGGCTTTTCGCCTCGCTCTGTTGGCGGCAGTAATCGGTGTCGGAGCAGACAAACATCCGTTTGCCTGTGTCATCGAGCACCACTTCATCCAGATAGCTGTGTTTCGAGCCGCAGATGGCACACGGCTCGTCCCACTCCTGCACCGTGAACGGGTGGTCGTCGAAATCGAGGCTCTCCACCCGGGTGTAAGGCGGGACGGCGTAGATGCGTTTTTCACGCCCGGCGCCGAACAGCTGCAGGGCGGGCATCATGTCCATCTTCGGGTTGTCGAACTTCGGGATCGGCGACGGGTCCATGACGTAACGCCCGTTGACCTTCACCGGGTAGGCGTAGGTGGTGGCGATATGGCCGAAGCGGGCGATATCTTCGTACAGCTTCACCTGCATCACGCCGTACTCTTCCAGGGCGTGCATGGTGCGGGTTTCCGTTTCGCGCGGCTCGATAAAGCGCAGCGGCTCCGGGATGGGTACCTGGAAAATCAAAATCTGATCTTCGGTGAGCGGGGTTTCCGGAATGCGGTGACGGGTCTGGATCAGCGTCGCGTCTTCGGTTTTTTCGGTGGTCGCGACGCCCGTTACCCGCTGAAAGAAGTTGCGGATCGACACGGCGTTGGTGGTGTCGTCTGCGCCCTGGTCGATCACTTTCAGCACGTCTGCTTCGCCGATCACGCTGGCGGTAAGCTGGATACCGCCGGTGCCCCAGCCGTAAGGCATTGGCATTTCGCGACCGCCGAACGGCACCTGATAGCCCGGAATGGCGACCGCTTTGAGGATGGCGCGGCGGATCATGCGTTTGGTTTGCTCATCCAGATAGGCAAAGTTGTAGCCGCTTAAGTTAGCCATGTTTGCGCTCCCGTTGCAGGCGTTTCAGCAGTTCCAGTTCGGCCTGGAAATCGACGTAGTGCGGCAGCTTGAGGTGTGAGACGAAGCCAGCGGCCTCAACGTTATCGGCATGGGCCAGCACAAACTCTTCGTCCTGCGCCGGGCCTGCAATCTGCTCGCCGTAGTCCGGCGCCTGCAGGGCGCGGTCAACCAGCGCCATTGCCATGGCTTTACGCTCGCCGAGGCCAAACACCAGCCCGTAGCCGCGGGTAAAATGCGGGTCTTCATTTTCAGGCGCGACAAAACCGTTCACCATTTCACACTCGGTCATCAGCAGTTCGCCGACGTTCACCGCAAAACCCAGCTCTTCCGGCACGATTTCAACGTCGATATAACCGCTGCGAATCTCAGCCGCAAACGGGTGGTTGCGCCCGTAACCGCGCTGGGTGGAGTAGGCCAGCGCCAGCAGATAGCCTTCGTCGCCGCGCATCAGCTGCTGCAGGCGGGACGATCTGGAGCACGGGTAAACCGGCGGCGTGCGGGTGATGTCATCCGGCTGAGCGCCTGAGTCTTCCTCCGCCTTCGCCAGGCCTTGTTTCGCCAGCAGGCTGAAGACGTGCGGAGACGGTTCTTGTTCGGCGTCAGAGGTGCTGAGCGGCGGCACATCGCCGTTCGCCAGCAGGGTAAAATCCAGCAGGCGATGGGTGTAGTCATAGGTAGGACCCAGCCTCTGACCGCCGGGAATGTCTTTGTACACCGCTGAAATGCGGCGCTCCAGGCGCATCTCCGCCGTGTTGATGGGTTCACTTACCGCCAGCTTCGCGAGCGTAGTGCGGTAAGCACGCAGCAGGAAGATGGCCTCGACGTTGTCACCGCTGGCCTGCTTTAGCGCCAGCGCCGCCAGTTCGCGGTCGGCGATGCCGCCTTCGGTCATCACCCGGTCAACGGCGAGGTTAAGCTGCTGCTCAATCTGGGCGACGCTTAGCTCGGGAAGCTGTTCATCGCCCCGTCGTCTGTGCGCCTGTAGCGCATGGGCGGCGGCGATGGCCTTTTCGCCCCCTTTGACGGCCACGTACATCAGCACACCTCCACATGGGTGGTCCGCGGGATCGCCAGCAGGCGCTCGCCGCAGGTCAGAATCAGATCAATACCCAGCGGGAACGGGTGCGGACGCTCGGTCAGCTCATGAATGATGCACTCCGGCAGCTGCGGCGCGACCATGCGTTCTTCCGCGATGCCTGCGCCGGTCAGGCGCAGCATGCGCCCGCCGCTCAGGCTGGAGACCTGCAAGATCAGGGTGGCGCTGGTCTCCGGGGCTACCGCGCTGCCTTCACTCAGGTCATTGAGCTGTTCGTGGCTGATTTGCTCGTCGGCCACGGCAAAGACCGCCAGGCGCGGCTGTTCAACCAGCGGGGCGCTGGTGTGAAAACGCAGGTTCTGGCTGGCGATGTCGTTGGACAGGACGCCTGAGAGCCACACCGGGGTATCGTTGTCGGCAAGCGTCAGCAGCACGCTGGTGGTCGCCAGGTTTAACGGCAGCCAGCCCTGAGAGAGCTGATGCAGCGAGACGATCACACCCGGCTCGCTCATGGCTTTCAGCAGGCGACGAAAACTGTGTTGGGCATCCTGGACGGCCAGGGTAAAAGCAGGTTGAAGCGTCATGCGTTGTCTCCGCGAACGAGCGTAAAGAAGTCGACCCGGCTGGTATTCACTTCGGCCTGACGCGCGGCAATGCGTGCGGCGCGGTCAGCCTCCAGCGGGGCAATAAGGGTTTCCATCAGGGTCTGGAAATGCGGTTGTTCCTGTAAAAGCGCATCGATCACCGCGCAGCGCTCGGCGTGCGCTTTTTCACGCCCGAGCACGTAGCTGTACCCCAGCGTGCCGCTGTTCAGGCGGATTGCGGCGCGGGTGAGAGTGGCATCCCCGGCGAAGAAGCGCTCGCCGGTACCGCCCATCCGCGCCTGGATCTGAACGAGGCCGATCTCCGGGGCGCGGAGGATGTCGTATTCAGGCGCCAGGCTAAGGGCGTGCATGCGGGCAGCCAGCGCGGTGGGCTGACTGTGGGCAAGTACGCGCATCCAGCGCTGTCGGGTGGCAGTGTCGAAGTGCATTCAGTGCTCCATGGTGAATTCGATCATGTCGGCGCGGGTCAGGCTGACGGAGTATTCCGTTGCGTTGATCTCACCGTCGCGATGGTTGAGGGTGCGCACGCAGAGCAGCGGGGCCATATTGGGGATCTCCAGCACCTTGCTCTCTTTCGCCTGCGCCCGACGGGCGCTGATGCGCGTCTGGGTGCGTTTCAGCGCGATGCCTGTCGCTTCCTGCAGAAAGTCATGCAGTGAGCCGCTGGTGAAATGTTGCAGCACTGGCCAGAGGGCGAGGTCCGCGAAGTAGTGATCTATCTGGCAGACCGCGACGCCGTTAACCCGGCGCAAGGTGCGCAGGTGGATAACGTTATCGCCCTCCTGAATCCCCAGCGCGTCCGCCACGTGGCTGGAGGCCGGACGCAATACCGAGAGCAGTTTTTCACTGGTCGGGTGGCTGCCCTGGTCCAGCAGGTTCTGGCTAAAGCGCGCCTGGGCATTTAGCGGGTAGTCGAACGGGCGCATCAGCACCAGCACGCCGACGCCCTGACGGCGCTGGACCCAGCCGCGCTCAACCAGTTGATCAATGGCGCGGCGCAGGGTGTGGCGGTTCACTTCATAGCGGTCGGCAAGCTGCTGTTCCGCAGGCAGATAGTCTCCGCAGCGGTAGTGCGTGCGCAGCTCCACTTCGAGCTTTGCCGCAATCTCTTGCCAGCGGGTGGGGTAACTGGTCGGATGTCTGGATAAGTGCATAAAAAACAACGCCTCGCTTCTCAGATAAAGTGCTTACGCAAACGTTGAGAGAGGAAATCCAGCAGGCTGACGGTGACGATGATAAGCACCATCAGGGCGCATGTTTGCTGGAACTGGAAACCGCGAATCGCTTCCCACAGGGTGACGCCAATCCCGCCTGCGCCGACCATGCCGACGACGGTGGCGGAGCGGACGTTGGACTCAAACCGGTACAGTGAGTAGGAGATCAACAGCGGCATCACCTGCGGCAGGACGCCGTAGAGGATCTCTTCGATTTTGTTGGCACCGGTCGCGCGGATACCTTCCACCGGACCAGGCTCGATGGCTTCGACCGCCTCAGAAAGCAGCTTGGAGAGCACGCCGGTGGTGTGGATGAACAGCGCCATCACGCCCGCGAACGGCCCCAGACCGACGGCGACCACGAACAGCATCGCGAAGACCATCTCGTTGATGGCGCGACAGGCGTCCATTAGGCGACGCATGGGCTGGTAGACCCACCACGGCACGATGTTCTCGGCGCTCATCAGGCCAAAGGGAATGGAAAGAATGACGGCCAGGGCGGTGCCCCAGACGGCAATTTGCAGGGTGACCGCCATTTCGCTGAGGTAGTCCTGCCACTGGCTGAAGTCCGGCGGGAAGAAATCGGCGGCGAAGGTCGCCATATTGCCCGCGTCTTTGAAGAGCAGCAGCGGGTCCATTTCCGCGCCCTTCCAGGAGATAACCAGCACCGCCAGCAGGATGGCCCAGCTTATCAGTGAGAACCAGCTGCGCTTCGGCGGCGGGAGGGTGATGGTTTGCATGTGTTACTCCGTAGCTGTGTGTTCCCCTCACCCCAGCCCTCTCCCCATAGGGGAGAGGGTGTTCAAGTTCCCTCTCCCCTACGGGGAGAGGGTTAGGGTGAGGGGTAGAAAGGCATTACTGCACCGCTTTATTCACGCTGGTCATCGCGCCGAGCGCGGCGGTCAGGCGGTCCAGGTCTTCCAGCTGGGCCTGAATCGCGGCCACTTTGCTGGTCTTCTCCTCGTCCTTCAGCCCCTTGTTATCCTTCACGCCCTGCATCTCTTTAAACAGCGCCAGCTGGCGAATCGGGACCAGCTGCAGGTCGCTGGACGGGCGGAACGGTGCCCAGCCCAGACGCGTCAGAACCGCTTTCTCTTCCGGCGTTTTGCCGTAGGTCATGAAGAAGTCGTACACCTTGTCCTTGGTGCTTTCAGACAGGTTTTTACGCCAGACAATCGGGTCACCGGGGATGAGCGGTGATTTCCAGATAACCTTGATCTCTTTCAGCTTGTCCGGTGCTGAGGTCTTCAGTTTGTCGAGGTTCTCGGTGTTGTTGGTCGCGACATCCACCTGCTTGTTGGCCACGGCCAGGGCGTTGGTTTCATGGCTGGCGTTTACCGTGCGTTTGAAGTCGCTGGCGGAGGCGTTGTTTTTGGCGAAGACGTAGTAGCCAGGGACAAGGTAGCCGGAGGTGGAGTTGGGATCGCCATTGCCAAAGGTCAGCTCTTTGCGTTTGGCAAGCATGTCGTTAAGGTTATTGATTGGGCTGTCTTTGTTCACGATCAGCACGCTCCAGTAGCCCGGGGAGCCATCTGCCGCGACGGTCTGGGCAAAGACCTGACCGTTGGCGCGATCCACCGCTTCCATGGCGGAGAGGTTGCCGTACCAGGCGATGTCCACTTTGTTAAAGCGCATCCCCTGGATGATGCCCGCGTAGTCCGGGGCGAAGAAGGCGTTCACTTTGATCCCCAGTTTGGTTTCCATATCTTTCAGGAACGGTTCCCACTGAGGTTTCAGGTTCTGCTGTGATTCCGTCGAAATAATGCCGAAGTTCAGCTCTTTTTCCTGCTCCTGTGCATACGCTGGGCTTAACAGGGTGCTGATGCTGAACATGCTGGTAAAGGCCAGCGCGGCAACGGCTTTGTAGCTCATGTACTTTCCTCGGATCGGGTTTAATTAAGCAGCCTGCGCGTTCTCTTCGACGCGGTTCACGCTGCGGTAGAGATGGTCAAAACGGTCGTTATCAAACTGATGACTCGCGCCATCAAAGAACACGTGTCCCTGACGCAGGGCGACGATGCGTTGGCAGTAGCGCAGGGCGTAATCCACCTGATGCAGCGTGACCACCACGGTGATGCCGTCGTTCTGGTTAATGTCGTACAGGGTCTCCATCACGATGCGGGCGGACTCCGGGTCCAGCGAGGCGATGGGTTCGTCAGCGAGAATGATGTGCGCTTTCTGCATCAGGGCGCGGGCGATGGCGACGCGCTGCTGTTGTCCACCGGACAGGGTGGAGACGCGCTGGTGGGCGAAATGCGCCATGCCGACGCGGGTCAGCGCCTGTAAGGCTTCCTGCTTCTGGGACGGAGAGAACCAGCGCAGACAGGTGCGCCAGAACGGGGTGCTGCCGAGCGCGCCAGTCAGCACGTTCTCCAGCACCGTCAGGCGGTTCACCAGATTGAACTGCTGGAAGATGTAGCCGGTCCGGGCGCGGCTCTTGCGGATATCGCTCGCCAGACGCCCGGCGCGCTGTACGGTATTACCCAGCAGCTCGACGTGGCTTTCCGGCGTGTTATCGCCGGTAATAAGCCCGCTCAAATGGCGCAGAAGGGTGGATTTACCTGAACCGGATGGTCCCAGCAGCGCCACCATCTCGCCCTGCCGGACGGTGAGATCAACGGCGTGCAGAGCCTTGTTGTGATTGAAGGTCTTGCTCAGTTTCTCGACGTGGATGACGGTTTGCATGTGCTGGGCCTCACGATAAATGTGGCCTCATGCTGGCGCATCAATGTGACATTTGGGTTAAGTGCAGGTTGCGGGAGTTTGAAGAGTTGAAGTGAAAGCGATGACAGTCACGGTAGGCCTGGTCAGCGCAGCGCCACCGGGCGCTGTTGCCGGCTGCGCTGCGCTTATCCGGCCTACGACGTTTGGTGTTGTTTCACGACGTTAATCATCCACGGCACGCCGTATTTGTCGGTGACTTTACCGAAACCGTGAGCCCAGAAGGTTTCCTGCCAGGGCATCTCGACATTGCCGCCTGCGGCAAGGTTGTCGAACCAGCGTTTGCCTTCATTGACGTCCTGGGTGTCGAGAACCAGCGTAAAACCGGCATATTGCGCGTTGCTGCCGGGCGGCATCCCGTCGCTCATCATGATATCGCTGCCCGCAATGCGGACGTTGGAGTGGGCGATAGCCGAATCCGGAAATTGCATACCGGACGGGCAACCTTCTTCGCTGTTATCGCTTTTTGGCATTTCGCCGAAAGTGATCTTGTAGAGGAGCTCCGCGCCGACGGCCTGCTGATAAAAGGCAGTGGCTTCTGCACAGTTGCCGGCGAAAGAGATGTAGGGACTTAACGGCATAATCTTTACCTCACGTAAGAAAAGCCCATTAAGTTTAGTTCTTTTTTTGTAGGCCGGATAAGCGTAGCGCATCCGGCAAAAGCGCCCGGTGGCGCTGCGCTTACCGGGCCTGGAGGTGAAAATCAGTTCTTTTTCACAAACTCCGATTTCAGTTTCATCGGGCCAAAACCGTCAATTTTACAGTCGATATTATGATCGCCTTCAACCAGACGGATATTCTTCACTTTGGTGCCGATCTTCAGCATGGAGGAGCTGCCTTTAACCTTCAGATCTTTAATGACGGTCACACTGTCGCCGTCCGCCAGCAGATTGCCGTTCGCATCTTTTACAACAAGCGCATCAGCGTCCTGTGCTGGCTCGGCATCATTCCATTCGTGCGCACATTCCGGGCAGATGAACATGCCATTATCTTCATAGGTGTATTCAGAATTGCATTTCGGGCAGTGTGGGAGTTGCATATCGGTATCCTCAGAAAGTGTAAACGCGCTGGAAAGTGCCAGCAAAATGACGGCAGCGTGCCGAAAAAGGCGGCAAGTATAACGCAAATCCACACGGTTGTCGGTGATATTGTGAATTAAAAAAATTCCACAAGCGTGTCGGGAGTGACACTTTATGTCAGTCAGTTAAGCGATGCTGACGTCATTAACACGTTGGGAAGAAATGGCGCGAAATATATCGAATATTTTATTGCAGCAAATTGCTACGCACCTCCATTTCGGATAAGGTGAAGCAACACATTGTTATTTATCTCCGGACTTTGCTGCCATACATATCTTATGGCTGTAGAACATTACCTCTCTTTTTAGGTGGGTAAATAATGGTGATATATCCTGAAGTTTCTTAAAAATGGGCTACGCTTTTTTCTTTTGGCTATCAGGCCTGGAGAAGAGTTCTACACGCCATGCAAGGATAGTGAATTATTCCTGATTATCTTCAATTAGTTATATTTCGGCGAACATGTTTTCCACACGTAATCATATAAGCCTGAACAACATAATTAAAACCAGTGGCTTAATAAAAGTAATAAATTTGCGTTAAGGAAAGGCTTTTATCATGCACACACAGACCATTTTTGAATTAAGCCAGGAAGCTGAGCGTTTGTTACAGCTTGCTCTGCAAAATCTTGATACGTTGAAATCAATGCCGACTGCGATGCTGGAAAGCACAACGGCTGCCATCACGGGTGAAAAGAACAACGTTTTACCTTTGCATTTTAGTGCGCGCGGTGTCGATGCGCAGCAGGCGATGCTGAATAATGAATTACGAAAAATAACCCGTCTGGAAATGGTCCTGGCGATTGTCGGCACCATGAAAGCGGGCAAATCGACCACCATTAATGCGATTGTGGGTACCGAAGTGTTGCCTAACCGCAATCGTCCCATGACGGCGCTTCCGACGTTGATTCGCCATACGCCGGGTCAGAAGGAGCCGGTGCTGCATTTCTCACACGCCTCGCCCATCGATGAACTGATCCAACTGCTGCAGAAAAAGCTTGGCGATTACGATCGCGCGAAGCTGGCCCAGCGTCTGGAAATTGATAAAGACATGAATACGCTGCTGGAGCGTATTGAAAAAGGGGAAGCCTTTGAGAAGCATCACCTGGGGGCACAGCCGATCTTCCATTGTCTGAAAAGCCTTAACGATCTGGTGAGGCTCTCCCAGGCGTTAGGGGTCGAATTTCCGTTCTCTGAATATGCGGCTATCGAACATATCCCGGTAATTGAAGTGGAGTTCGTGCATCTCGCGGGGCTGGATGCACATCTCGGGCAACTGACGCTGCTCGATACGCCCGGGCCTAATGAGGCCGGACAACCGCATCTGCAAAAAATGCTCAGCGAACAGTTGTCCCGCGCGTCGGCGGTGCTGGCGGTGATGGATTATACCCAGCTTAAATCCATATCAGATGAAGAGGTCCGTCAGGCGATTTCCGCGGCGGGTAAATCCGTGCCGCTGTATGCGCTGGTCAATAAATTCGATCAGAAAGATCGTAACAGCGACGATGAAGAACAGGTCCGGGCGATGATCTCCGGTACCTTAATGAAAGGCAATATTTCGCCCGGCCAGATCTACCCCGTTTCGTCCATGTGGGCGTATCTGGCGAACCGCGCTCGCTACGAGATGAATACGCACGGGCAACTGCCGGATCATCAGGAGCAACCGTGGGTGCAGGATTTTGCCGAAGCGGCGCTGGGACGTCGCTGGCGCACGGCGGACCTGGACGATAGTGATCATGTTCGTCATTCTGCCGATTTGCTCTGGGAAGATTCGCTCTTTGAACAACCGATCCGCAAGCTGATTTACGCCGCCTATGCTAATGCCTCGCTATTCGCTCTGCGTTCGGCCTCGCATAAGTTGCTCAACTACGCCCAAAATGCCCGGGAGTATCTCGACTTCCGCTATCAGGGGCTGACGGTAGCCTTTGAGGCGCTGGAACTCAATATCGCACGTCTGGAGGAGGACATGGCGCTTCTGCAGACGCGTCAGCGCGTGGTGAGCGATGAGGTGAAACATGAGGTTGAGCAGGCGCTAAACGCTACCGCGGACTTTATGGTGTCGCAAAAAACGGCGCTGCATCAGGCGATGGGTGATCTATTCAGCGCGCACCATATTCTTGAGCTGGCCGGTATCAACGGGCTGAATCACCGCATTGACGCGCAGGAGGATCTGAAGCAGCTGGTGCTGGACGACGAAGGGCAGGCGCAGATCGCGCTGAGTAAAATCCGCTCTTCCTGCGAGCTTATCATGCTGGATGCGCAGAGGAAGATCGGCCGGGAACTGGCGTTACGCTTCGATCAGCTGGAGTCGACGCTGGCGCGGTCCCTGAATGAAGCGATGCGTCCCATTGAAACGCGTATCAAAGAGCACCTGAGCCATGCGGGTTTTCGGGCGCGGATCAGTTTCCCGGCGTTTCAGGCGAGCCAGCTTAACTTTAATACGCAGGCGCTGTTTAACGATGCCATTGCGCAGGATGACAGCCAGGCAGGCCAGCCATCCGGCGGGGGCAGCATGCGTGAAACGGTCTCTCGCTGGCTCAATAATCCGGGCTGGGGCTGGGATGATTATGTCGAAACGCGCACGCGCTATGTTATCGACATTGCACAGCTTCATGAAAAAATTAAGCAACATATTGAGCAGTTTTGTGAACAAATACGTAAAGCTTTATCCGCGCAGGTCGATGTCTCTGTTACGGCAGGAATGGCAACGTTCTTTGCAGAATTTTCGTTGTGCCTGACCGGGTTACAGGAAAGCTTGCGTGATAGCCTCGCAGTGCGCCAACAAAATGAGCATTCAACCCGAGCGCTCTGCCAGTTGTTGAAGCAAAGTATCACTACTGCGACGTGGATTCAGGAAGATACCCGACTGTTACGCGATGATATTCAAACTCTATTCGCGGCAGAGCAACCATGACAACACCACTACTGGATGGCCCCGGGCGAACGCTGGAGTGTATTCATCCAAAATTTATGGTCGATCTGGTGCAGGGGGTAGACGCAGCGCGTCATCCCCACCCTGGACCACAACAGCTGCAGTTTCGTGAGCGGTTGACGCAGGAAATTATGACCCGTACCCGGCTACGCCCCTGGGCGATGGCGGGGATGCTCAATGAAAATGCGGCGCTGCGCCTGGGCCTGGCGGAAAAACTGGCCGGCATGCTGGACCCGGGCCATCTCGCCCTGACGCTGATGGCGGAGAAGCTGATGGCGCTGCGCCAGCAGGCTCATCCGCGCGCCCAGCAGGCACCGGGGCTGATGCAGCAGTACGCCGAACTCTCTTCTCATTTTACCCAACGGGCAGCTTATAAAGAAAAGGCCCTGACCCAGCGCGGGCTAACGGTGCAGGCGGGTGAGCACAGCGAGCAGATTTTTACCCGCTGGCGGGCCGGGCACTATGATGGCTGGTCACTGGCCGGTCGCTGTTTTATCGTCCTGGAAGAGCTTTGCTGGGGGCCATTTGGCGACGCCTGCCGCCTCGCGAACGAAGATGTTGCGGCCATGCTCAAGGATAACCTGCGCAGCATGGCGGCAAACTATCTGGCACAGGGGATTAACGCCTCTCCCACGACCCGCCATTTCTATCACCAGTGGCTGACAACACCGGCCTCTCCGGGCTTAATCGATCATAAAGACATGCTGGGCTGGCTGGGGGACTGGTGTCAGGCGGATAAACATCCGGTGAGCTGGTCAGTGACGCAGAACTGGCAGACCGTCGCGCTGGGGATGCCGAGGCTCTGTTCAGCAAAACGGCTGGTGGACGGGATGGTGGACGAGATTTTTGGGTGAATTCTTCACCCACACTCTGCCCCTCTCCCCGGAGGGGAGAGGGGATGGTCTGGTGCGGTGTGTTAATGGCGGAGTTCTACCGCTTTTCGTTCGATGTCCTGTTCCGGGGCACTTGCGTAGCGTTTCGCATACAGCGCGGTGATGATGGGCACCAGAATCGCGGTGACAATCACGCTGGCGGCAACCAGTGCTGTCGCTGAAGCGGCCACCGGTTCGAAAGCTGGGTTAATCTGGGCAATAATCACCGGATTGGCGACGGCTGCGCCTGCGGCTGAAGAGGCGGCGACGCCCGCCGTACCGTTTCCTCCCCCGATAACGCGGTCAGCAATCACCAGCGGAATACCGGTGATGCCGATCACGGCAACACCCAGCACAATACCCAGCAGTCCGGTATCGAGAATGACCTTCAGGTTGATGGTATTCCCCAGCGCGAAGCCGAAGAACGGGATCAGCACCGGCGTGGCTTTGCTGAAGAAATCACGCAGATCGTGGTCCAGATTGCCCAGCGCGAAACCGACCAGGAAAGGCAGGATCGCGCCGACAAAATGGTGGGGTTCGAAAGAGGCCAGGCCTGCAGAGCCCAGTATAAGCATCGTCACCAGCGGGCCGGACTCCAGAGACATCAGGACAAAGGCACCGGACTCTTCTTTCGTCCCGTACTGGTTCATCAGGCTGGCGTACAACCCGCCGTTGGTCATATCCATCGCGGAGACAATCGCCAGCACCGATAAACCGGCAAAGAATCCGGTCTGAATTCCATTCTCCGGAATGAACATCGCGCATATCATTGCCACAGTCCAGGCAACCGCTATTTTGGTTATCACCAGCGTACCGGATTTCCGTAATACCGTACCCGTCGCCCGCAAATTAATGGATGCGCCAATACAAAAAAACCAGACGGCAAGAATGGGAACCGTGCCCGTAATCATTCCTTTTGTAAAACCACCGAAATAAGCCCCGGTATCAGGAGCCAGGGTATTCAGGATGGCTCCCAGTACCAGCGGAACCAGCATCATACCGCCAGGTATGCGTTCTATCGTGGCTTTAATCTTCATAGACAAACCTCACATCTGATCCCGCAGGGCGGGTGATAGGTGTTAAAAATTAGTCATTAAATTCAATCTGTTGCCGTTTGTACCCGCGATCGTGTTTTTAATGACCCGGCAACAAAATGAACTGAGTACGCTCGCGTAACCTCAGCCAAAAAGAGATAAAACGTTATGTTCTGATTTATCATGCGATCATTGGAATATCGATTCAATGAAAATAAAACATCGTTTTAGTTATCTTTGTCACATATTCAATGCAAAGCTAAGGGCAGATTCCTGACGATGGAAAATTATGTGAGTTGGGTATGAATTAATGGGGTTCGTTTTTTTGATGAGAAAGGATTAATAACGTGTGTGAGGCTGCTTTTCAGGCGGACTGAGAAAGTGCCTATTTGCGCTCCTTGACAAAAATTAGCGTGGGTTGACCGAGCACAGAAATATGTGTGAAGTTGATCACAAATATAAACGCTGGTAGGGTAAAAAGGTCATTAACTGCCCAGACAGGCGTCAACAGGTTCGGTTGTATCGACGTAAAACGTCAATGTAAGTAAACCTGCTACGCTTGAATAAGGCGATTCGCATGGAGCGGATCCCATGGTTCACAGAACGCAAACTGGACTGTGAAACAGACAGGGCCGAGTCAACGAGGATAGCTATGCTGAGAAGGAAAAAGATTAAACCCATTACGCTTCGCGACGTCACCATTATTGATGACGCAAAACTGCGTAAAGCCATTACCGCAGCTTCGCTCGGTAATGCGATGGAATGGTTCGATTTTGGTGTCTACGGCTTTGTGGCCTACGCGTTAGGTAAAGTATTTTTCCCCGGTGCCGACCCCAGTCTGCAGATGATTGCCGCCCTGGGTACGTTCTCCGTTCCCTTCCTGATCCGTCCGCTGGGCGGTCTGTTTTTCGGTATGCTCGGCGATAAATATGGTCGCCAGAAGATCCTGGCCATCACCATCGTCATTATGTCGATCAGTACATTCTGTATCGGCCTTATCCCGTCTTATGCCTCCATCGGCATCTGGGCACCGATTCTGCTGCTGATTTGTAAGATGGCGCAGGGCTTCTCGGTAGGGGGGGAATATACCGGGGCATCGATCTTTGTTGCTGAATACTCCCCGGACCGTAAGCGCGGGTTTATGGGAAGCTGGCTGGACTTCGGCTCGATTGCCGGGTTTGTTCTGGGCGCCGGCGTGGTGGTACTGATTTCAACCGTGGTGGGGGAAGAGAACTTCCTCGAGTGGGGCTGGCGTATTCCATTCTTCCTGGCGCTGCCGCTGGGGATCATAGGCCTCTATCTGCGTCATGCGCTTGAAGAGACGCCTGCGTTCCAGCAGCACGTTGATAAGCTTGAGCAGGGCGATCGCGAAGGGCTGCAGGACGGTCCGAAGGTGTCGTTCAAAGAGATCGCCACTAAGCACTGGCGGAGCCTGCTGGTCTGTATCGGTCTGGTGATCTCCACCAACGTGACCTATTACATGCTGCTGACCTACATGCCGAGCTATCTGTCGCATAACCTGCACTACTCGGAAGATCACGGTGTGCTGATCATTATCGCCATCATGGTGGGTATGCTGTTTGTGCAGCCGATTATGGGCCTGTTGAGTGACCGCTTTGGTCGTCGACCGTTCATTATTCTGGGAAGCGTTGCGCTGTTTGCTCTCGCCATCCCGGCGTTTATTCTGATCAACAGTAATGTACTGGGGCTGATTTTTGCCGGTTTGCTGATGCTGGCGGTGATCCTTAACTGCTTTATCGGGGTGATGGCCTCAACGTTGCCTGCGATGTTCCCAACGCACATTCGCTACAGTGCGCTGGCTGCGGCCTTTAATATCTCGGTGCTGATTGCCGGTCTGACCCCGACGCTTGCTGCTTCGCTGGTGGAGAGCACGCAGAACCTGATGATGCCAGCTTATTACCTGATGGTGATCGCGGTGATTGGTTTGATTACGGGTCTTACCATGAAGGAGACCGCGAATCGACCTCTGAAAGGCGCAACGCCTGCGGCATCGGATATTCAGGAAGCGAAAGAGATCCTCCGTGAGCACTACGATAGCGTAGAGCAGAAGATCGAGGATATTGACGCAGAGATTGAAGAACTGCAGAAGAAACGCTCCCGACTGGTGGACCAGCATCCACGCATCAACGAGTAATAAAAAACCCGCCGCTGGCGGGTTTTTCTTTTATTAGCATCCTGCGGCGATGTAGTCGCCATTGGCGCTGATGGGGATCACCGTCAGGAACAGCACCGTCGCGAACAGGATCAGGGCTATCCCTCCGGCTATTTTGACTGCCGGCACCAGCCATCTTAATGACGTGCTTTCTCCGAACCAGGTCACCGTGCGCTCACGGGCGTAACGTACAGCCAGTGAAAGCCCCATAATCGACAGCGCTGTGCCCAGCGACATGGTCATGACCGCGGCCATTCCCCAGGTGACTATGCCCAGCGCGTTCGAGAACATCAGGATCATGATTGCCCCGCTACACGGACGCGCGCCGATCGCCAGGATCACCCCCAGACGGGTTTTCCAGTCGCCCTGCGTCAGGTCTGCGCCTACACCGTGATGGCCGCAGCCACAGTGTTCATCATGCTGATGAAGAGGCTTAATGGCGGACACCGTCATCCTGCGCGGGCGCAGGCTCTTCAGCGCCTGGTAAATGACGAAGGCACCAAATGCGCCAATAAGCACAGCGCTTATCTTCTCAACATACCAGCGGCTGGTACTGATATCCCCGGACGCAAGGTTAAACCCGACAGCCAGAATAAAGACAAACAGTATGGCGCTGACGCCTTGCATCAGGCTACCCAGGAAGGGGATGACCCGGGCGGCCAGCTCGCTTTCTTTATTTGTCGTCAGGTAGGTCGTCACGATGAACTTTCCGTGTCCGGGACCAATGGCGTGCAGAACGCCATAAAGGAAAGCCCCCGTTAGTAACCATAATCCGCCGCTGTACTGGTGGTTATTAAGCTGCAGCAGATACATCACCAGATAACGGTGCAGCGTAATTTGCGTGGCAAGACACCACTGGATAAAGGCGTTCCAGTGGCTATGCAGGGTAAATCCGGCAAAGAGGATCGCCAGCAGCATCAACCCCGCTGTAGGGAGACGCCAGTCGCGGGCGAGGCGTTGTGTGGTCATGAGGATGAGCCTGCACAGAGGAGAGTATTTGCCGCTAGTATAGTTGATCTTCCTGTTCAATTCGTGGGATCGCATCGGGATCCGCTTATGATTGTGGATAAGTCTGTGTGTAAAAAGGTATAAGGCGGGGTTTTGCTGGGGAATGCAGCAGTCAGTCATTTTTTTGCAACTTTTCGGTTGCGGTCGCTCGGTAACTCCCTATAATGCGCCTCCATCGACACGGCGGATGTGAATCACTTCACAAACAACCCGGTCGGTTGAAGAGAAA
>NZ_RXRN01000042.1:0-28839 GCF_003986875.1 Enterobacter sp. WCHEn090032
AGTTCTCCGCAGGCCGCAACCGCTAAATGACAGAAAGATGACTGACTGCTGCATTCCACAGCAGAACCCCGCCTTATACCTTTTTACACACAGACTTATCCACAATGATACGAAAAAGTGAAAATGTGCGAGCGTTGCGCAAACGTTTTCGTTAAAATGCTCGCGCTTCACAAGGATGCCTCGTCAGGTGTGTTAGATGAGTTTTTCGCAGGAAAATTCATCTAACGCTCTCTGTAATCGTGAAATCCAGGGGATTTACCATGCAACAACGTCGTCCAGTCCGCCGCGCTCTGCTCAGTGTTTCTGATAAAGCCGGTATCGTCGAATTCGCTCAGGCACTTTCTGCACGCGGTGTGGAGCTGCTTTCTACAGGCGGTACCGCTCGCCTGTTAGCAGATAAGGGTCTGCCGGTAACCGAAGTGTCCGATTACACCGGTTTCCCGGAAATGATGGATGGACGCGTCAAAACCCTGCACCCAAAAGTCCACGGCGGTATTCTTGGCCGTCGCGGTCAGGACGACGCCATTATGGAACAGCATGAGATCGCGCCAATCGACATGGTTGTCGTTAACCTTTATCCGTTCGCCCAGACCGTTGCCCGTGAAGGCTGCTCTCTGGAAGATGCCGTAGAAAATATTGATATCGGCGGCCCGACCATGGTGCGCTCCGCGGCCAAGAACCATAAAGATGTCGCCATCGTCGTAAAGAGCAGCGATTACGAAGCCATTATTAATGAGATGGACGCCAACGAAGGGTCACTGACCCTGGAAACGCGTTTCGACCTCGCCATCAAAGCCTTCGAACACACCGCCGCGTACGACAGCATGATTGCCAACTACTTCGGTAGTCTGGTACCGGCTTACCACGGTGAAAGTAAAGATCCTTCCGGTCGCTTCCCGCGCACCCTGAACCTGAACTTCATCAAGAAGCAGGATATGCGTTACGGCGAGAACAGCCACCAGCAGGCTGCTTTCTATATAGAAGAAGAGGTAAAAGAAGCCTCTGTTGCGACCGCCCGGCAGGTTCAGGGTAAGGCGCTCTCCTATAACAACATTGCCGATACCGACGCCGCGCTGGAATGCGTGAAAGAATTCAGCGAGCCTGCCTGCGTTATCGTCAAGCACGCAAACCCATGCGGCGTTGCCGTGAGCACCTCCATTCTGGATGCCTATGACCGCGCCTACAAAACCGACCCGACGTCTGCCTTCGGCGGCATTATCGCGTTTAACCGCGAACTGGATGCCGAAACCGCACAGGCCATCATCTCCCGCCAGTTTGTTGAAGTGATCATCGCGCCATCAGCTTCTGAAGAAGCGCTGAAAATCACCGCGGCGAAACAGAACGTGCGCGTCCTGGTTTGCGGTCAGTGGGCGGAACGCGTTCCGGGCCTGGACTTCAAACGCGTGAACGGCGGCCTGCTGGTACAGGACCGCGATCTGGGTATGGTGACAGAAGCCGACCTGCGCGTGGTGACCAAGCGTCAGCCAACAGAGCAGGAACTGCGTGACGCGCTGTTCTGCTGGAAAGTGGCGAAGTTCGTCAAATCCAACGCCATTGTTTACGCCAAAGAGAACATGACCATCGGGATAGGCGCAGGCCAGATGAGCCGCGTTTACTCGGCGAAAATCGCGGGCATTAAAGCAGGTGACGAAGGTCTGGAAGTCAAAGGCTCCGCCATGGCTTCTGACGCCTTCTTCCCGTTCCGTGACGGTATCGACGCCGCAGCCGCTGTCGGCATCACCTGCGTGATCCAGCCTGGCGGTTCAATCCGCGACGACGAAGTGATTGCCGCTGCCGACGAACACGGCATCGCGATGATCTTCACCGACATGCGTCACTTCCGCCATTAATTCCCGGAGCAGAAAATGAAAGTATTAGTGATTGGTAACGGCGGACGCGAGCACGCTCTGGCATGGAAAGCGGCCCAGTCTCCGCGGGTGAAAACGGTCTTCGTGGCACCGGGCAACGCCGGTACCGCACTGGAACCCGCGCTGCAGAACGTGGCTATCGGCGTGACCGACATTCCGGCGCTGCTGAGTTTTGCCCAAAGCGAGAAAATCGACCTGACCATCGTCGGCCCGGAAGCGCCGTTGGTGATTGGCGTGGTGGATGCGTTCCGCGCGGCAGGCCTGAAAATCTTCGGCCCAACGGAAGGTGCTGCCCAGCTGGAGGGCTCCAAAGCTTTCACCAAAAATTTCCTCGCACGTCACAATATCCCGACGGCGGAATACCAGAACTTCACAGAGGTTGAGCCCGCTCTGGCTTACCTGCGTGAAAAAGGCGCACCGATTGTCATTAAGGCCGACGGCCTGGCTGCCGGGAAAGGCGTGATCGTGGCGATGACGCTCGAAGAAGCCGAAGCCGCGGTTCAGGATATGCTGGCAGGTAATGCCTTTGGTGACGCGGGCCACCGCATCGTGATCGAAGAGTTTCTCGACGGCGAAGAGGCGAGCTTTATCGTGATGGTCGACGGCGAGCACGTTCTGCCGATGGCCACCAGCCAGGATCATAAGCGTGTGGGCAATGGCGATACCGGCCCGAATACCGGCGGAATGGGGGCTTACTCCCCTGCTCCGGTGGTCACTGATGAAGTGCACCAGCGCACGATGGATCGCATCATCTGGCCAACTGTAAAAGGGATGGCTGCCGAGGGGAATACGTACACCGGTTTCCTCTATGCAGGCCTGATGATCGACAAACAGGGTAATCCTAAGGTCATCGAATTCAACTGCCGCTTTGGCGATCCGGAAACCCAGCCCATCATGCTGCGCATGAAATCCGACCTGGTAGAACTGTGCCTGGCGGCGTGCGAAGGTAAGCTGGACGAGAAAACGTCCGAGTGGGACGAGCGTGCGTCACTGGGCGTAGTCATTGCTGCGGGTGGATACCCTGGCCACTACAACACCGGTGATGAGATCCACGGCCTGCCGCTGGAAGAGGTTGAAGACGCGAAGGTATTCCACGCCGGAACGAAGCTGGCTGACGATGACCGCGTACTGACCAACGGCGGACGCGTGCTGTGTGCCACCGCGCTGGGCCATACCGTAGCAGAAGCGCAGAAACGCGCCTATGCGCTGATGGCGGATATTCACTGGAACGGTAGCTTTAGCCGCCAGGATATCGGCTATCGCGCGATTGCGCGTGAGCAGGGGGAGTAATTTCCCCTCACCCTAACCCTCTCCCAAAGGGAGAGGGGATCGTTCGTAGGCCGGATAAGCGTTAGCGCCATCCGGCTTAATCCACAGAACTCAGAAACTCTTCTCTGTCGGCTGCCAGGTGCAGAAGTCTTCGTTAGCCACCAGCAGCAGCTGAGAGCCTTCCGGCGCGTCAAGCCACGCCACACTCACTTCCATTGATGAATGCCGCTGACGGCGTTCGATGTGTTCGATGGCCCAGGATTCGAGATCAGGCTTGATGGTCTGCCCTTCGCAGGTTGTCACTGTCCCATCAGTATGCCAGCGCCCCTGGCGCAGCACGACGCGGCCCTGACGCAGCGCATCGCTGGTCTGGCGGATTTGTTCAGCTCGATAACGGTAGAGCGCGATTTGATCGCTGGAAAGCTGCTGTTTTTGACCGCTGACTTCACGCTGCATAAAGCTTAGCTCGCCGTGGTCGTCAAAACGCACTTTCACATGTTCGGGGGTTTTGCTGTAGACGTTCAGTTCAATGAGCGACAGCTCATCGCCCTGCCAGCGATATTCCGCCGTCGACGTATTGCCGTTATGCCACGGGCTAAACGCAGAGAGCAGATGAACTTCACCGCCGGTATCTTTACGCCAGATCCTGACCGCACCCTGGTTATCCGCGTAGCCACTGGCGGTAAACGGTGGCAGAGAGGTATCGTGGCTACAGGCTGACAGCAACAGCATGCCTGCCAGCGCGAGCGTTCCACGCCAGAAAGACAAAAGGGGCGTTGCCGCCCCTTCGCTAAAACTGTTCACTGCCACGCGTCTTACTTAACAGCGTCTTTCAGTGCTTTACCAGAAACAAATGCCGGCACGTTAGCTGCGGCGATTTTGATTTCTTTACCGGTCTGCGGGTTGCGGCCAGTACGCTCAGCGCGGTGGTTCACTTTGAAGGTACCGAAACCAACCAGTTGTACAGCATCACCTTCTTTCAGAGACTCAGTAATAGCAGCCAGGGTAGATTCCAGAGCAGCTTTAGCCTGCACTTTAGACAGATCAGCCTTGTCCGCAATTACATCAATCAGTTGAGTCTTGTTCATAAGTTATCCTTTCAATGTGTTTATCGCTTGCTAAGCATCGAGTGCGACGAAAATGCCAAAAAAGCACTCTCCTGCATACACGCACCGATAGCCACTTTTTTTCGCCCCCCAAATGTAGACCAGACAAGGGTCGAAAGGGAAGAGTCGAGGAGCGACAAAACGGGCGTTATCTCAAGTTTTCTTATCTCATTGGTTAAAAATTATACCAATATTGCTCTCGCCGGCCTCACGTAAGTCTGCGCGCAGCCCTTTTATCAGCTCAATATCGCGTTCTTCACACTCGGCCAGCAGGCGGAAAATTTCCCACTGAATGTCCCATTCTTGCTCTACGGCCGGGTTTGCACGCAGCTCTTCGTCGGTCATTTCACGACCTTCCTGGGTCATTTCCAGCATCGCCACGGTGGTGATAGACGCTTTACTGACTTCGATAGCATGCTCCAGCGTTTCGCCGCTCAGACGGGAGTGAAGCAGTTCGCTTAACGCCACGCAGGCATCAATCGCCGGGTAGACGCCATACAGGTCAAAATCATCCGCAACCGGAATCGCCTCTTCCAGCTTTTCCAGCTGAGAGTCGAAATTCACCTTCGCGTCTTTCACCGTCAGCGTTTCCCAGATCAGGTCCAGAATGCGACGATAAATATGCCCATCGCCAAAGCCCGTCTCCTTGCAAAACGCGGCATAGTTGGGATACATGCGCTCGCACAGGCAAGCCATAAAGGTGACGTGCTGCCAGCTTTCCAGCTTTTCCAGGCGCAGGTGAATCGGGTTTTGTAGCATGATGATCTCTCGAATCGAAAATTAGGCGCAGTTTACCTGAATCATCGCTGAATTTCCTGCCAACGAACAAAAGCTGGACGCGAAGAGGCCACGGCATCTGCCCAGCGCGTGGGTTCCGGTAAACGGTAGCCCTTCATACAGCGCTGCACCCACGCCAGAGCGCTGTCCATACTTACCCGATGCCCGGTGGCGATGAACAGTGGGTTACAGCGGGCTTTACTGCGCCAGACCCATGCCAGCTGCTCCCCTTTATGGATAAGCGGCGCCAGCGCGCCCGGCTCAGCGGAAAGGGGTTCAAACGCGCCGCAGAGACGTTTCTTGGCGACGCCAATGGTCGGCACATCCACCAGCAGCCCAAAGTGGCTGGCAACGCCTAAACGGCGCGGGTGTGAGATACCGTGTCCATCGACAAACAGCAGGTCGGGTTTTTGCGAAAGTTGCTCCCACGCGGCCAGCAGCGCGGGATATTCGCGAAAGGAGAGAAAGCCGGGAATGTAGGGCATGGTGGTGGCGATACGCGCCACCTTGTATTCCACCAGCTCAAGCGAAGGGTATTTCAGGACCACCATCGCCGCTCGCGTCACTTCACCGCCCTGCTCGAACCCAACGTCGGCTCCGCCAATGTACTGAGGAGGATCCTTATCCAGCCGATCCTCACGGATCACTGATGAAGCCAGTTCGATTTGTTGAGCGCGTAGCGACGCGAGATCCATAACCACTCCTTACTGGTGATACTGGGCAGAAAGCCGATGCACCGCCTCCACAAATACGCCAGCGTGGTCTGGCGGCACATCCTGATGAATACCATGGCCAAGGTTAAAGACGTGTCCTTCACCCTTGCCGAAACCAGACAGTATAGTCGACACTTCTTCCTCAATGCGGGCAGGCGGCGCATAGAGCATGGAAGGATCCATATTGCCCTGCAGCGCCACTTTGTCGCCCACGCGGCGGCGGGCATCAGCGATATCGGTGGTCCAGTCAAGACCCAGCGCGTCACAGCCGGTTGCCGCCATGGCTTCCAGCCACTGACCGCCACCTTTGGTGAACAGCGTCACCGGCACGCGGCGGCCTTCGTTTTCACGCAACAGGCCATCGACGATTTTGTGCATGTAGTACAGCGAGAACTGCTGATAATCGCGGCCGGTCAGCACGCCACCCCAGGTGTCGAAAATCATGACCGACTGCGCACCCGCTTTAATCTGCGCGTTGAGGTAGAGCGTGACGCTCTTCGCCAGCTTGTCGAGAAGCGCATGCAGGGCCAGCGGCTCGGCGTACATCATCTTTTTAATCTGGGTGAAGGCTTTGCTGCTGCCCCCTTCAACCATATAGGTCGCCAGCGTCCATGGGCTGCCGGAAAAACCAATCAGCGGCACTTCGCCTTTCAGCTCGCGGCGAATGGTGCGCACAGCGTTCATCACATACCCCAGTTCTCCTTCCGGATCGGGGATCGGCAGCCTATCGACATCCGCTTTGCTTTTAATCGGGGAGGTAAAACGCGGGCCCTCACCGGTTTCGAAATAGAGCCCAAGGCCCATCGCGTCCGGAATGGTCAGAATGTCCGAAAAGAGAATGGCGGCATCCAGCGGGAAGCGACGCAGCGGCTGGAGCGTCACTTCGCAGGCCAGCTCGGCGTTTTTGCACAGCGACATAAAATCACCCGCCTGCGCGCGCGTGGCTTTGTACTCTGGCAAATAGCGTCCCGCCTGGCGCATCATCCATACCGGGGTGACATCAACGGGCTGGCGCAGCAGCGCACGCAGATAACGATCGTTCTTCAGTTCGGTCATTTTTGCAGTTCCTTAAGCGTCATGGCCCCAGTGTAACACTACTCATACTCTGCCCGACACATCGCCACGGTATCTTCTATCAGCCGACGCGCCACGGTGCCCGGTGGGGGAAGGAGCGGTAAATCGTCATAGCGATACCAGTTCGCTTCCAGCAGCTCTTTCTGATCGATAACGATCTCGCCGCTGTCGTATTCGGCCATAAAGGCCGTCATCAGCGACTGCGGGAAGGGCCAGGGCTGGGAGGTGACGTAGCGCAGGTTCTTCACTTTGATCCCGCTCTCCTCCATCACCTCGCGCGCCACCGCCTGCTCCAGCGTTTCACCCACCTCAACGAAGCCAGCCAGCACGGTGTGAATGCCGTTGCGATGACGGGTATGCTGGGCCAGCAAAATAGAATCCTCCCGGCGGATAGCGACGATAATGCACGGCGCAATTTGTGGGTAGTAGCGTTCGCGGCAGTGGCTGCAGAGCATCGCCCACTCGGTTTTACTCGGGTGCATGGTGTGACCGCAGTAGCCGCAGTATTTATGCGAGCGGTAAAACTCCGCCAGCTGTACACCGCGCCCCGCCAGCTGGAACAGGCCCACATCCAGATCCAACACCTGTCGAACCGAACCCATTTCCTGACGGCGGGGTTGTTGGATCAACCACACCGCATCTCCCTGCCATTCGCCGATCTTCAGCGCCGGCTGGCCCACAAGATCGAACCTCTCTGCTGCGCCATAAGGGATCTCCCCGTCAGGAAGCCATAATTTTTGTTCGTGACTGACGATCCACCAACCGAGATCTGATTTTTCAATAATACGATCCATATCTATTGCACTACCTTCGCTTCACTGACATGTTGTTAGCATTGTGGTTACATTCTGGATGAGCAGATTCAATCCTACACTTTGCGGAGTCGACCATGTTAAACCAGCTGGAAAGCCTGACTGAGCGCGTTAGAGGAAGTAACAAACTGGTGGATCGCTGGCTACATGTGCGCAAGCATCTACTCGTGGCTTATTACAATCTGGTCGGTATTAAGCCTGGCAAAGAATCGTTTATGCGGTTGAATGAAAAAGCGCTGGATGATTTTTGTCAGAGCCTGGTCGACTATCTGTCCGACGGCCATTTCAATATTTATGAACGTATTATCCGCGAAATGGAAGGGACAACACCGTATTTAGCGGCCAGCAAGCTCTATCCGCTGCTGGAAGCTAACACCCAGCAGATCATGGACTACTACGATTCCACGCTTGAGAACGCCATCGATCACGATAACTATCTTGAGTTCCAGCAGGCGCTTTCCGACCTTGGCGAAGCGCTGGAAGAGCGATTCACGCTGGAAGATAAGCTGATTAGCCTCGTCCTGGATGCCAGCCCCGAAGATAACATCATGCGCCCTGCTTGAGTTCTTAATCGTTAACGAGTAATTTACAACCATTCGCCCCTCTCACGAGGGGGATTTTTCTTGTCGGAGTGCCCAGAGCGAAAGCCGGGCTGAGACCGTTAATTCGGGATCCGCGGAACCTGATCAGGTTAATACCTGCGAAGGGAACAAGAGTCACACTGCTGTTGTATCGCCCACCGGGCGATCCTCTCTTGCTTCATCCGTCGTCTGACAAGCCATGTCCTTCACTTTTGGAATGAGCTATGTCTACTGCAAAACTGACCCGCCGCGAACAGCGCGCACAGGCCCAACACTTTATTGATACCCTGGAAGGCACTGCTTTCCCGAACTCAAAACGCATCTACATTTCCGGCTCCCGGGCCGATATCCGCGTCCCGATGCGTGAAATCCAGCTTAGCCCGACGCTTATCGGCGGCAGCAAAGATAACCCACAGTATGAAGACAACGAAGCCGTGCCGGTGTATGACACCTCCGGCCCGTACGGCGATCCTGCTGTTGCCATTAACGTGCAGCAGGGTCTGGCGAAACTGCGCCAGCCATGGATTGATGAACGTAATGACTGCGAAGCGCTATCTGATCGCAGTTCGGCTTACACCAAAGCGCGTCTGGCCGACGACGGTCTTGATGAGCTGCGCTTCGCCGGACTGCTGACGCCGAAACGGGCGAAAGCGGGCAAACGTGTGACCCAGTTGCACTATGCGCGCCAGGGTATCGTCACGCCGGAGATGGAGTTTATCGCTATCCGTGAAAATATGGGGCGCGAGCGCATCCGCAGCGAAGTGCTCCGCCATCAGCATCCGGGCGAAGGCTTTGGCGCTCGCCTGCCGGAGAACATCACGCCGGAGTTTGTGCGTGATGAGGTGGCCGCAGGCCGTGCGATTATCCCCGCCAACATCAACCACCCGGAATCTGAGCCGATGATTATCGGCCGCAATTTCCTGGTGAAGGTTAACGCCAATATCGGTAACTCGGCCGTCACCTCTTCCATCGAAGAAGAGGTGGAAAAGCTCGTCTGGTCAACGCGCTGGGGTGCGGACACGGTCATGGATCTCTCAACCGGGCGCTATATTCACGAAACCCGCGAGTGGATCCTGCGTAACAGCCCGGTCCCTATCGGAACGGTGCCCGTCTACCAGGCCCTGGAGAAGGTCAACGGCATTGCCGAAGACCTCACCTGGGAAGCCTTCCGCGACACGCTGCTGGAGCAGGCTGAACAGGGGGTAGATTACTTCACCATTCACGCGGGCGTACTGCTGCGCTACGTGCCGATGACGGCGAAACGTCTGACCGGTATTGTCTCACGCGGCGGCTCCATCATGGCCAAATGGTGCCTGTCGCACCATAAAGAGAACTTCCTCTACGAACACTTCCGCGAGATCTGCGAAATCTGCGCCGCGTACGATGTCTCCCTGTCGCTGGGGGATGGCCTGCGTCCGGGCTCCATTCGCGACGCCAACGACGAAGCGCAGTTTGCCGAGCTGCATACCCTGGGCGAGCTGACCAAAATCGCCTGGGAGTATGACGTGCAGGTGATGATTGAAGGCCCGGGACATGTGCCGATGCAGATGATCCGCCGCAACATGACCGAAGAGCTGGAGCACTGCCACGAAGCGCCATTCTATACCCTGGGGCCGTTGACCACCGATATTGCGCCAGGCTATGACCACTTCACCTCCGGGATTGGGGCGGCGATGATCGGCTGGTTCGGTTGCGCCATGCTCTGCTATGTGACGCCGAAAGAGCACCTCGGCCTGCCTAACAAAGAGGACGTGAAGCAGGGGCTGATTACTTACAAAATCGCCGCCCACGCTGCGGACCTGGCGAAAGGCCATCCCGGCGCGCAAATCCGCGATAACGCCATGTCGAAGGCGCGCTTTGAATTCCGCTGGGAAGATCAGTTCAACCTGGCGCTGGACCCGTTCACCGCCCGCGCCTATCACGACGAGACCCTGCCGCAGGAATCGGGCAAAGTCGCGCACTTCTGCTCTATGTGCGGGCCGAAATTCTGCTCGATGAAAATCAGCCAGGAGGTACGCGACTACGCCGCCACGCAAACCATTGAAGTGGGCATGGCGGACATGTCTGAAACCTTCCGCGCCAAAGGCGGCGAAATCTACCTCAAAAAAGAGGAGGCGTAATGTATCAGCCCGATTTTCCGCCCGTCCCCTACCGTTTAGGGCTCTATCCGGTGGTGGACAGCGTGGCGTGGATAGAGCGCTTGCTGGAGGCCGGCGTTCGCACGATCCAGTTGCGCATCAAGGATAAACACGATGACGAGGTGGAGGCGGATGTGGTCGCCGCCATTGCGCTGGGGCGTCGGTATCACGCCCGTCTGTTTATCAACGACTACTGGCGACTGGCCGTTAAGCACCAGGCTTACGGCGTGCATCTGGGTCAGGAGGATCTGGAAACAACGGACCTGAGCGCTATTCGGGACGCCGGATTACGGCTGGGGGTGTCAACGCACGACGACATGGAGATCGACGTGGCGCTGACGGCTCGCCCCTCCTATATCGCGCTCGGTCACGTCTTTCCGACGCAAACCAAACAGATGCCCTCCGCACCGCAGGGGCTGACGCAGCTGGCGGGTCACGTCAAACGCCTTGCCGATTATCCTACCGTTGCCATCGGCGGCATTAGCCTTGAACGGGCGCCGGCGGTGCTGGAGACGGGCGTTGGCAGTATTGCCGTCGTCAGCGCCATCACCCAGGCCGCAAACTGGCAGGCCGCCACCGAACAGCTGTTACAGCTGGCAGGAGCAGGTAATGAATGATCGTGATTTTATGCGCTACAGCCGCCAGATCCTGCTGGAGGATATTGCCATCGACGGGCAGCAAAAACTGCTCGCCAGCCGGGCGCTGATTGTTGGTCTGGGAGGATTAGGCGCACCTGCCGCGCTCTATCTGGCAGGCGCCGGCGTGGGCACGCTGGTGCTGGCCGATGACGACGACGTGCATCTCAGTAACCTGCAGCGCCAAATCCTTTTTACCACGGAGGATGTCAACCAGCCCAAAGCGCGTATTACCCGCCAGCGGCTGAATCAGTTGAACCCGGATATTACGCTTATTGCGCGCCAGGAGCGGCTCAGCGGCGAACATTTGCAGCGAGAAGTCGCCCTTGCTGATGTGGTGCTGGACTGTACCGACAATATGGCGACGCGCCAGGCGATCAACGCCGCCTGCGTGGCCACGCATACCCCCCTCGTCACCGCCAGTGCGGTGGGGTTCGGCGGCCAGATGATGGTCCTGACGCCACCGTGGGCACAGGGCTGCTATCGCTGCCTGTGGCCGGATGATGCCGAACCGGAACGCAACTGCCGCACGGCAGGCATTCTTGGTCCGGTGGTCGGCGTAATGGGCACCATGCAGGCGCTGGAAGCCATCAAGTTACTCAGCGGCATGGAGACGGAACGCAATACCCTGCGGCTGTTTGATGCCCGTTCCAGCGGCTGGCGCCACCTGGCGCTGCACCGTGACAGCCGCTGCCCGGTATGCGGAGGCCACGATGCGCATTCTGTTTAACGATGAGCCGATGAAATGCGATGACGGCCTCACCGTTGCCGTCCTGCTCGACAAGCTGCGCCAGCTCAGGCCGGGAACGGCGCTGGCACTCAATCAACAGATCCTGCCGCGCGAGCAGTGGGAACATCAGCAGGTCAATGAGGGCGACCAGATCCTGCTGTTTCAGGTTATCGCAGGGGGCTGAGATGTTACGTATTGCTGATAAAATTTTTGATTCGCATCTGTTTACCGGAACCGGGAAATTCGCCTCGCCGCAGCTGATGGTGGACGCCATTCGGGAAAGCGGCAGCCAGCTGGTGACGCTGGCGCTCAAGCGCGTGGATCTGCGCCACCACAGCGACGCCATTCTGGCTCCCTTACTGGAAGCGGGCGTCACGCTGCTGCCCAACACCTCCGGTGCGAAAACCGCCGAGGAGGCGATTTTTGCGGCTCAGCTGGCCCGTGAAGCGCTGGGCACACGCTGGCTCAAGCTGGAAATTCACCCGGACGCGCGCTGGCTGCTGCCCGATCCCATCGAAACGCTGAAAGCAGCTGAAAAGCTGGTGCAGCAAGGCTTTACTGTTCTGCCTTACTGCGGGGCCGATCCCGTGCTGTGTAAACGGCTGGAAGAGGTCGGCTGCGCCGCCGTCATGCCGCTGGGCGCGCCTATCGGCTCCAATCAGGGGCTGGAAACCCGCGCGATGCTGGAAATCATCATCGAACAGGCCACCGTGCCGGTGGTGGTAGATGCTGGCATTGGCGTACCCAGCCACGCCGCGCAGGCGCTGGAGATGGGTGCCGATGCGGTACTGGTGAACACCGCCATTGCGGTTGCCGACCATCCGGTCACGATGGCCCGCGCGTTCCGCATGGCTGTCGAAGCCGGCTTGCTGGCAAGAGCATCCGGCCCCGGTTCACGAAGTTTTCTGGCACAGGCCACCAGCCCGCTGACCGGTTTTCTGGAGGCGATCTCATGAGGACGTTTACCGAGCGCTGGCGGCAGCTTAACTGGGACGACATTGCCCTGCGCATCAACAGCAAAACGGCGGCCGACGTGGAGCGCGCGCTGCAGGCCCGACATCTGACCCGCGAAGATCTGATGGCCCTGCTCTCGCCGGCAGCCAGCGCATACCTCGAACCGATGGCCCAGCGTGCCCAGCGGCTTACCCGTCAGCGCTTTGGCAACACGGTGAGCTTCTACGTGCCGCTCTATCTTTCGAATCTGTGCGCTAATGACTGTACCTACTGCGGTTTCTCCATGAGCAACCGCATCAAGCGTAAAACGCTCGATGAGGGTGAGATTGCCCGTGAGTGTGCGGCCATCCGTGAAATGGGTTTTGAGCATCTGCTGCTGGTAACGGGCGAACATCAGGGGAAGGTGGGCATGGACTATTTTCGCCAGCATCTTCCCGCTATTCGTCGTCAGTTCGCGTCGTTGCAGATGGAAGTGCAGCCTCTTTCGCAGGAGGAGTACGCGGAGCTCAAAACGCTCGGTCTGGATGGGGTCATGGTCTATCAGGAAACGTATCATGAGGCGACCTATGCCCGGCATCATCTTAAGGGGAAGAAACAGGATTTCATCTTCCGCCTGGAGACCCCGGACAGGCTGGGCCGCGCTGGCATCGACAAAATCGGTCTGGGCGCGCTGATCGGGCTCTCCGACAGCTGGCGGGTGGATTGCTACATGGTGGCGGAACATCTCCTGTGGCTCCAGCAGCACTACTGGCAGAGCCGTTATTCTATCTCTTTCCCCCGGCTGCGACCTTGCGCAGGCGGGATTGAACCGGCGTCGCTTATGGATGAGCGCCAGCTGGTGCAGACCATCTGCGCGTTTCGCCTGCTCGCGCCGGAAGTGGAGTTATCCCTGTCAACGCGTGAATCGCCAGCGTTTCGCGATCGCGTGGTCCCGCTCGCGATCAACAACGTCAGCGCGTTTTCCAAAACGCAACCTGGAGGCTACGCCGACGATCGCCCGGAGCTGGAGCAGTTTGTACCGCATGACGGGCGGCGTCCGGAAGCGGTCGCTGCCGCCCTGAGCGCTCAGGGATTACAACCGGTCTGGAAAGACTGGGACAGCTGGCTGGGAAGAGCCTCACAATAACGTTGCAACGTACCGCAACCCGATAAAAAAGTGTCGAGGCGCTACGGAGAGTCACAACCGGATGATTGCCAGCACTCATCCGGTTTTTTATCGTCGCAGGGTCAGCAACGGATGCTGTCCAGGGCGAAAAGCTTCTTCCTCGTTTCGCCCTGCCTCTGATTAATTGCGCAAAAAGCGCACGCCCGTTTAATAAGCATTTTCTTAATGATCCTTAAGATAAATCATCCCGTCAGTAATCATGTTCCGTATAATTCACCGCTAACCGCAGGACAGCGACTATGCTGAGAGGATATCGGCAGACGAAAAGTATTCACCATCAGGATCGATGTACAACTCATGGCACTTCACAGCAAAAAGCTCTCTTTTACCCGGCCAATCATGCTCAGCTTCGCGGGGATCCTCTGCAGTTTTGCGGTGATCGCGATCGCGGTGACGCTTTCGCAGAGAAAGGATTTTCTTGAGGATTATCACAAGATTAATAGCAATTTCACGCACAACCTGGCGGTGAACTACACCGAATCTATCCTGCGTGAGAATGACTATATCCTTGGCCGCGCCGCGATATACTTCGCGCGCGACGACAGGCTAAACGAGACGCTGAACGTCAACCCGACGCAGGGGCTGCAGATGGTGATGCATTTGCAAAACCTGATGCCGACCGTCTCCTCCATTTCGCTTGCCGACACGCAGGGGCATTATCTGCGCGCACCGGAAGTACTTCCCACGGAGAAGAGTAAAACCTTCGATCCCCGGACGCGCCCGTGGTTTATCGCCCAGGCGGAAGCCAGTATCTTCAGCCACTATACACGCCCCTACATGGACTACTTCACCGGCCATCCGACAGTAACCCTCTATAAACCGTTGATTTCACCGGAAGGAAGGCTAAAGGGAACCATCGCGTTTCATCTCGATTTGACCTCAATGGGCTATACGCTGCGTCAGATGGTGGCGCCCGTGCAGGGAGAATTCTTCGTCGTCGAACGTGACGGTGCCGTCGTGCTTCACCCTGATACCGGCGCGCTCTTCAAGAAGTACGTAAGCGAAGCGCTGATGGACAAAATGACCAGCGGCGAAGGCCACCTGTACGACAAGAAAAGCAATGCCTGGTATTACTACTACTCCTTTACTAACCCGGACTGGTTTGTCATCTACCGGGTATCAGGTGATACGCTCACCGATATTACCCGTCACGAAACGACGATTGTTGGCTGGGGATTCGCGCTGGCGGCCATCATTATCATTCTCTTTGGCTTATACCTCCGACACGCCTCGCGTAGCGTGCTGATGCACATTATCAATGCCATCAAAACCGGCGATGTCAGCGAGGCACCGCGTCTTGAAGCCATGCTGAGCCACACGATCCAGTCGAATAAAGAGCGCGAGATGGCCTATGTGCGCCAGGCGACTCACGATGCCCTGACGGGCTGTAAAAACCGCCGCGCATTCGACAGCGATGTCGCGGAATTGCTGAATGCCCAGCAGCCGTTTGCGATGGCGCTGGTGGATATCGATAACTTTAAGTCGATTAACGACACCCTGGGCCACCTGACCGGTGATATTGTCCTGCGCAACGTAGCCCGTGAAGGGATCCAGATTATGCAGCCGCACCACGTCCCGGTTTACCGCTACGGTGGAGAGGAGTTCGCGGTGGTCTTCCAGGCCGGGCAGATCGCGGACGCCTTCTCCTTACTGGAGGCATGGCGTACCGCGGTTGAAAAGCGCGTCTGGCGGGAGGAAAACCTGCGGGTCACGTTCAGCGGTGGTCTTGGGGAGTGGCATTTCGAACCGCTGGAGCAATTTGTAGAAAGTGTGGATAACGCTCTCTACAGTGCGAAGCGGCAGGGGAAAAACCGCATTCTTCGCACCTCCGTCGGCTAATTTTCGCGATACCTGGCAAAATTGTAACCGGTTTCAGAAAAATGCTGATTTCTTTGTGATGCCTGACACACAATCGCGGTAAAGCGGTTGTTGAAGCGTTCTGCACGGGATAATTATCAATAAACACATGTAGATCGAGGCTGATTATGAAGAACATCGTTTTATGCTGTGCAGCGGGAATGTCAACCAGCATGCTGGTTCAACGTATGAAAGACGCCGCGCAGAAAAAAGGAGTAGAAGTCACCATTAAAGCCGTTCCGGTTGCGGAGTTTAAAGACAACATCGCGACGGCCGACATCGTTCTGCTGGGGCCCCAGGTGAAATACGAGCAGGCGAAACTCCAGGCGCAGGCCGACCCTCTGGGTAAAAAGGTCGCGGTGATCGACATGATGGATTACGGCATGATGAAAGGTGATGCCGTACTGGAAAAAGCGCTCAAACTTCTGGAGTGAACCATGGAAGATTTAGAAACAACGATCATGGAACTGCTGGTCAATGCGGGTGCGGCACGCAGTGCTGCCCTCACGGCGTTGCAGATGGCGCGTAAAGGTGACTTTACCGAAGCCGAGAAAGCGATGGAAGAGTCGCGGGAATATGTGAAGCATGCGCACACGATCCAGACGCAGCTTATCGGTCTTGATGAAGGCAGCGGAAAACTGCCGGTAAACCTCATCACTGTCCACTCCCAGGATCACCTGATGAACGCGATGGTCATACAGGATCTGGCGGGCGATATGATTGAGCTGTATCGACGGATCCCGTTAGTAAACTGAAAGAGTGCAGATATAAAAAAACCCGCCGAAGCGGGTTTTTTATTAGCGACTCAACGATTACTCGTTGTCGGAACCACCCAGACCTGCGTTCAGCAGTTCTGCCAGGCTCGCAGATGCATCTTCAGCAGTAACCTGCGGTGCAGCTGGCAGTTCGCCTGCAGCACGACGACGCATACGATCCTGATGGTACGCATAACCGGTACCAGCCGGGATCAGACGACCCACGATGACGTTCTCTTTCAGACCGCGCAGTTCATCACGTTTACCTGCAACAGCGGCTTCGGTCAGGACACGAGTAGTTTCCTGGAACGATGCTGCAGAGATGAAGGACTCGGTTGCCAGAGACGCTTTGGTGATACCCAGCAGATCGCGCGAGAAGGTCGCACCGATTTTGCCGTTCGCTTCCAGTTCGCGGTTAGCGATCTTGACGCGTGAGTATTCAACCTGCTCGCCTTCGAGGAACTCGGAGCTGCCCGCGTTTTCGATGGTTGCTTTACGCAGCATCTGACGAACGATAACTTCGATGTGTTTATCGTTAATCTTAACGCCCTGCAGGCGGTATACGTCCTGTACTTCGTTAACGATGTAACGCGTAACAGCATGCACACCACGCAGACGCAGGATGTCGTGCGGCGCTTCTGGACCGTCGGAAACCACGTCACCACGTTCTACACGTTCACCTTCGAACACGTTGAGCTGACGCCACTTAGGAATCATCTCTTCGTATGGCTCGCTACCGTCTACCGGGGTGATAACCAGACGGCGTTTACCTTTGGTCTCTTTACCGAAGGAGATGATACCGCTGATTTCAGCCAGGATTGCCGGCTCTTTCGGACGACGTGCTTCGAACAGGTCCGCAACGCGTGGCAGACCACCGGTGATGTCCTTGGTACCGCCGGATTCCTGAGGAATACGCGCCAGGGTGTCACCAGAGCTGATCTGTACGCCATCTTCCAGCTGTACAATCGCTTTACCCGGCAGGAAGTACTGCGCAGGCATATCGGTACCTGGGATCAGAACGTCATTACCCTGAGCATCAACGATTTTCAGCGCAGGACGCAGATCTTTACCGCCGGTAGTACGTTCAGCAGAATCCAGAACCACCAGAGAAGACAGACCGGTCAGCTCGTCGGTCTGACGAGTAATGGTCTGGCCGTCGATCATGTCAGTGAAGCGGATGAAACCACTTACTTCGGTGATAACCGGCATGGTGTGTGGATCCCAGTTTGCAACGGTTTCACCGCCGGCAACCTGCTCGCCATCACCTTTCGCCATAACCGCACCGTAAGGCACTTTATAGCTCTCTTTGGTACGACCGAATTCGTCGATCAGCTTCAGCTCGGTGTTACGGGAAGTGATAACCAGTTTACCGCTGGAGTTCACAACCGATTTCGCGTTGCTGAGCTTGATGCTACCTTTGTTTTTCACCTGGATGCTGGATTCAGCAGCCGCACGAGATGCCGCACCACCGATGTGGAACGTACGCATCGTCAGCTGTGTACCCGGCTCACCGATGGACTGTGCCGCAATAACGCCGATAGCTTCACCTTTGTTGATGATGTGGCCACGCGCCAGGTCACGACCGTAGCAGTGCGCACATACACCAAAGTCGGTGTCACAGGATACAACGGAACGCACTTTCACGGAGTCAACAGAGTTCGCTTCCAGCAGGTCACACCACTGTTCGTGCAGCAGGGTGTTGCGTGGAACCAGAATGTCTGCGGTACCCGGCTTCAGGATGTCTTCCGCGGTCACACGACCCAGTACGCGATCGCGCAGTGGCTCTTTAACATCACCACCCTCGATAACCGGGGTCATGGTGATACCTTCGAGGGTGCCACAATCGTCTTCGGTCACAACCAGATCCTGCGCAACGTCAACCAGACGACGCGTCAGATAACCGGAGTTCGCTGTCTTCAGTGCGGTATCCGCCAGACCTTTACGCGCACCGTGCGTGGAGATGAAGTACTGGAGTACGTTCAGACCTTCACGGAAGTTCGCGGTGATTGGCGTTTCGATGATGGAGCCATCTGGCTTCGCCATCAGACCACGCATACCTGCCAGCTGACGAATCTGTGCTGCAGAACCACGCGCACCGGAGTCGGCCATCATGTAGATGCTGTTGAAGGAAACCTGCTGCTCTTCGACACCGTCACGGTTAATCACGGTTTCGGTCTGCAGGTTATCCATCATCGCTTTGGATACACGATCGTTCGCCGCGGCCCAGATATCGATAACTTTGTTATAGCGTTCGCCCGCGGTAACCAGACCAGACTGGAACTGCTCCTGGATCTCAGCAACTTCGGCTTCCGCTTCAGAGATGATCTCGTGTTTCTTCTCTGGGATGACCATGTCATCAATACCAACAGATGCACCTGAACGCGCTGCATAAGCAAAGCCGGTATACATTGTCTGGTCAGCGAAGATAACGGTCGGCTTCAGGCCCAGAATGCGGTAACAGGTGTTCAGCATTTTGGAGATTGCCTTCTTGCCCAGCGCCTGGTTGACGATGGAGAAAGGCAGACCTTTCGGTACGATCATCCACAGAATGGCACGGCCAACGGTCGTGTCTTTCAGGCTGGTTTTCGCAACGAATTCGCCGTTTGCATCTTTTTCGTATTCGGTGATACGCACTTTAACGCGCGCATGCAGAGAGGCCAGGCCAGCGCGATAAATACGCTCAGCTTCTTTCGGGCCAGTCAGCACCATGCCTTCGCCTTTGGCGTTAACACAGTCACGGGTCATATAGTACAGACCCAATACAACGTCCTGAGAAGGAACGATGATAGGTTCACCGTTCGCTGGAGACAGGATGTTGTTGGTAGACATCATCAGCGCACGCGCTTCCAGCTGGGCTTCCAGCGTCAGCGGTACGTGAACAGCCATCTGGTCACCATCGAAGTCGGCGTTATATGCCGCACAAACCAGCGGGTGCAGCTGGATAGCTTTACCTTCGATCAGGACTGGCTCAAATGCCTGAATACCCAGACGGTGCAGGGTTGGTGCACGGTTCAGCAGTACCGGGTGTTCGCGGATCACTTCGTCCAGGATATCCCAAACGACAGCTTCTTCACGCTCAACCATTTTCTTAGCGGCTTTGATGGTGGTGGCGAGTCCTCGCAACTCCAGCTTGCCGTAGATGAACGGTTTGAACAGCTCCAGTGCCATTTTCTTCGGCAGACCGCACTGATGCAGGCGCAGGTATGGACCTACGGTGATTACAGAACGACCGGAGTAGTCAACACGCTTACCGAGCAGGTTCTGACGGAAACGACCCTGTTTACCTTTGATCATGTCGGCCAAAGATTTCAGAGGACGCTTGTTAGAACCGGTGATCGCACGACCGCGACGACCGTTATCCAGCAGGGCATCTACCGCTTCCTGCAGCATACGTTTTTCGTTGCGTACGATAATGTCCGGCGCAGCCAGATCCAGCAGACGTTTCAGACGGTTGTTACGGTTAATGACGCGACGATACAGATCGTTCAGATCAGACGTTGCGAAACGACCACCATCCAGCGGAACCAGCGGACGCAGATCTGGCGGCAGAACCGGCAGAACGGTCAGGATCATCCACTCTGGTTTGTTACCAGACTGCACGAACGCTTCCAGCAGTTTGATACGCTTGGTCAGCTTTTTACGCTTGGTTTCAGAGTTGGTTTCGTTCAGCTCTTCACGCAGCTGCTCGCACTCTTGCTCCAGATCCATGCTCTTCAGCAGGGCCTGGATAGCTTCCGCACCCATTTTCGCGTCAAACTCGTCACCGAACTCTTCCAGCGCGTCCAGATACTGCTCTTCAGTCAGGATCTGGTGACGTTCCAGGTTCGTCATCCCGCCTTCGATAACCACATAAGATTCGAAGTACAGAACACGTTCGATATCGCGCAGCGGCATATCCAGCAGCAGACCGATACGGGACGGCAGAGATTTCAGGAACCAGATGTGAGCAGTCGGAGACGCCAGCTCGATGTGGCCCATGCGCTCACGACGCACTTTGGTCTGGGTCACTTCAACGCCGCACTTCTCACAGATCACACCACGGTGTTTAAGGCGCTTGTACTTACCGCACAGGCACTCGTAATCTTTTACTGGCCCGAAAATACGCGCACAGAAAAGGCCGTCACGCTCAGGTTTGAACGTACGGTAGTTGATGGTTTCCGGCTTTTTAACTTCACCGAAAGACCATGAACGGATCATGTCTGGCGAAGCCAGAGCAATTTTGATCGCATCAAACTCTTCGGTTTTAGTTTGCGCTTTCAGAAACTTTAATAAGTCTTTCACGGATTTGCTCCCGTCGGAGTTAGCACACTCTGCTGTCGGGGGTTAACCCGACAGCAGTGACCTGTTTGAGCGAGAATTACTCGTCTTCCAGTTCGATGTTGATACCCAGCGAACGAATCTCTTTCAACAGTACGTTGAAGGATTCTGGCATGCCCGGCTCCATCTGATGGTTGCCGTCCACGATGTTCTTATACATCTTGGTACGACCGTTCACGTCATCAGACTTAACGGTGAGCATTTCCTGCAGGGTGTATGCTGCGCCGTATGCTTCCAGCGCCCACACTTCCATCTCCCCGAAGCGCTGACCACCGAACTGTGCCTTACCACCCAGCGGCTGCTGAGTAACCAGGCTGTAAGAACCGGTAGAACGAGCGTGCATCTTGTCGTCGACCAGGTGGTTCAGTTTCAGCATGTACATGTAACCTACGGTTACCGGACGCTCGAACTGTTCACCGGTACGGCCGTCAAACAGCGTAATCTGACCAGACGTTGGCAGACCACCCAGTTGCAGCAGCTCTTTGATTTCAGCTTCTTTTGCACCGTCGAATACCGGCGTTGCAATTGGCATACCTTTGCGCAGGTTCTCTGCCAGACGCAGCACTTCTTCATCGCTGAAGGTGTTCAGGTCGACTTTCTGACGCACATCGGTACCCAGATCGTAGGCACGCTGGATGAATTCGCGCAGTTTCGCGACTTCCTGCTGCTGTTTCAGCATGGCGTTAATCTTGTCGCCGATACCTTTCGCAGCCATACCCAGGTGGGTTTCCAGAATCTGACCGATGTTCATACGAGACGGTACGCCCAGCGGGTTCAGTACGATATCTACCGGCGTACCGTTAGCATCGTGCGGCATATCTTCGATCGGGTTGATCTTAGAGATAACACCCTTGTTACCGTGACGACCTGCCATCTTATCACCAGGCTGGATCTGACGTTTAACAGCCAGATACACCTTAACAATCTTCAGCACGCCTGGTGCCAGATCGTCGCCCTGAGTGATTTTGCGGCGTTTCGCTTCGAGTTTTTTCTCGAACTCGTGTTTCAGTTCGTCATACTGCTCAGCCAGCTGTTCCAGCTGATTCTGTTTCTCTTCGTCGGTCAGGCCCAGTTCCAGCCAGCGATCGCGTGGCAGTTTGTCGAGCTTCTCAGCTTCAACGCCACCGGCAACCAGTACCGCATAGATACGGCTGAACAGACCCGCTTCGAGGATCTGCAGTTCTTCAGACAGGTCTTTCTTAGCCTGTTTGAGCTGCATCTCTTCGATTTCCAGCGCACGTTTATCTTTCTCAACGCCGTCACGGGTGAAGACCTGAACGTCGATAACCGTACCGGAAACACCGTTTGGTACGCGCAGAGAAGAGTCTTTAACGTCAGACGCTTTCTCACCGAAGATTGCACGCAGCAGTTTCTCTTCTGGCGTCAGCTGGGTTTCACCTTTCGGCGTAACCTTACCAACCAGAATATCGCCGCCAGTCACTTCCGCACCGATGTAAACGATACCGGATTCATCCAGTTTGGAGAGCGCAGCTTCACCCACGTTAGGGATGTCAGCGGTGATCTCTTCTGGCCCCAGCTTGGTGTCACGGGACACACATGCCAGTTCCTGAATGTGGATGGTGGTGAAACGATCTTCCTGAACCACACGCTCGGAAACGAGGATGGAGTCTTCGAAGTTGTAACCGTTCCACGGCATGAACGCTACGCGCATGTTCTGACCGAGCGCCAGTTCACCGAGGTCGGTGGATGGACCGTCTGCCAGCACGTCGCCGCGCTCGACCGGCTCACCCAGAGACACACATGGCATCTGGTTGATACAGGTGTTCTGGTTAGAACGGGTGTATTTGGTCAGGTTATAGATGTCGATACCCGCTTCGCCCGGATACATCTCGTCTTCGTTAACTTTGATAACGATACGGGATGCGTCGACGTACTGTACGGTACCGCCACGCTTAGCAACTGCAGTAACACCGGAGTCAACGGCAACAGCACGTTCCATACCAGTACCAACCAGCGGCTTATCAGCACGCAGAGTTGGAACGGCCTGACGTTGCATGTTCGCACCCATCAATGCACGGTTGGCGTCATCGTGTTCCAGGAACGGGATCAGGGACGCACCGACGGATACCACCTGCTGGGTGGATACGTCCATGTAGTCAACCTGGTCACGGCTGAACAAGCTGGATTCGCCTTTACTACGGCAGGTAACCAGATCTTCTACAAAGTGGCCTTCGTCATCCAGGTTGGAGTTCGCCTGAGCGATAACGTAGTTACCTTCTTCGATAGCAGACAGGTAATGAATTTCGTCGGTCACAACACCGTCAGTCACTTTACGGTACGGCGTCTCAAGGAAACCGTATTCGTTCGTCTGTGCGTACACGGACAGGGAGTTGATCAGACCGATGTTTGGACCTTCAGGCGTTTCGATTGGACATACACGACCGTAGTGCGTCGGGTGTACGTCTCGAACTTCAAAGCCTGCGCGTTCACGTGTCAGACCGCCTGGGCCGAGTGCAGAGATACGACGTTTGTGCGTAATCTCAGACAGCGGGTTGTTCTGGTCCATGAACTGAGACAGCTGGCTGGAACCGAAGAACTCTTTCACTGCTGCAGAAATCGGCTTGGCGTTGATCATATCCTGAGGCATCAGGGTATCCAGATCGCCCAGAGACAGACGCTCTTTCACCGCACGCTCTACACGTACCAGGCCAACGCGGAACTGGTTTTCCGCCATTTCGCCTACGGAACGGATACGACGGTTACCGAGGTGGTCGATATCGTCCACTTCGCCTTTACCGTTACGGATATCGATGAGCTTCTTCATCACTTCGATGATGTCGTCTTTGCTCAGGATACCGGAACCTTCGATCTCATCACGCAGCAGAGAACGGTTGAACTTCATACGACCCACTGCAGACAGATCGTAGCGGTCTTCGGAGAAGAACAGGTTCTCGAACAGGCTTTCAGCCGCTTCGCGAGTTGGTGGCTCACCAGGACGCATCATGCGGTAGATTTCAACCAGCGCGCTCAGACGGTCGGTCGTTGGGTCGACGCGAATAGTCTCAGAGATATATGGACCGTGGTCCAGATCGTTGGTGAACAGCGTTTCGATACGTTTGTGACCAGCCTGACTCAGCTTAGCCAGCAGATCCAGGCTCAGCTCCATGTTCGCCGGGCAGATCAGCTCGCCAGTTGATTCATCAACGTAATCTTTCGCGGCTACTTTTCCTGCAATGTATTCAACCGGAACTTCGATGTGTTTGATATCATCTTTTTCCAGCTGGCGGATGTGGCGCGCGGTGATACGGCGACCTTTTTCCACATACACTTTGCCATCGGCTTCGATGTCGAACGACGCGGTCTCACCACGCAGACGTTCCGGCACCAGCTCCATCTGCAGCTTGTTGTCGCGGATTTCAAAGATCACTTTCTCAAAGAACAGGTCCAGGATCTGCTCAGTGGTATAGTTCAGTGCACGCAGAATGATGGTAGCAGGCAGTTTACGACGACGGTCGATACGGACAAACAGGTTGTCTTTTGGATCGAACTCGAAGTCCAGCCATGAACCACGGTAAGGAATGATGCGTGCGTTATACAGTACTTTACCGGAAGAGTGTGTTTTACCTTTATCGCTGTCGAAGAAGACGCCCGGGCTACGATGCAGCTGGGAAACGATAACACGCTCAGTACCGTTGATAACGAAAGTACCGTTGTCCGTCATGAGTGGAATTTCACCCATGTAGACTTCTTGTTCTTTAATGTCTTTTACGGTGCCTTCTGGCGCTTCGCGCTCGTAGATCACCAGACGCAGTTTTACGCGCAGCGGTGCGGAATAGGTCACGCCACGGATCTGACATTCCTGAACGTCAAACACCGGCTCGCCAAGGCGATAGCTGACGTACTGCAGCTCGGAGTTACCGCTGTAGCTCTGAATTGGGAACACGGAACGGAAGGCGGCTTCCAGACCGTACTGCCCTTCAGGATCTTGCTCGATAAACTTCTGGAACGAGTCAAGCTGGATAGAAAGGAGATATGGAATGTCCAGAACTTGTGGACGTTTACCAAAATCCTTACGAATACGTTTTTTCTCGGTATAGGAGTAAACCATAGGGTTCCTCAGCTCGCTGACAAGTCGACCCATCTGTCCGACGAAGGGACAGTTTGTGCAACACCATTTTGTGGACCGGAAAATTGAATACTTTCCGCAATACCTGTTGCTATCACGCTTAAACCATTTCATTGCGATTTACACAGAGCGAGCACCCTGTCGCAGTATATTAAGTCGTCGATAGAAACAAGCATTGAAAGACACATCGATAGTCAAACAGTGTGAAATGCTACCGAGGCCTTACAGCGCAAAAAGGCTGGTGACTAAAAAGTCACCAGCCATCAGCCTAATAACTTAGGCTGCAACCAGAAAAGTTGGCTTATTTAACTTCAACTTCAGCGCCAGCTTCTTCCAGAGATTTTTTCAGTGCTTCTGCGTCGTCTTTGCTCACGCCTTCTTTCAGCGCAGCTGGAGCAGATTCTACCAGGTCTTTAGCTTCTTTCAGACCCAGACCGGTAGCGCCACGAACAGCTTTGATTACAGCAACTTTGTTCGCGCCAGCAGCTTTCAGAATTACGTCGAATTCAGTTTTCTCTTCAGCAGCGTCAGCAGCTGGGCCAGCAGCAACAGCTACCGCAGCAGCAGCAGAAACACCGAATTTTTCTTCCATTGCAGAGATCAGCTCAACAACGTCCATTACGGACATAGCGGATACTGCTTCAATGATTTGATCTTTAGTGATAGACATTTAAATTGTTCCTGAATATCAGAATAAGTTTATACGTAAGCAGATGCTTTATAAAGATAACTGCGATTAAGCAGCTTCTTTCGCATCGCGTACAGCAGCCAGAGTACGAACCAGTTTGCCAGCCGAAGCTTCTTTCATGGTTGCCATCAGGCGTGCAATTGCTTCTTCGTAGGTCGGCAGAGTTGCCAGGCGGTCGATCTGAGACGCCGGGATCAGCTCACCTTCAAAGGCAGCGGCTTTGACCTCAAATTTTGCATTCGCTTTCGCGAACTCTTTGAACAGACGAGCAGCAGCGCCCGGGTGTTCCATAGAGTATGCAATCAGGGTCGGACCAACAAACGTGTCTTTCAGGCACTCAAAAGAGGTACCTTCAACAGCACGACGCAGCAGGGTGTTACGAACAACACGCATGTAAACGCCAGCTTCACGACCTGCTTTACGCAGTTCAGTCATTTTATCTACAGTTACGCCACGGGAATCCGCAACTACTGCAGACAGCGCGCCTTTGGCTACTTCGCTGACTTCAGCAACAATCGCTTGTTTGTCTTGAAGATTTAAAGCCATTAGCTTTTGCTCCTGGATGTTTGCCGGAACTCATGTTCCGGAACTCACTTCACTCTTTCCAACGGAAAGAGCGTCTTAATACGGTGAGCAGAAACAAGCCAGAATATCCAAAAATAATCTTAGCGTTCTGTCACCGTCTACGCAGGGGATTAAGTCTCTTGCGAAACACCTGCGGTCTTCGACGGAGGCCTGGATTAGGCCAGGCTCCAACGAACAATTCTTTTAGCCGCTAACTTTCGTTAGCAAACGTGGGGGTAAGATTGTAGACAAAATCACCGCCCACGTAAAGGCATTAGTTTGCAGCAGCGCTCAGGCCAGCCTGGTCAACTGCAACACCTGCACCCATGGTGGTGGAGATGCTAACTTTCTTGATGTACACGCCTTTCGCCTGAGTTGGTTTTGCTTTTTTCAGCGCAACCAGCAGAGCTTCCAGGTTTTCTTTCAGTTTGTCAGCGTCGAAGTCCACTTTACCGATGGTGGTGTGGATGATGCCGTTTTTGTCGTTACGATAACGAACCTGACCTGCTTTAGCGTTCTTAACCGCTTCAGCAACGTTAGGGGTTACAGTACCCACTTTCGGGTTTGGCATCAGGCCGCGTGGACCCAGAACCTGGCCCAGCTGGCCAACAACGCGCATTGCATCTGGAGATGCGATAACAACGTCGAAGTTCATTTCGCCTTTCTTGATCTGGTCAGCCAGATCTTCCATACCTACCAGTTCAGCGCCAGCAGCTTTAGCAGCTTCTGCGTTTGCACCCTGAGTAAATACAGCTACGCGAACGGAACGGCCAGTACCGTGTGGCAGTACAGTCGCGCCACGAACGTTCTGATCAGATTTACGAGCATCGATGCCCAGGTTAACAGCAACGTCAACGCTTTCAACGAACTTAGCGGTCGCCAGTTCTTTCAGCAGAGCGATAGCTTCGTTGATGTCATACTGTTTGGTCGCATCAACTTTGTCACGGATCACGGACATGCGCTTGGTCAGTTTAGCCATTTCTTAGTCCTCCACTACCAGGCCCATGGAACGTGCAGTACCTTCGATTGAGCGAGTCATCGCTTCAATGTCGGCACCAGTCATGTCGGCAGCTTTGGTCTGCGCGATTTCCTGCAGCTGAGCGCGGGAAATTTTACCCACTTTGTCTTTGTTCGGCTTACCGGAACCAGACTTGATACCAGCCGCTTTCTTCAGCAGAACAGCTGCTGGAGGGGTTTTGGTAACGAAAGTGAAAGAACGGTCAGCGTAAACAGTGATAACAACTGGGATTGGCAGACCTTTTTCCAGGGATTCAGTTTTGGCGTTGAACGCTTTACAGAATTCCATGATGTTCACACCCTGCTGACCCAGAGCTGGACCAACTGGTGGACTTGGGTTCGCCATACCGGCTGCAACCTGCAGCTTGACGTAGGCTTGTACTTTCTTAGCCATTCTAAAATCCTCTGATTGGGTGATAACGCCTCAGTGAGGCTCCCCGTGAATAAAATTCGTTTTACGGGCCTTAACCCATAAAAACAAAAGGCGCGAAATTGTATTCCAATCTCGCGCCCTGTGCAACGATTAAATCGTCGCTTTTTTGATCGCTGCTTAGGCTTTTTCGACCTGAGCGAAGTCCAGCTCTACTGGGGTCGCACGACCGAAGATAGAAACAGACACTTTCAGGCGGGACTTCTCGTAGTCCACTTCTTCAACGACGCCGTTAAAGTCAGCAAACGGACCGTCATTAACACGAACCATTTCACCCGGTTCAAACAGCGTTTTCGGACGCGGCTTATCACCCACCTGCTGCAGGCGGTTCATAATCGCATCAACTTCTTTGTCGCTGATTGGCGCCGGACGGTCAGACGTGCCGCCGATAAAGCCCATCACACGCGGTACGCTGCGCACAAGGTGCCAGCTCGCGTCGTTCATAACCATCTGAACCAGCACGTAACCCGGGAAGAATTTACGCTCGCTTTTGCGACGTTGGCCGCCACGGATCTCAACCACTTCTTCGGTCGGAACCATAACTTCGCCAAATAACTCTTCCATGTTGTGTAATTTGATATGCTCACGCAGCGACGTTGCTACGCGGCCTTCAAAACCGGAAAACGCCTGAACGACGTACCAGCGCTTTTTAGGGGCTTCAGACATCTCAGAACCTCAGGCCAGTGATAAAGGATACCAGGCGAACCAGAATACCATCCAGTCCCCACAGGATCAGTGACATTACAGCGGTAACCGCCGCTACGATCAGCGTGGTGTGCAATGTTTCCTGGCGAGTCGGCCAAATTACCTTGCGGACTTCGGTACGCGCTTCGCGAGCAAAAGCGACAGTCGCTTTGCCTTTCGTCGTCAACAGCGCGACACCACCCGCTGCAGCAATCAGAATTACCACTGCAAGCGCGCGTAGCGGCAGCATAATGTCACGATAAAGGTAGTTACCGACAATCGCTACGATCAGCAGAACGGCTACCACTACCCATTTCATCGCTTCCAGGCCGCGCCCGCTCCCTTGAGCTTCGGTATTCGCACTCATAAACCAACCTGTCAGAAGTATTCTACAAACATTTTCACCCCGCGATTGCGAGGCAAACCAAATCGAAATGCTAATTCGCTTTTCGAATTATACGCTCTCTGCAGAGCCTGTCTCAGCAATGATTATGACAAAAATAATCACTGATGAGCCAGGTTCTGACGTGAAAGCGTGCAAAAAGGGCATCAAATGATGCCCTTTTATTGCGCATTGCGTCAAATGTTATCAGCAATTAGCCGAGAACTTTAGCAACC
>NZ_RXRN01000043.1:0-26152 GCF_003986875.1 Enterobacter sp. WCHEn090032
TTTGGGAGAGGGCTGGGGTAAGGCTATTACTTAGCAGGAATCGCTTTCAGCAGTTCAGTCAGCAGGGTCCAGTAATGACCCACGCTTTCGATATGAACCTGCTCATCCGGCGAGTGCGGCCCGGTAATGGTTGGCCCGATAGAAACCATGTCCATGTCTGGATACGGTTTTTTGAACAGACCACATTCCAGACCCGCGTGGATCACCTGAATGTTCGGCGTGCTGTTGAACAGACGCTGGTAAGTTTCACGCACCAGCGCCATCACCGGCGAGCTTGCGTCCGGCTGCCAGCCCGGATAGCTGCCTTTGGCGGAGGTTTTTGCACCGGCCAGCGTACCCAGAGATTCCAGCATGCTCACCACATACTCTTTACCGCTGTCGATAAGGGAACGGATCAGGCAGATGATTTCTGCGCTGTCGTCGCTCATGGTTACTACGCCCACGTTCAGTGAGGTTTCCACCACGCCTTTCGCCACGTCGGAGTTGCGGATCACGCCGTTTGGCGTCGCGTTCAGCAACTGAACGAAGGTGTCACGAGACTGTGCGGTCAGCGCGGCTTTATCCGTTGAGACGGATTCCAGCACCACGGTCAGGTTTTTCTCTTTCGCGGACAGTTCGTTTTTCAGGATATCCAGGTAGACGCTGGAGAGTTTTTTCAGCTCGTCCGCTTTTGCGGCCGGGACAGCGACAGTCGCGAAGGCTTCACGCGGGATCGCGTTACGCAGCGTACCGCCGTTGAAATCCACCAGACGCAGATCCAGCTCAGCCGCGTGGCCTGCCAGGAAGCGCGCCAGCAGTTTGTTGGCGTTGCCCAGACCCAGGTGAATATCACCGCCGGAGTGGCCGCCTTTCAGCCCTTTCAGCGTCAGCTTAAAGGTCTGGAAACCGGCAGGAATTGCTTCGCGTGACAGCGGCAGGGTAGAGATGAAATCAATCCCGCCCGCACAGCCCATGTAGATCTCGCCTTCTTCTTCGGAGTCGGTGTTGATCAGAATATCCGCCTGCAGCCAGTTCGGCTGAAGACCAAACGCCCCATCCATGCCCGCTTCTTCGGTCATGGTCAGCAGCACTTCCAGTGGACCGTGCTGAACGCTGTCGTCAGCCAGCACTGCCAGCGCGGAGGCCATACCGATTCCGTTATCTGCACCCAGGGTGGTGCCGCGCGCTTTCACCCAGTCGCCGTCGATGTAGGGCTGAATAGGATCTTTAGTGAAGTCGTGAACGGTGTCGTTGTTCTTCTGCGGCACCATGTCCAGGTGCGCCTGCAGCACAACCGGTTTACGGTTTTCCATACCTGCGGTAGCCGGTTTGCGGATCAGAATGTTGCCAACCTGGTCGCGTTCAGCGTGCAGACCTTTTTCCTTCGCCCAACCCATAATATGTTCGGCAAGCTGTTCTTCATGGTAGGACGGGTGTGGAATGGAGCAGATTTTGGCAAAAATATCCCACAGCGGCTGCGGAGATAGTTGAGACAGTTCAGACACGATAAGTCTCCTTGTCGATGCTCTGCAAACAGGGTTGCAGGTCACAGGGTTAGCAGGTTAATAGTCACCACAAGTCAGGCTTGCGAGATGAAACTGAGAATACCACTTTCTCTGCTGGCTGGTAGCATAAAGCATGTAAAAACTCAGGCAGAGGGCGCTAAACACTGGTTTTTAGTGCGTCAGATCTCTATAATCTCGCGCAACCTGGTTCACCCTCATTTTTTTAAGCCGTATATAAACAGGCTGGGACACTTCACATGAGCGAAAAATACGTCGTCACCTGGGACATGTTGCAGATCCACGCACGCAAACTGGCTGCGCGTCTGATGCCTTCCGAACAGTGGAAAGGCATTATTGCCGTCAGCCGTGGCGGCCTGGTACCGGGGGCGCTGCTGGCACGTGAGCTGGGTATTCGTCATGTCGATACCGTTTGCATCTCCAGCTATGACCATGACAACCAGCGCGAGCTGAAAGTGCTGAAACGCGCGGAAGGCGACGGCGAAGGTTTCATCGTTATTGATGACCTGGTGGATACCGGTGGTACTGCGGTGGCCATCCGCGAAATGTACCCGAAAGCGCATTTCGTCACTATCTTCGCGAAACCGGCGGGTCGCCCTCTGGTTGACGATTACGTGATTGATATTCCTCAGGATACCTGGATTGAACAGCCATGGGATATGGGCGTGGTGTTCGTACCGCCAATCTCAGGTCGTTAATTCCAGACCGCAATTATTTTAACGCCCGGTGATGCCGGGCGTTGTTTTTTTTAGTCTGACGCGCGTTACAATAGTCTCTATATGACGTATCCATGGAGGCAACGCAATGACGCAGGCCAATCTCACCGAGACGCTCTTCAAACCCCGTTTCAAGCACCCTGAAACCTCGACGCTGGTGCGCCGTTTTAACCCGGGTACCCAGCCTGCCGTCCAGTCCGCGTTAGACGGTAAAAACGTCCCCCACTGGTACCGCATGATTAACCGCCTGATGTGGATCTGGCGCGGTATCGACCCCCGTGAAATTCTCGATGTGCAGGCGCGCATCGTGATGAGTGAAGCCGAACGGACCGACAGTGAACTCTACGATACGGTGGTGGGCTACCGCGGCGGAAACTGGATCTACGAATGGTCTAAACAGGCGATGCTCTGGCAGCAAAAAGCCAGCCAGGAAGAGAATGCCATGCTCAGCGGCAAGCACTGGCTGCATGCGGCCAATCTCTACGCCATTGCCGCCTATCCTCACTTAAAAGGCGACGAACTGGCCGAGCAGGCACAGGCGCTGGCCAATCGCGCCTATGAAGAGGCGGCTCAACGCTTGCCGGGCCAGATGCGTGAGCTCGAGTTTACCATTCCGGGTGGGTCATCCGTTACCGGGTTCCTGCATATGCCGGAAGGTGAAGGTCCGTTCCCGACCGTGCTGATGTGCGGGGGGCTGGATTCATTGCAGATCGACTATTACAGCCTGTATGAGCGTTACTTCGCACCAAAAGGGATCGCGATGCTGACGCTGGATATGCCCTCTATTGGTTTTTCATCCAAATGGAAACTGACTCAGGATTCCAGCCTGCTGCACCAGCATGCGCTAAAAGCGCTGGAAAATATTCCCTGGGTCGACCACACCCGCGTGGCGGCATTTGGCTTCCGTTTTGGCGCGAACGTTGCGGTGCGTCTGGCCTACCTTGAATCTTCTCGTCTGAAAGCCGTGGCCTGTCTTGGCCCGGTGGTTCACGCTCTGCTCAGCGACCCCGCCCGCCAGGGCAGCGTGCCGGAGATGTACCTCGATGTGCTGGCCAGCCGACTGGGTATGCATGATGCATCAGACGAAGCGCTGCGCGTTGAGCTTAATCGCTACTCGTTAAAAACGCAGGGCCTGTTGGGCCGCCGCTGCCCGACGCCGATGCTTTCGGGGTTCTGGAAGAACGATCCGTTCAGCCCGGAAGAAGAGTCGCGTTTAATCACGTCGTCATCTGCGGATGGCAAATTGCTTGAGGTGCCGTTCAGCCCGGTCTATCAGAATTTCGACAAAGCGCTGAAAGAGATTACGCGCTGGATCGCGCAGAGATTGTGTTAATAGATTGCTAAATTTCGCTGGTTTGGTAAAACAGTGGCTTCACAAAAGGAGATCGCAATGACGTTACCGAGTGGACACCCGAAAAGTAGATTGATTAAGAAGTTCATGGCTCTTGGCCCGTATATTCGAGAAGAGCAGTGTGAAGAGAATCGCTTTTTTTTCGACTGCCTGGCTGTATGCGTCAACGTGAAGCCTGCACCCGAAAAACGTGAATTCTGGGGCTGGTGGATGGAAATGGAAGCAGAAGAGAAACGTTTTACCTATAGCTACCAGTTTGGCCTGTTTAATAAAGACGGCAACTGGCAGGCTACCACCATTAAAGATCAGGAAGTGATCGATCGCCTGGAATATACGCTCAAAGAGTTCCACGACAAGGCGCGAGATTTGCTGGCCACGCTGGACCTGAAGCTTGAGCCCGCGGATAATTTTTCCAGTGAAGCGGCGAAACTGACGGCCTGATGCTCTTCTTCCTCTTCCTGTGGGAGAGGGCCGGGGTGAGGGCAGCAGACCGCATTAATCCCCGATAAAAAAACCGGCATCAAGCCGGTTTTTTATGTCTGCATTATCAGAACTGGTAGGTCATCCCCAGGGCAACGATATCGTCGCTGCTCACACCCAGTTTATTATCGTCATCAATCTGGTTGATTTTATAATCAACAAACGCGGACATATTTTTGTTGAAATAATATGTTGCGCCGACATCGATGTATTTCACCAGATCTTCGTCACCGATACCTTCGATATCTTTGCCTTTAGACTGGACATAGCCCAGGGACGGACGCAGACCGAAATCAAACTGATATTGTGCAACCAGTTCGATGTTCTGGGCTTTATTGGCGAAGCCACCTGAAATTGGGGTCATATTGCGGGTTTCAGAGTACATTGCCGCCAGGTAGATATCGTTCGCGTCATATTTCAGACCGGTTGCCCAGGCTTCGGCTTTTTTGCCTTCGCCGCGCGTCAGCAGGTTCTGAGCGTTGGTACGGTCAGAGTTGGTGTATGCGCCGCTCACCGCGAAATCGCTGCCACCGAAGTCATAGGTCAGAGAAGTACCGAAACCGTCACCGTTCTGTTTCTTGGCGTCACGGTTTTCGTTTTTACCCTGGTATTGCAGCGTCATGTCCAGGCCGTCAACCACGCCGAAGAAGTCGGTGTTGCGGTAGGTGGCAAGACCGGTAGCACGCTTGGTCATGAAGTTATCGGTCTGTGCAGAAGAGTCGCCGCCGAATTCCGGGAACATATCGGTCCAGGCTTCCACGTCATACAGTGCGCCCAGGTTACGACCATAATCCAGAGAACCGAAGTCTTTCAGTTTCAGACCAGCAAACGCCAGACGCGTTTTCTGAGAGGAGTCGCTCTCGGCTTTGTTACCCGCAAATTCGGATTCCCAACGGCCATAGCCCGTCAGCTGATCGTTAATCTGTGTTTCGCCTTTAAAACCGAAACGAACGTACGTCTGGTCACCGTCTTTAGAATCATCATCACTGATGTAGTGCATGGCTTTTACTTTGCCGTACACGTCCAGTTTATTACCGTTCTTATTATAAACTTCTGCGGCGTGAACCGATGCACAAGCCACTACGCCCGTAACCACTAATGCCAGAGTGCTCTTTTTCATTTTCGATCCTGTCTTATAAACGCGCTAAAAAATTCGCTGGACGATAAGCGTCGGCTTAAGTCCCGTGAAAAAACAGGAAGGGTTTTATCGCTCTGCAATGAAACTTTTATGACAAACTAAGAATAATTTTAAAAAACTGTGATTTATTATTTCGGTAATAAAAGTGTCAATTTTCACCGCTACGCTTCCTGATCCCGCGCAACAAAGTGTTTCGCGATGTGCTAAGGCAGTTGGCAACCGGGCTGACTCCTGTTAAAACGTTCGTTCGACATTACTTTCCCTTATCGTTGAACGGCAGAGAATCATGAGTGACAGCCAGACGCTGGTGGTAAAACTCGGTACCAGTGTGTTAACAGGCGGATCGCGCCGCCTAAATCGCGCCCACATTGTTGAGCTTGTACGTCAGTGCGCTCAGTTACATGCCGCAGGGCATCGTATTGTGATTGTGACCTCCGGGGCGATTGCCGCCGGGCGTGAACACCTGGGTTACCCCGAACTCCCCGCGACGATCGCCTCCAAACAGCTGCTGGCCGCCGTGGGACAAAGCCGACTCATTCAACTCTGGGAACAGCTGTTCTCTATTTATGGCATCCACGTCGGGCAGATGCTGCTGACGCGTGCGGATATGGAAGACAGAGAGCGCTTCCTGAACGCCCGCGATACCCTGCGTGCGCTGCTGGACAATAATATCGTTCCCGTTATTAACGAAAACGATGCCGTTGCCACCGCTGAAATCAAAGTGGGTGATAACGATAACCTCTCTGCGCTGGCGGCGATTCTGGCCGGTGCGGATAAATTACTGCTTCTGACCGACCAGCAGGGGCTGTTTACCGCCGACCCGCGCTCCAACCCGGAAGCCGAGCTGATTACCGACGTTCACGGTATCGACGATGCGCTGCGCGCGATTGCCGGCGACAGCGTATCCGGCCTGGGTACGGGCGGCATGGGAACCAAGCTGCAGGCCGCTGACGTAGCATGCCGCGCCGGTATCGACACCATCATTGCGGCGGGTAGCCGCCCTGGGGTGATTGGTGACGTGATGGAAGGCATCTCCGTCGGTACCCGCTTCCACGCCCAGGAATCCCCGCTGGAAAACCGCAAGCGCTGGATATTTGGAGCGCCGCCTGCGGGCGAGCTTGTTGTTGATGAAGGGGCAACCGCCGCGATTCTGGAACGTGGAAGTTCATTGCTTCCTAAAGGAATTAAAAGCGTGACAGGCAACTTCTCCCGTGGTGAAGTGATCCGTATCCGTAACCTCGAAGGTCGCGACATCGCCCACGGCGTAAGCCGCTATAACAGTGATGCCCTGCGCCGCATCGCGGGTCAACACTCGCAGCAGATCGACGCCATTCTGGGCTATGAATATGGCCCGGTTGCCGTGCATCGCGATGACATGATTATTCGTTAAGGAGCCAGAACATGCTGGAACAAATGGGCGCCGCCGCGAAGGCCGCCTCTTACAAACTGGCGCTCCTTTCCAGCCGCGAGAAAAACCGCGTGCTGGAAAAAATCGCTGATTATCTGGAATCCCAGTCCCAGGAGATTTTGCTCGCTAACGAGCAGGATCTGCTGGAGGCGCGTCGTAACGGGTTGAGCGAAGCGATGCTCGACCGCCTGGCCCTGACCCCGGCACGCCTGAAAGGTATCGCCGACGATGTTCGCCAGGTCTGCAATCTGGCTGACCCGGTCGGGCAGGTGATCGACGGTGGACTGCTCGACAGCGGTTTACGTCTTGAGCGTCGCCGCGTGCCGCTCGGCGTCATCGGTGTGATTTATGAAGCCCGTCCAAACGTAACGGTGGATGTCGCCTCCCTGTGCCTGAAAACCGGTAACGCCGCTATTCTGCGTGGCGGGAAAGAGACCTGGCGCACCAATGCCGCGACGGTAAAAGTTATTCAGCAGGCGCTGGAAGAGTGTGGCTTACCTGCGGGCGCCGTGCAGGCGATAGAGAGCCCTGACCGCGCGCTGGTCAATGAAATGCTGCGCATGGACAAGTACATCGACATGCTGATCCCACGCGGTGGCGCGGGCCTGCACAAGCTGTGCCGTGAGCAGTCGACGATCCCGGTGATCACCGGCGGTATCGGCGTGTGTCATATCGTGGTGGACGACAGCGCTGAGATTGAACCGGCGCTGAAGATTATCGTGAATGCGAAAACCCAGCGTCCAAGCACCTGTAACACGGTGGAAACGCTGCTGGTGCATCAGGGTATCGCGAACACCTTCCTGCCTGCCCTGAGCAAACAGATGGCAGAGAGCGGCGTAACGCTGCATGCTGACGCCAGCGCGCTGGCACTGCTTCAGGATGGCCCGGCGAATGTCGTTCCTGTAAAAGCGGAGCAGTACGACGATGAGTTCCTGTCCCTGGATCTGAACGTGAAAATCGTTACCGATCTTGACGACGCTATTGCGCACATCCGTGAGCATGGCACGCAGCATTCCGACGCTATCCTGACGCGTACGCTGCGCAATGCTGATCGCTTCGTGAACGAGGTGGACTCCTCTGCGGTGTATGTGAATGCCTCCACCCGCTTCACCGACGGCGGCCAGTTCGGCCTTGGCGCGGAGGTGGCGGTCAGCACGCAGAAACTGCACGCGCGCGGTCCAATGGGGCTGGAAGCACTGACCACGTATAAGTGGATCGGCTTCGGCGACGATACGATTCGTGCGTAAATAATCACGGGTGATGCAAAAATAGCCGTTTGATTCAAAAGGGCATTGACGCATCACCCGGATAGATCTAACCTTTTGCCCCGTGGTTACACTCGTAACCGGCCTCTCAGGGCCGATATAGCTCAGTTGGTAGAGCAGCGCATTCGTAATGCGAAGGTCGTAGGTTCGACTCCTATTATCGGCACCATTCCCTAGTTTTCTCAAGCCCATTCACAGCAACAACACCCTTCAAAAACATTGATGTTACGCTGTTTTTAGTCGTTTGAGGTCTCCCTTCTTTTCTTGAAATCAACATGCGATTGGGGGGGCACAATCAGGGCATCTTCTGTTCGGTCCAGGAAATGTGCCCCGATGATGCTGTATGCCGTAAGGTTGAGGCCGCTAAAGGAAAAGATAGGAGTTATAAACTATCTAATGGAGGTGGCCTGTAAAAGAAGTAAAAAATCAGTATGTTATCTTTCCCTACCTCTTGACTTAATCCAGTTGTAATAGATTAAATTTAATTAAATCAATGATGTAAAATTTCTTACCAGTGTTATACGTTCAGACCCGGATACAGGGACTCAAAATCCTTTCTTCCGGCAGGCAACAGAGGTTTAGCTAAGAGAATGATGAAAATTTAGTGCCCGGAGTATATGTCTGTGGCAACGGTGAGGAAAATAAACTGAAGCATCCCAAATTAGCAGATGTGCACTGTTATTGCTCAAATGTAGCGTGCGGGCATACGTTTGTGATGAACGTTTCCTTCTCACATATGATTAGTCCCAGCGCCTGGAGCGGCCAGGGGAGGATTAAATAGCTAATGGATGCCTTGCCACCGGACGAGCGACAAAAAGCATTAGTACTCCTGTTGGCAGCCAAAGAAAGCCTGTGAACGGCCCTCCGGGAGTAACTAAAATTTTCCCGGCTTCGGTTCATTAAATTTCAATTGTTTAAGAAAAAATATGTATAATAATCAGGTTGTTAACTTTTGAGTTAGTAGTTGGCTACCATGAAAAATCTCATTTAATTTTTTTATCTCTTTACTATCAATAGTTTAATTCAAGTGATTATGATGTTGGAGTAAAGCTGAACTGAAAAAAGCTGTAATTCTTTTTACTCTTTTCAGTTCCCTACTCGCTGTATATCCCCAGTTGTGGCGCGGTCTGGCGCTATCATTTGTAATAAATCCTAACTGAAAAAATTTTTGCGATCTGAAAACCGCAGGCGGGTGTGGTGTAGTGCGATTTTTGTCGAAATCTACTTTTGTTGACCAGTGAATCAGGCCATGGTTTATTAATAAAACACTATTAAAACTTTAGAGGGATGCATATGCGTTTTTCGGAATTTTTCGGAGTTAAAAGGAATCAATCTGAATTAGATTTCGTAGATGTTCCTTTAGACACAGACATTGAGGTTTTTTTAGATCCTGCAGCAATAAAGTCTCTTAACTCGCCATGGGGCAATGAGTTATCTTCACATCTGCAAAATTATTTTGAAACAGTTCTGAAGCTTATTAAAAATGGTGAGGATGTTAGAGCGCAAAATTTGCTCTCATGTTTAAACGAAAGGAATGAGTATCATTTAGGATACTCAAGTGGTAAATCAAGAGGCCATGGCTTTGGAGAAGGTGCTGCGAAGACTGTTTGGGGAGCCTTAACAAAGAGTAAGGCTGCGAAGTCTGGTCTGTTACAGGATTTAGAAGATACTGCTCTACTAATTGAGGGCATTGGAACTGATATGATTTCAGATGCAGTTTCAAACATACTAAGAGGCCCGTTAATAAAATACACGCAAGATATTTGTAATTATTATGGTATTAAATTAACTGATAATGTTCCATCTGGTCCTATCTGGAATCCAAGAGAGGAGAAGTGGGAACAGGGATATGTCTCGTTGCCGATGACTAATGAAGGTAAAGTGATTCTTGTTCCGAAAATAATTGTCCGGCATCAAATAACTTATCAGCATGATGAATACTATAGACATTTTTTATTACCAGAAATGCAAAAGCAACATTTAAGAGCAGGATCAGAACTAGTTCAGTTACTGAGGAATGGAAAGCATAGAGTTACTAAAAAAAGTCTGATGGAGAAATATGGGAAAGACAAACTTGCAATTGTTGAGCAAACGCTTAAATACCCTCATGTGCTTGATGAATATAGAGTGAGGAAAAATGATGCCCCTTCTGAGCCATTACCACATTCTGATTTTGCAGAAATGGAAAATGAATCTCCTAAAGTTGATTTTCAGCCATTTATTGACGAGCTGAAATCCATAGTACCAGGTAGGGATGATGCAACTAAATATGAGGATTTGATTGAGAAACTATTCTCTATTTTATTCTATCCTTCTTTTTGTCATCCAACAAAACAGCATAAAATTCATGATGGAAGAAAGAGAATTGACATTTCATATTGCAATGAGGCTACATTCGGTTTTTTCAAGTGGATTGGTTTGCACTACCCCTCTTCAATGATATACATAGAATGTAAAAATTATGGTAAAGAAGTTGGTAACCCAGAATTGGATCAGTTATCTGGGCGCTTCTCGATTAGTAGAGGCAAAGTGGGAATATTAGTATGTCGGAGTATAGAAAATAAAGAAAAGCTATATCAAAGCTGCAAAGACACAGCCAAAGACGATCGTGGATACATTTTACCATTGGATGATGAAGACATCTTAATGCTTATCGAAGAGTATCAGACAAAAAATGACCAATTGTTCCCACACCTGCGCAAGCTCTGGATGTCATTGATTGGTTAGATTCCTGAACTGCGGTAATTATTCATAATGGATCATTACCGCATCATTGGAGGAATGATGGCCAATTGCATAGGGGCATTTCTGGGGCATTTTTAAAGAATTTAAATATTCTTCATTATAAAACAACACCTTAATTTATTGTTTTGTTCCTGTTATCAACTAAAAATCCCTATACAGTTGTTTATTGGCGGTACTTTAAATTCTGTGACTGGACTCGACCAGAACCAAGTCACTGCTGGGGCATAAGTTCGGGCATTCAATGTTAAGCCCAGGCCGATGCCTGCAATGAAGTCTAACGTGCAACATGGAGACGCTACTAAACCCAGCGAGAAAGCCTCGAATCCGGCACGATAGTGTTTGTTGATCTTCAACCCTGTCTGCTATCTCCGGCAATTCGTCATTGAGTCAAGTGTTTAAAAAATCCCATCTTAAGGTTATCCTTTCATGAACATACCAATCATGAAAACAGACGAGCATATGACTAGCCAATTGACGGAAAAAGACCTGCTGGATAATGGTTTTACTAGTAAGCAATTATCTCGTCTGAAAGAGGTATTGAGCAGGGATGAAAATGCTGACGAAACGCTTTCAACATTAGTGGATGATCTAAGTAAGCGTTTTCATGGTGGGATGATTTGTCTGATGCTTATCCTGGCACCGCTGATATTGCTTCCTGTCTTTTATACGTACTCGCTGCTGTTATATTACTTACCTGTTGCAGTTTTTGGTGTTATTGCGGTCTGGTATCTGATACCACTTGGCCTTTCATGGAAAGCGCATAAAATGATGAAAGGCCGGTTGGCTTCTCACACGCGCTGACAAATATGTGCAGTTCCGACCTATAGAGTAGAAGGATTATGCAAAGCTTTTATCATCTTGATCAGCTGATTCAGGGTTATTTCAATCAGGATCATGACCTCATCAATGAGGGGGAGGATACCATTGAGGGCATCATTAATCTGTATAAAAAAACAGCCCCCGGTTGGATGCTAAAAGCGTTAGCCGAAGAAGTTGATACTTTTATTGAGTGTAATAAAGGCAGGCTGGATGATGAATTCAAAATGCGATATGGATTTGATTTTTCACCTGAGCTGTGGAACTCGACCCCTTTCGATTTTCTGATGACAGTGCGCAGGCTTGCTCTTGCTTAGCATAGATGTCTGGCAGACTTAATGCTCAATCCGACCAAAAGAAACCATCACGACTTCTTACGCATCATGCGTTAAGTTCCGCTGACAGCTCCGGCAACCCATCACACATCTCCTGCAACTCATTAAACATCCTCGCCACATGGAAGCCATCGCACACCGAGTGATGTACCTGCACCGCCATAGGCAACAACACTTTCCCATCCTGTTCGTAGTATTTTCCAAACGTGAACATAGGAGAAAAGAAGTTCTTCATATGCGCAATGTTCATATTAAAGTTGGTAAAGGTTACCCACGGAATAGACGATACGAAAAAGACATTTTCCCGTGACTCTTCCTTAGGCCAGTAGGAAAGGTTATTGCCATAGCGCGCCGTATCTTCTGCATACGTGTTCTGGAAGTGGTGCATATTGCCATCGTAGTGGCTCCACAATGACGAAAACGTCTCCGTTTCGGGATGGAAGATGGTATAGCTGGGATGAATTTCATTCCATACGACAAGCTCATTGTCCTTCATGGCCATACGGAACTCAGGATGCCGGTTCATGATTTTGGAGAGGAGGAAAATAATTGTCGGGTAAAACTTCCAGCCAACCTTTTTAATATGTTTACGCAGTACGGTAATGTCGATCAGGACGGTTTGGTTGATGGTACATTCAGCAAACGACTGAAAAACTTCAAAATGCTCCTTCCTTGCCCAACGAGATAAATCAACAGGCGTATATTCCGGGACGGTCTTTTTCATTTTTTAACCTTTGATTCGCTGTCATCTAAATGGTGTTGGGCCAGAAGCAACCGCGAACCATTTCAACCGCATCTAATCTTGCTGTCAATCTCCGGCTGTGGTTTTCCAAACAGGTATCCCTGCACCAGATCGCAGCCAAGGGCCTGAAGACGTTCAAGCTGCGCTTCGGTTTCTACACCTTCTGCAATCACGCTCATATTCAGGCTCTTCGCCATACCGGTAATCAGTTTGACGATATTAAGCGCATCATCTTGCGTGGATATCGGATTCACAAAGGATTTGTCTATTTTGATTTTATCAAAATTAAGCTCACTCAATCTGGAGAGCGACGAATATCCCGTGCCAAAATCATCGATGGAAATTTTCACACCCAGCGAACGCAGCTTTTTCAGAATCGTAATCGGCATCGTGCTGTCACTGAAGAGCGAAGACTCTGTCACCTCCAGCTCAAGCCGGTTAGCCGGTAATCCTGTCTCTTTAAGGATGGTCTGCACCATCGTCGTAAACGATTTATTACCCAACTGGATAGGTGAGACGTTCACCGAGATCCGTGCCGGAACCGCCCAGGAGACCGCTTCCCGGCAGGCAAGCTCAAGCACAATTTTGCCGATCGCGTTGATCATCCCGGTTTTTTCAGCAACAGAGATAAAGTAGTCAGGCGACAGCATCCCTTTTACCGGGTGCATCCAGCGAATAAGCGCCTCGTAGCCGTAAATGTCATTGCTGAATGAATCGACAATCGGCTGGTAATAAACCACAAATTCATTGTGATCGAGCGCCAGTGCCATGTCATGTTCAAGGGTTCTGCTCTCCTGCAATTTTTGCATCATCCACTGACGGAACACTTTTATCTGCTGGGAACCGGCTTTTTTCGCTTCGTAGAGGGCCAGGTCGGCAAATTTATACAGAAAGTCAGAGCGTCGTTCATTATCCGATAAAACGATACCCACGCAGGTCGCAATTTTTATCAGCTGGTTATTAATCGTATAGGGCTGGCTGATCTGATCGCTGATTTCTTTGGCGCGCGAAATTGCCGCGTTTTCGGTCAAGCCACTGGACAGAAGGGCAAATTCGTCACCGCCCAACCGGTAAAACGTATCAGAAGCGCTGCTCATTGAGGTGAGACGTCGGGATACCTGGTTCAACAGTAAATCGCCGGTATCATGGCCATAGGTGTCGTTGACCTCTTTGAACCGGTCTAAATCAAATAACATCACCGTGACAGGCGTATGGTTTTTATCCGCCTGAAGATTAATTTTGTTGAGATCGTCCCAGAAGAACAGACGGTTTTTCATGCCAGTGAGGGAATCATGATAAACATCATATTCCAGCTTCGCATTCTGAATTTGCAGTGTTTCTTTTGATATTTGCAGTTCGTCAGCCAGGCTTTTAACCTGCATGTGCGCTTTGAGAATATTTTTATTCTGGTAGATCATTAAAAAGCCAAGAATAAAGCTTAGGATCACCAGCAGCAATGAAAGCGCGGAATAAATATAGTAAAGGATCTGTATTTTTGTGTTGGATTCATTAACCGTGTTAATATCTTTTGTTAATGCCGTGGCAGAAAGCTGGCTGAGCGGTGCATCGAGCTCATGCATATTTTTCAGGTAGGCCTGTAACTCGGCATGGCTCATGTTTTCAAGATGGCTATCCAGATAATTCAGTATATTTTCTAAGCGTAAAGCGAGCTCCTGATGCGTTTTATCGCTGTCAATGTAGCGACCTAAATCACCCCCCTTCATTAAATCGCCCTGACTGAGCATAATTTCAAGACGCATGCGGACCTGGTCTATCGTAACGTCATCGGTATCGGTTGCGTATAGACCAAGCCATGATTCAAAGCGGTAATACTCGGATACCAGTTGAGCCACGGACCAGGACTCGGTGTATTGAGTCAGTTTTTGCAATTCCTGCTGGCGATCGTAAACAAGGAATGCAATATATCCTGTCGTGATAAAAAGAGAAAAAATGATACCAACCAGTATCCTGTTCATTATGTTCTCCTGAACTGCTATTCAATCTTCATTTTGCTAACCTGCCATGCTGAACGCGAGTAATAAATCTGATTATTCAACTCAGGAAGACTGTCATAGGGGTATACAATGAATGATGGACCTTTATCGCGGATGCGCATATATTCGCCATTCACCTTCAAAGCAAGTATGGCATTGTATTTTTTAAAGTCGCTGAGCGGGATGACGGTTGAGTAATCATTGAGCGCAATAACATTAATGTTAGTACCCTTTGCACCCACATAATCCATGAGTTTACGCATCGGAACCCCCTCAAACTTAGTTCGACCATTATACCAGGGGGAAGTCGTCTCAAAGCTTACCATGCCCAGTTTTTCAAGGCTGGCGAGATCAAACACTGCTTTTCCATTTTCATTGGTATTTTCTATATTACCGTAAATCGTTAAAATGGGTTTACCAACAGGTTTTGGCAGTTCGCCTGCCCAGGTTACACTCTGTACCAGACAGCATAACAGCAGTAAGGTTAATCGCATTTCGGCCTCCACCTTTTTAACAGAAGTATAAGAATTATAATTTAGATATCACACGAGTTGATATATTTTGTTGGTGAGCAAGGGTTTTTATCGTTTTTATTGATGTAAACTCATCTTTATCAACGAGTTAGGTGTTTCTGTTGGCAGGGTGTTTGTTATGCGAGCGCCGCTTAACGTTTTGATAAAAGCATAAATTGCGGGCGGAAATGCTCTTGTGTTTAAAAAATGATCACTTTATTTGATTGATATTATCTTCCACCCCATGAGCGGTGGGGTATCCGTGGCTTTTTGGGGGCGCGAATTTGAAGACAAAATACGCGCCCCGGTTGAATCTGCCGTTTCAGGATGACGATTAGCGAGGACACGAGCATTCCGGGTGTGCTTGTCCAGAACCGCTTTCCTTACTTCAGCTCCTCCCGGACGGCTGATGCCGACTTGTTTCCTTTCGCCATGCTGGCAAAAACGGTGTCCCGGTAGATCCACGCATGCACTAATGCGGCCGAGAGATGGACCAGCACCACCGCAAAAAGTAATTTTGCCAGAAGACTATGGGCGTCGTGGCACCACGCATACAGTGCCGGACTGGCGGGAACAATCGGAGGCAGGTTGAAACCGTCAAACATCACGATCGGCACGCCCGCTGCCGAAAGCTGTGCCCAGCCCAGCAGCGGCATTGCCAGCATCAACGCGTACAGCACCCAGTGAGATGCCTTCGCTGCAAGCACCTGCCAGACGGGCAAATCCGCAGGCAGAGGAGGCGTGCGGCTCAGGAGTCGGTTGACCAGACGAACCAGCGCAAGCAGTAAAATGGCGATACCCAGTGGCCGGTGCAGGTCGATCAACCAAATCCGATGATGTAACGACGTCATCATGGCGGCACCAATGAAAAGCATCGCCAGGATCATAACCGCCATCAGCCAGTGCAGGCTTCGCGCCAGGGTATTGAAATGCTGTGGGGCGTGCTCACGCAGACGTTTATTCGTGCTCATTTTACCTCCTGCTTTTGCACGGCTTCGGTGGCTTTGCCGTAGCCGATTTCCCGCTCACGGCGACTGAAAGAGTGTGAGTAAGCGGCCGAACGCGCGTTTAAGACGGGATCATCCGTCACCGCAACGCCCGCCGGAACGATAGAGGGATCAAAGTTAACGTCGCGGCACGCACCCACGGATTGCGCTTCGACACGCGTCACTTCCAGCGTGCCGGCCACCATCTGCTTGCGATTATCCGGCCAGGGCCGGGAAGGGTCATCCACCGGATCGCCCGGCTGCGCGAGCTGCAAAACGTAATCCCAGTAGAGTGGTTTCTGTGCCAGGCGCTGGCGCAGGTTTTCGAACAGGAAATTATCATCCGCTTTCTTTCGCTGTTCATCGCTCAGGGAGAAGAACGGATCGTGCGGACGCATCATCCAGCGCACAGGTTGTCGCTCCCCCTGCGCGTTCACAAGGTAGAAAGCGTTGATGCTGTAAAACGTCGCCCCGGCGAAGCTGCCGGGGGCGGGTTTCTGCGCCGCCCATTTAAGGTATTTCTCAGCCTCCGGGTAGGCTTTCAAAAAGTCCGCGAGACGCTGCGGGTCCGGCTTGCCGGTGGCCGCATCAACTGCCGTGGCCTGGCGCAAGGCCAGAAATCCTTCCGGGTTGCGGGTGGCAAAGTAAGGTTCGTTATTCATCGCCATCCGCCATTGTTGCTTGTCATCCGTTTTCAGCAACAGCGCCATGCTCAGGGTTTTGGTTGTACTATCCGGGGCGTGGGGATCGCCAGTACCAATTGAGAACCGGCCCACTACGGGGATTTCCGGCTGAGAAAAGAGCCGGGAGGTGGACAGAGAAACCGCTGAGCCGTTTGGCACAAAGGTGCCGGCAAAGCAGATGCCTTTGCCATGCGCACGGCGAAAGCCCGGCGGAAAGGGTTTTGGTGTTTCACTCACCAGTGCCTGGCTGACCGTGCGTGACCCAAGCCAGCCCGCAGTCCATGCAAAAGCCGATGCCAGCGTACCGGCGACAACAGCGATCGATGCCAGGGCGCCCCAGGTTTTTTTGGACCTCAAATCCAGTTTCGACATAGACGTTTTTCCATAAAAATTATCATCACCTGCCATGCACAATATGTTGTGCGTGGCAGGCGATAATACAGTGGCGAATATGACTCGATTATATGAGGCCAGGGGCATAAAGACAGAATATCACGAAAAGTTTAAAACTTTCCGTTGCCAGAATGTTGGGGTTACTCATCACATCGGAAGTTATGACCAAGCCGGGCGCCCAGAGAGAAATAGTGACGAAACAGGTAATATAAGGGCTGCCATTTCTCCACATTAAATTTTAACCCTTTCCCGGTGTGAATTAATAACGTCTCGGAAATGTGCACGCAGGTTATCGTGGCATCAACGGATACCAGGCTTTCCCGGGAACCGGCAAGGGGCGATATCCCGCAAACCGTAGCTTCTATTTGTATCGGACACTCCTTAATTCTCACTGCGTTAACTGTCTCCGACTTCATTTTGTGAAAATTTCCGCAGCTAAACTTATCCTGTTCAAAAACATACCCCATCTTTTTCTTCCATTCTGTTAGTGAGGCTTTGCCTGTTTTATTGGCGAGTGCTTCAATATTCGGCCATAAGCGGCTGTCCGGAATATTGAGAACAATACCCGTATTATCCTTTATATTTTCATAACACTTTCCGTCGGTACCAAGGCCGAATACGATATTCTGATCAAGGATCCACCACGACGAGATCGGGCTCAGGTTGGTTGAACCGTCAGGATTTTGGCTGGAGATAATGGCGACAGGGGTACCAAAATATAAAGAGGCAAAATCGACTTGCTGGGTTTTCATTTTATCATCCTCTGATTAACAAAGGCCCAGTCTATGTGGTGCAGACGTACTTTACTTCGGTGAAGCGTGAAGTAAAGGGTGCCTCCCGAAAATGCCCTGGAGCACTGTTTTAGCTACTGCTTCCTGAGTGGAGGGACGACTATCGCGTGCCACCTTTAAGGAAATAAAATCGTCTGAAAATATGAGCCCATATATGCTGGGCTCCTGGTCTACTTATTCTTATTTTTGTAAAGCACTGAGACGCAAGCGCCACAAATCATAGCGCTCCTCTCCCGGTTTAACGGCTCCCGCAAAATGGTCATTGAGGCGACTTGAGGTAAAGATCAGCTCCCCGTTCGGACGGATTGCCGGCGTGTCTGGCCAGCGCACCTCTTCATTTGCCGCAACCAGCGACATGGAATGGGTCTCAGGATCGTATCTGACGATACCATTGCGTGTGACATCGGTGATGTAGAGGTTGCCTTTTTCATCCGTCACTATCCCGTCGGTATTGCCTCCCACGCTACCCAAATCGCGGATCTGTTCGGCGATTTGCGCATTGGTTGACGCAGGCTGCCTCAGTATCGCAGTGGGTACCGCATATGCATGCGTGCCGGTTGTCACCGTCCAGTACAGCGTGCCCGCATCGGGAGAGAGCGCAATGCCATTGATACCAATCAGTAAGGGTTTACCTGGCCAGACTTCCGCTCCATGCGAGACGACGTTAACGCCAGGCTCAATCTGCAGCGCAGGGTGACGATCGAGTACGCGCCGGGCCGTACCGGTAGCGAAATCGACGATAATCAGCCCCACCTGGTTTTCAGGAGCACTCCGCGATCCGCTGTCGGAAATATAAGCGACACGGCGGTTCTCATCGACCACCACATCATTCAGGAAACTGGCTTTGCGGTCCGCCACGTCATCCAGAGCGATACGTTTAATGGTGCGGCCTGAGTTGAGATCCAGCACCACCAGCTTCTGCGACCCCGCAGGCGATTGGGCTTCTCCCGCGACGAACCCCATGTCCAGCGCCCATAGCCAGCCGTTTTTACGGTCAATATAAAAACCGAGCACGTTGCGCAGGCTGTGAGCGGGATCGGTGTTCACCGCATTGCCCTCGCGGGACGGAAACGCCGTCAGGCGGGCAGGGCCGGACTGCGACGTGGTATCCAGAATACTCAACGTGGCGGGGGCTGCGGCGGAAACCAGCCGGGGCGTACTGACAAAGGCCCGGTCGCTGGCATCAAAATGGATACCTGCAATGGGCGCATTCACCGAACCGGTAAACGTCGTCGGCGTTTGCCCGTCCTGCGGGCTATCCCAGGTCACGCCAGCATAGCTACGCCAGCGCTCAAGGGGGGCGTGATTCTCTGCACTGGCGAAGAGCGGAAAAGAGAACAATGCCGCCATCGCGATGGCGGGCAGAATAAGGGCGCGGTTGAACATTGGCAGACTCCAGTGGCACGTTCAGGTGATGAATGCAGGCCACTTTACTCATCGCCCAACGGGAGATAAATTAGCCAGATTGAAAAACATTTGTTCCTGAGAGAGCAAAATGAGCCGGAAATTCGATTACCTCGGCGACGTTGAAGTCTTCATTGCTGTGGTTGAACACGGCTCCTTTACGGGCGCAGCGGTTGCCCTTTCAACCACGCCTTCGGTGCTGAGCCGCGCGGTCACCCGCCTGGAGGCGCGTCTTGGACGGCAGCTGTTACAGCGCACGACCCGCCGGGTGGGGCTGACAGAAGCCGGACGCGTCTATCTTGAGCAGGCGCGTACTGCGTTCTCTCTGCTTGATGACGCCGAACGCGTTGGCCGGGATCAGGAGGGCGATCTGACCGGCCGCGTGAGAATGAGTGTCCCCACCACCTATGCCCACTACCGCCTGCCGCCGCTGCTGGCGCAGTATCATCAACGCTTTCCACGCGTTCAGGTGGAGCTGAACATTACCAATCGCAACGTTGACCTGATCGCGGAGGGGTTCGATCTGGCGATCCGTCTGGGACAGTTGCCCGACAGCGGGCTTGTGGCGCGTAAGCTGGAAGAGGCGGCATTGCTGCTGGTCGCCTCCCCGGACTACCTGCATCGGAGAGGGAGACCTCAGACGCTGGAGGCGTTGCAGCATCATCAGTGCCTGCCGTTTATCATGCCGCGCACCGGACGTATCGCCCCCTGGGTATTTCGGGATGAAGGGCGCGATATTGACTGGTTGCCGGGATCAACCATCGAAATATCAGATGATGTACTCGGCGTGGTGTCGCTCGCGGAGCAGGGGATGGGGATCTGCCAGAGCTATGAATTCATCGTCCGGGACAGAATAGAGCGCGGCCAGTTAGTTGAGGTGCTGCCACAACTCCGGGGACGATCGCGACCTTTTTCCGTGCTGTTTGCACCGCACCGACGTCAGTCGGCAGCCACCCGGGCAATGATTGATCTTCTGACCCGGCAAGAAGGCGTTGAGGGTTGATTTTGTTGCCTGGTCAGTTAACACATCGCGCGTGCCATTTCTCGCCATCCGCAGGAGCAGGCGCAAAGACCCGCTAACCTGCCTCCAGCATGCCAAAGCTCACGATCCGCGACCGGCCCAGCTCTTTCGCCCGGTATAACGCCACATCCGCGGCGCGCAGCAGATTGTCGGTCTGGGCATGTTGCGGATAGCTGGCAATCCCAATCGACACGTCCACCGGCCCAATCTCGGTCAGCCCGTAGCGAAGCGACAGCTCATGCACGCCGGTGTAAATCTTCTGCGCACAGGCGTGCGCCTCTTCTTCATCGGCACCGGAAAGCAGCACCAGAAACTCTTCGCCTCCGTAACGAAATGCCAGCCCGTTGTCATGTGTGGCCCGCTGAACAATCGACGCCACGCTTTTGATCACCTGATCGCCCGCTTCATGCCCGAACCGGTCATTAATGCTCTTGAAGTGGTCGATATCGATCATCATGCAGCTTAACGGTTCGCCGCTGCGCATCGCCTGTGCCGTTTGGGTTTGCAGGGTATCTTCCAGATGATGACGATTACGCAGGCCGGTGAGTGGGTCAAACAACGCTTTTTCCAGCAACGCGTCGCGCAGACGCTGGTTGGCCAGCGCCAGCCCAAGTGCTTCAGCCATCAGTTCCAGATAGGCGCGGTAAGGGGCATTTTCTGCAGTGATATTCTGGAAGGAGAGTAAACCAATAGCCTCGCCCTGGGCGATAAGGGGAACGCACAGCGAACTGTCCCCTTCTGACGCCGGCAGGTGATAACAGGCAATATCCGGTTCACCGTTTACCGGCGGGTGGCTCTGCCCGCGCCGTATGGCCCAGCACTCATCCGGATGGAACGTGGCTTCTTCACCGGTCGGCGACAACCAGTGCGCGACGCAGCGCATCTGCCACGGATCGCGGTCGAGGACGTAGAGCCGGCCCGCGATCCCCGGCGCGATATTGGGGGCAAACAGCTCCGCCACGTTAATCACATCGTTAACGTTCTCACACCCCTGCAGCCGCTGGGTCATGCGCGCCAGCAGCTCGCGGATGGCCCATTCGGCATCGCGCTCTCTTTCCAGACGCTGCCGCGCAAGCCCGTTTTCACGGAAGATGCGGATGGCCTGCGCCATGTCACCTATCTCATCAATCTGGTTGAAATTGGGCGTTTCAACCGCGTAATCCTGTGACGCCAGGCGGTGCACCACGTCGCTCAACCGCACCACGGGGCGCAGCACGCGACGTTTCAGGATAAAACCAAGGACAAACAGGAACAGCAGTGCGGTCAGGCCGACCATCATTTCAGAAGCCGTACGCAGCGCTTTCGATTTTTTTGTCGCCTCCTGAACGGAGGCGATAACGCGCTTGTCGAGTATCTGGCGAAAGTGATCGATCTGGTTCTGGGCGCGCTCAAGCTCCTGCTCATAGGGTGCGCCATAAAGCAGGGCAACGGCCTGAGCGTCGTCACCCTGTTCAAGGCTGTTCAGTGCGGTTTGCTGTTCGTCCTGCAGTTCATCGACGATCTTTATTCCTTCATGCAGCAGGGCCAGTTCTTCATCCGAAGCGCCATTATCCTGCAGCTTTTCCAGCCGAAGCTCGATGCGCTTCAGGCTGTTTTCGGCCTGGTTATATTCTTTGAGAACCTGCGGATCTTTTTTGATGACGTACAGCCGGGCTAAATCAGACTGCGCCCAGATATCGGTTTCGATATCTTCCGTAAGCGCATCAAAACGCTGGCGTTGTTCAACGGCCTGACGCTCAAGCGTGTCGGCATTGGACGCCATCAGCATGATGATGCCGGAGGCGATAGTCAGGCAGACCGTGGCACCGTAGGCCCAGTTTGTTATCGTCGCGATTCGCACCAGATGATCCTTTTACAACATGAAGAGGACGGCGTTCTTCAAATTATAGAAAACGTTTGATTTAAGGCGAAAAAAAAGGCGGCACAGTGCCGCCTGGTGTGGTCTTTATCGTCACATCCTTACAAATCTGGAGGGTTTTTTCCCTCTTCAATGAAATCCGCGTCCAGCTCTTCGGCGTTGCCTTCGTGGTCGCGCCCGGAGAAGAGGTTCCAGCAGGCGATAAACAGCGCAGCAATCAGCGGCCCAATGACAAAGCCGTTAATGCCGTACAGCTCCATACCGCCGAGGGTGGAGATCAGGATCAGGTAGTCCGGCATTTTGGTGTCTTTCCCCACCAGCAGCGGGCGCAGGATGTTGTCCACCAGCCCGACGACGATCACGAAGAAGCCGACAATAAACAGCCCTTGCCAGATCTGATGCGTGGCGAAGAGGAAAATGGCGGCCGGTACCCAGACAATCGCCGAGCCGATGGCCGGCACCAGCGAGAGGAACGCCATCAGCGCGCCCCAGAGTACGCTGCCGTCGATACCCGCAATCGCAAAGGCAATTCCGCCGAGTATGCCCTGCACCACGGCCACCGCTGCGGTCCCTTTTACCGTGGCGCGGGAGACGCCGACGAACTTGGCGAACAGGTGCTGCTTGGCAAAATCGGACAGCGGAAGGGAATCGAGGATCTGGCGCACCAGATACGGGCCGTCTTTCAGCAGGAAGAACAGCAGATAGAGCATGATGCCGAAGCTAATGGCGAAGCCAAACGTGCCTTTGCCAATCAGAAACGCGCTGCCAGCGAGATATTGCCCGCCCTGCAGGGCGACATCGGAGAGTTTTTTCTGGATCTGCGCGGCGTTGGTCAGGTTGTGATCCGCGAGGAAACCGCTGGCCCAGTCAGGCAGATGGTTGAAAATGCTGGCTACCACCTCCGGGAATTGGGTGTTGTTCTCCTGCAGTTTGGTGTACACCACGTTCAGCTCAATGGCGAGTGAAGAGAGGATCACCATCAGCGGGATAAAGACGATCAGACAGATAATGCCGATGGTCAACAGCGAGGCCAGCCCGTTGCGATCCCCCAGCGCGGCGCGCAGCTTGTTTTTTACCGGGTTAAAGATGACGGTCAGAATGGCCGCCCACAGAATGGCGGAAAAGTAGGGCGACAGCACGTCGAAGAACGCCCATGTCACAAGGGCAAGGATGAAAATAAAGAAACCTTTGGTCAGTCCGTTAAAGCGCATCAGTCAGTCCTGGTTACTAAGAAACTGTGTCGACTATAGAACTGATTGTGAGAATTACCAACCCTTGCGCCGGGTAGCGTTGCAGTATGACGCCGCTCTTCACGGATACTACTTTCGACTGACCGAAGAACGTCTCGTCCGGCACCATGCTGTAAGTATCTGCTTGCGGAGGTGCCTATGGCCTGGCGTCCGATTCTCTATGTGATCCTCACCACCCACCCCAGACTCAGCGCGCGGCGTGCCCGTTTACGTCTGGTCATCTAGCTTTTTATTAACAATCGCGGTATAACACACCTTCTTTGGATGTTTAGATGTCCATACGTATAGAAGGTAATATGCAAACACAACAAGAAAATGGGCAGCTTAAGCGCACCATGAAAACACGCCACCTGATTATGCTCTCGCTGGGTGGCGTGATTGGGACAGGGTTATTCTTCAATACCGGATACATTATTTCGACGACCGGGGCGGCCGGTACGCTACTGGCGTACCTGATAGGCGCGCTGGTGGTCTGGCTGGTGATGCAGTGTCTGGGCGAGCTCTCCGTGGCGATGCCGGAAACCGGCGCGTTCCACGTCTATGCCGCGCGTTATCTTGGCCCGGCGACGGGTTACACCGTGGCGTGGCTCTACTGGCTCACCTGGACGGTGGCGCTCGGGTCGAGTTTTACCGCCGCCGGGTTCTGTATGCAGTACTGGTTCCCGCAGGTGCCCGTCTGGGCGTGGTGCGTGGTCTTCTGCGTGGTGATTTTTGGCCTTAACGTCATCTCCACGCGCTTCTTTGCGGAAGGTGAGTTCTGGTTCTCACTGGTCAAAGTCATCACCATTATCGCCTTTATTATCCTGGGCGGGGCGGCGGTCTTTGGCTTTATCCCGATGCAGGACGGTTCACCGGCGCCAGGCTTGAGTAACATTACCGCGGAGGGCTGGTTCCCGCACGGCGGCCTGCCGATCCTGATGACCATGGTGGCGGTGAACTTTGCCTTCTCCGGGACCGAACTGATCGGTATCGCGGCGGGTGAAACGGAAAACCCGCACAAGGTGATCCCGGTGGCTATCCGTACCACCATTGCCCGGCTGATTATCTTCTTTATCGGTACTGTTTTTGTGCTGGCGGCGCTGATCCCGATGCAGCAGGCGGGCGTGGAAAAGAGTCCGTTCGTGCTGGTGTTTGAAAAAGTGGGTATTCCTTACGCGGCGGACATCTTTAACTTTGTGATTTTGACGGCGATCCTCTCGGCGGCGAACTCCGGGCTGTATGCCTCCGGGCGCATGCTGTGGTCGCTCTCTAATGAGAAAACGCTGCCGCGCTGCTTTGCCCGGGTGAACAAAAACGGCGTGCCGCTGACGGCGCTCTCCGTTTCCATGCTCGGTGGCGTGCTGGCGCTGTTCTCAAGTGTGGTGGCGCCGGACACGGTGTTCGTGGCGCTCTCGGCAATTTCGGGCTTTGCCGTGGTGGCGGTCTGGATCAGCATCTGCGCGTCGCACTTCGTTTTCCGTCGTCGTCATCTGCAGTCCGGCCAGCCGCTCTCTGCGCTGCAGTACCGTGCGCCGTGGTATCCGCTGGTGCCGGTGCTCGGTTTTATCCTCTGCGTGGTGGCCTGTGTCGGCCTGTGGTTTGACCCGAGCCAGCGCATTGCCCTTTATTGCGGGATTCCGTTTGTCGCCCTGTGTTATGGTGCGTACTACCTGACCCGAAATATGACATCGCAGGAGCCTGAACATGTCGCAGAATAATCCGCTTACCGCCATCCTCGAAAAACAGCCGTTTGTGGTGCTGGATGGCGCGATGGCGACGGAGCTGGAAGCGCGGGGATGTAATCTTGCAGACAACCTCTGGTCTGCCAAAGTATTGATGGAAAACCCGGAGCTTATCCGCGAAGTCCACCTCGACTACTACCGGGCTGGCGCGCAGGTGGCCATCACCGCCAGCTATCAGGCGACGCCTGCGGGCTTTGCGGCACGCGGCCTCGATGAAGCGCAATCCCGGGCGCTGATCGGCAAAAGCGTGGCGCTGGCGCGCAAGGCGCGTGAAGCGTATCTGGCTGAAAATCCGCATGCGGGCACGCTGCTGGTCGCCGGCTCCGTGGGGCCGTATGGCGCCTATCTGGCGGATGGCTCGGAATATCGCGGCGACTATGTGCGCAGTGCTGAAGCGTTCACTGCTTTCCACCGCCCGCGCGTGGAGGCGCTGCTGGATGCCGGTGCCGATCTGCTGGCGTGTGAAACGCTGCCGTCCTTTGCGGAAATCAGGGCGCTGGCGGCACTTCTGGCCGAATATCCCCGCGCCCGGGCGTGGTTCTCGTTTACCTTACGGGACAGCGAACACCTCAGCGACGGTACGCCGCTGCGTGATGTGGTCAGCGTGCTGGCAAGCGCTCCGCAGATTGTCGCGCTGGGCATTAACTGTATCGCTCTGGAAAACACCACGGCGGCGTTGAAACACCTGCAAAGCCTGACGGCGCTGCCATTGGTGGTCTACCCGAACTCGGGCGAGCATTATGATGCGGTGACCAAAACCTGGCACCACCACGGCGAAGCGTGTGAGACGCTGGCGGGGTATCTGCCCCAGTGGCTGGACGCCGGTGCGAAGCTGATTGGCGGATGCTGTCGCACCACGCCGAAGGACATTGCTGAGCTTAACGCGAAGCGCTGAGGCCCTCACCCTAACCCTCTCCCACGGGGCTGAGGGATCCCCACAAAATAATGTCTGCACAGTCGACCCCCTCTCCCTTGAGGGTGTACGGTCCGGGGTGAGGGGGGAACATACGGCTGTGGAGGTTATTCCGTTCACTTTATGTT
>NZ_RXRN01000044.1:0-17778 GCF_003986875.1 Enterobacter sp. WCHEn090032
TAATCCGGTGGTTACAAGCAGTCTTCGGTGGAGCGGTAGTTCAGTCGGTTAGAATACCTGCCTGTCACGCAGGGGGTCGCGGGTTCGAGTCCCGTCCGTTCCGCCACTTATTAGAAGCCCTGAGTTAACGCTCAGGGCTTTTTTCTTATCTGTCGCCCAATTATTGCTAAATAAGCAAAAATCCTCTGCGTTTTACGATCTTTTTCTTCATAACCGCTGTAGCGATAATTCTCCTCAGTTAACAAACATTATGAATAACGAGGATTATATGACTCTCCCTGCATTTGGCCTGGGCACTTTCCGCCTGAAAGACGACGTTATTATCGCATCTGTAAAAACCGCACTCGAACTCGGTTATCGTGCAATTGATACGGCACAGATCTATGAAAACGAAGCTGCCGTGGGTCAGGCCATTGAAGAAAGCGGCGTGCCGCGTAGCGAACTGTTTATTACCACCAAAATCTGGATTGAAAACCTCAGCAAAGACAAGCTGATCCCGAGCCTGAAAGAGAGCCTGAAGAAGTTGCGCACCGACTATGTCGATCTGACGCTGATCCACTGGCCATCACCAAACGATGCCGTCTCTGTGGAAGAATTCATGCAGGCACTTCTGGAAGCGAAAGAGCAGGGCCTGACGCGTGAAATTGGCATTTCCAACTTCACCATTCCGCTGATGGAAAAAGCCATTGCCGCCGTTGGCGCAGACAACATTGCGACTAATCAGATTGAACTCTCTCCTTATCTGCAAAACCGCAAAGTGGTGGACTGGGCCAAACAGCACGGCATCCACATCACTTCTTACATGACGCTGGCTTACGGTAAGGCGCTGAAAGATGAAGTGATTATGCGTATCGCTGAGAAACATAATGCGACGGCTGCGCAGGTGATCCTGGCATGGGCGATGGGTGAAGGGTATGCGGTGATCCCATCATCAACTAAACGTGAAAACCTGGCCAGCAACCTGTTAGCCGTGGATCTTCAACTGGATGCTGACGACAAAAAAGCGATCGCTGCTCTGGAGTGCAACGACCGCCTGGTCAGCCCTGAAGGTTTAGCGCCAAACTGGGATTAAGTTTGACCCACCCTCTGTACACTTAACCCTCACACAGCTCCTCCGGGAGCTGTTTTTATATGCTCACTCAGAAAATCAATAAAGGCACGGATGCGTGTACTCACCGCTCTGTCGCTGTAATACACTGCGCTAAAAGGCATTTCGACCGGCAGACGTTTATCCGCCATCAGTTCCACAAGTTCACCACGCGCTATTTCCTTATCAATCATGTAGTCAGACAAACAGGCGATCCCGTTACCTTCAAGACACAATTGCTTCAGCGTCTCCCCGCTGTTAGACGACAACCCGCAGGTGATCTCATGCAACTGACCGTCAGGGCAGGCGACAGGCCAGGTATTCAGCGACACGGGTTCCGTAAAGCCCAGACACAGATGCTGTTTCAACTCTTCAACCGTTTCAGGTTTGCCATGTTCAGCGATGTATTGCGGCGAGGCGATAATTTTACGGTAGCTGGCAAACAAAGGGCGCGCACGCAGGCTTGAATCCGTCAGGGTTCCCGCCCGGATCGCCACATCCACTTTGCGTTCGATAAGGTTGATAAAGGTCTCAGAGGAGACCAAAGAGAGTGTCATTTCCGGATAACGCTCACGAAAAGGTTTGATCAGCGGCATCAGAAAGTGCAGAACCACCGGTGTGGCCGCATCAATGCGCAGCAACCCACGCGGGGTGCTACGTGTTTCCATGATCTCCGTCTCCGCTGCCGCCATCTCCTGCAGGACCGACTGTACGCGGCGGAAATAGCGCTCACCTTCCTCGGTCAGGCTGAGCTGCCGTGTCGTCCGGTTGAGCAAACTCACCCCAAGCTTCATCTCCAGTTTTTTTACCGCGCGGCTAATGGCTGAGTTAGCTTGCCCCAGCTGTTCCGCCGCACGGCTGAAACTGCCGCTTTCGACGACGGCGACAAAGATAGTCAGCTCTTCCGACGTAGCTTTCATTGTTGCACCACCTGCAAAATTCTATTGAGATTTTGACCATTTTTGTTATTTAACCACTGGCGCATACTGCCTGTCATCTTAATCCTGATGATACGGAGTATTTTATGCCACTGGCGCTACTTGCCCTGACGATCAGTGCCTTTGCAATCGGCACGACCGAATTTGTTATCGTAGGACTGGTTCCTACCATTGCTAACCAGCTTGCGATCTCGTTGCCCTCCGCCGGGCTGTTGGTCTCAATCTACGCCCTGGGCGTTGCCGTCGGTGCGCCAGTGCTGACGGCTCTGACCGGACGTTTCCCACGTAAACAGCTGTTAGTCGCGCTGATGGTGCTGTTTACCGCCGGCAACATTCTGGCCTGGCAAGCGCCGGACTACACAACGCTGGTGATTGCCCGCCTGTTGACTGGCCTCGCACACGGTGTGTTCTTCTCGATTGGTTCCACCATTGCAACCAGCCTGGTACCTAAAGAGAAAGCGGCTTCAGCCATTGCAATCATGTTTGGTGGGCTGACCGTCGCCCTGGTCACGGGCGTACCGTTGGGGACGTTTATCGGACAGCACTTCGGCTGGCGTGAAACTTTCCTTGCCGTCTCTTTACTGGGGGTCATCGCCCTGGTGGCCAGCCTGCTGCTGGTTCCGTCGAATATTCCCGGCCGGGCGAGCGCCAGCCTGCGCGATCAACTGAGAGTGCTTACGCACCCACGTTTACTGATCATCTATGCGGTTACCGCCCTGGGCTATGGTGGGGTATTCACCGCCTTCACCTTCCTGGCACCGATGATGCAGGATCTGGCCGGTTTCTCTCCCAATGCCGTGAGCTGGATTTTGCTGGGATACGGTATCTCCGTTGCGATTGGCAATATCTGGGGTGGCAAGCTGGCAGATAAGCATGGTGCGGTCCCGGCACTGAAATTCATCTTCGCTGCCCTGGTTGTGCTGCTACTGATTTTCCAGTTCACGGCTTCGATGCACTACGCTGCGCTGGTTACGGTACTCGTCATGGGGATCTTTGCTTTTGGCAATGTTCCCGGGCTTCAGGTTTATGTAGTACAAAAAGCTGAGCTCTACACACCAAATGCGGTGGATGTGGCATCAGGTCTGAACATTGCCGCATTTAATATTGGTATCGCGCTGGGCTCCATCATTGGCGGACAAACCGTCGCGCATGTTGGATTAACTCAGACGCCCTGGATCGGCGCGGTGATTGTCCTGGTGGCCTTCCTGCTGATTGGTCTGAGCGGACGTCTGGATAAACCTGCCCGTGTGGCGCTGGGATGACATGAGTAAGTGCTTGCTTACAAAACTGGAAAGCGGTTTCTCAGAAATTGCGTTGAAAGTATGACCTAAAGTCCCTATAACATTAGAACCAGTCCGTTTTCCGGGCTGGTTCACGTTACAGAGGCTGTTTCCAAAAGTGCGAAAAAATACCTATGCCATGCGTTATGTTGCCGGAATGCCCGCGGAGAGGATCTTGCCTCCGGGGTCGTTTGCGAGCATCAGCCAGGCATTGCCCGCCGGTACTCCGTTAAGTAGCGATGAAAAAATTCGCGTGCTGGTGTGGAATATCTTTAAGCAGCAGCGCGCCGAGTGGTTATCGGTCCTCAAGAACTTTGGAAAAGATGCCCACCTGGTTCTGCTCCAGGAGGCGCAAACCACCCCTGAGCTGGTCAGGTTTGCGACCACTAACTATCTCGCCGCCGACCAGGTGCCAGCATTTGTTTTGCCTCAACATCCCTCCGGTGTAATGACGCTGTCTGCGGCGCATCCGGTCTACTGTTGCCCCTTACGCGAACGCGAGCCTATCCTGCGTCTGGCGAAATCGGCGCTGGTGACGGTCTACCCGCTGCCGGATACCCGAATGCTGATGGTCGTGAATATCCACGCGGTCAATTTCAGCCTCGGCGTGGATGTGTATAGTAAGCAGTTACTCCCTATTGGCGATCAGATTGCGCATCACAGTGGGCCCATCATCATGGCCGGTGATTTCAATGCCTGGAGCCGCCCGCGCATGAATGCGCTGTACCGCTTCGCGCGAGAAATGTCGCTGCGTGAAGTTCGTTTTAGCGATGACCAGCGCAAAAAAGCCTTTGGTCGTCCTCTCGATTTTGTCTTCTATCGTGGTTTGAGCGTGCATGACGCCTCTGTTCTGGTCACGCGTGCCTCCGATCACAATCCTCTACTCGTCGAATTCAGTCCCGGCAAACCTGATAAATAATGGTGTGTCAGGTCTGCCGTGGGGCAGGCCTGTGCGGGTGCTGCCCTTTATTTTAAACTCACAAAGGACAGTACGATGACAACAACACACTCCCATCATGACAACGTAGAAAAACAGTTCGGTTCTCAGGCAAATGCTTATCTGAGCAGCGCCGTACACGCTACTGGCCGCGATCTGGTGCGTCTCGGTGAACGCCTGGCGGCATTCCCGCAGTCCCACGTGCTGGATTTAGGCTGCGGAGCGGGGCATGCCAGCTTTACGGCTGCGCAGCAGGTGGCGCAGGTCACCGCATATGACTTATCCGGCCAGATGCTGGAAGTGGTTGCTGAAGTGGCAAAAGCGAAAGGGCTGCATAATATTGCTACGTGCCAGGGGTATGCCGAATCCTTACCGTTTGACGATGTGTCATTTGAGGTGGTGATCAGCCGTTATTCCGCGCACCACTGGCATGATGTCGGCCAGGCATTACGCGAAGTCAAACGCGTTCTGAAGCCAGGTGGCATCTTCATTATTATGGATGTCATGTCGCCCGGGCATCCGGTACGCAATATCTGGCTGCAGACGGTGGAAGCGCTGCGCGACACCTCCCATGTGCAAAACTACTCTGGCGGAGAGTGGTTAACCTTTATCACTGAAGCGGGCCTGATTACGCGCGCGTTGATAACAGACCGTTTGCCGCTGGAGTTCAGCTCGTGGATCGCGCGTATGCGCACCCCGGAAGCATTGAGCCAGGCGATCAGGCTGTATCAGGAGAGTGCGTCCGCAGAAGTGAAGGCGTACTTTGAACTGCAGGATGACGGTTCATTCACCAGCGATACCATCATGGCTGAAGCGCAGAAAGCGGGATAAACAAAAAAGGCACCGAGGGGAATCGGTGCCTTTTTATCTTGCGATCGTGTCATCAGGAGTCTGGCGTAGCGCTGTTCTTCACAAACAGCGTCAGCTGGTCGCCTGGTTTCAGGTTGTCAGTATCATTGTTCCAGCGCATCACATCTTTGATGTTCACGCCGTGTCGTTTTGCGATACTGGACAGTGAATCGCCTTTGCGCACGCGATAGGTAATGCTATCGCTGTTGCTGGCGAGACGCTGTGCACTACTCCCTGCACCTACCGTCAGCGTTTGACCGACTTTCAGGCCTGAACTGCGCAGGTTATTCCACTGCTGCAGATCGCTTGCCGTCACGCCAAGACGTGATGCAATACCCGAAAGCGTATCACCTGAACGAACCTTATAACTGCGGCTGTTGACGGATGATGCATCCGCGATCAGCGTTGACTGAACGGCGGCGATTTCACCCGAAGCTAAAGACTCGCGTAACTGCTCAGCATGCTTCTGCGGAACCATTACATACTGTGGGCCACTTGCCCCCAGGGTTGAGCCTTTAACGCCAGCATTAAAGGTTTTCAATTTACTGACCGACATACCCGTCATATCAGCGACCTGTTGAATATCAACCGGGTTGCTGAGGCGAACGCGCGCCAGTGCACGACTTTCGTCTGGTGTTGGCAGTTGTACACCGTAACGCTTGCTGTTCTTGAGAATATCACTCAATGCCAGCATCTTCGGTACGTAAATCTTTGTTTCCTGTGGCAGTGAGAGCGACCAAAAATCGGTGGATTTACCCCGTGCTTTATTCGCTTTCATTGCCTTCAGTACACGACCTTCGCCACTATTATACGCTGCGACCGTTAACAGCCAGTCGCCGTCAAACATCTTGTTCAGACGTTGCATCATGTCGAGAGCGGCTGTCGTGGAAGCGACAACATCGCGACGCGCATCATAGTTGCGGGTCTGTTTCAGACCATAGTTTCGCCCGGTGCTCGGAATGATCTGCCAAATGCCTGCGGCATTGGCGCCAGACGTCGCGTGTGGGTCAAAAGCGCTCTCCACTATGGGTAGGAGTACCAGCTCCATAGGCATGTTACGTTTTTTAACTTGCCCGGCTATCCAGTACATATACGGCTCTGCCCGTAACGTTACATCGTGGAGATAGCTCTTATTTCTTAAATACTTCTGTTTCTGTTCGCGAATCCGGCTGTTTTCCGGAATTCCCATCTTTAGCTCGTCGCCAATAGAGGTCCACAAGTCTTGATCCTGCGCGAAAGATGTCCCATCGTCCATCCAGCGCGCTGCACTTGTAAACTTCCCTGCTTCCCCTTGACCAGCTGCAGAAAGGCTCTGTGCGTGCTGTTGTACGTTGCTGCCGTTCTGCGACTGGCAACCTACGAGCAGGACAGAGGCGAGTAATATCGCTTTTGCCTTCATGTGTGTGTCAATAGTTGCTTAAAAGACGAGCGATGATAACGGCGAATTTTTGAAAAGGCAACCCGCAATTATCTGAAGTTATCTTTCTTTGACCTTAACCATGCAAATCGCTCTTCTGGTTGTTGCAAATTTGTTTCTTGGTTAATTTTATTAATTAAATCAATATCATCTGTTCGTAAAAATAAATTAATTTGGCGCTCATTTTTCAGAATTACGGGGAGTGTATTTTGGTTTTTTGCACGTAACTCCTTCACTTTGTGGTAATAATCCTGAATCGCCCGATCCTCCGGTAACAGGCTAACAGCAAACTTCATATTTCCTAATGTATACTCATGCGCGCAACAAATAACGGTGTCGTCAGGTAAGGCGCTAATCTTCTGTAAAGAGTGATACATTTGGGCTGGTGTGCCTTCAAAGAGTCTTCCGCAGCCTCCGGAGAACAGCGTGTCGCCGCAAAACAGATAAGGTTTACTGTAGAAACACAGATGTCCTGAAGTGTGACCTGGTGTAGCAAATACAGAAAACTCCCACTCCCCGATGAGGATATTTTTGCCCTCTTCGACTATGTGCGTGGTTCCCTTATCTTGTGTCTCTGCCGGTCCGTAAACCACAAGATGCGGAAAACGGGCGCGAAGCTCGCCAACACCGCCAGTGTGATCGTGATGATGGTGGGTCAACAGAATGGCTTCAGGTTGCCAGCCATTTTCCTTAATAACGTGCAAAACGGGGGCGGACTCTCCGGGGTCGACAATGACGCATCGACGTTGGTCGTCAACCAAAACCCAGATGTAATTGTCCTCAAAAGCAGGAATACTGATAAGATTCATACATTACCTCTTATAGCGTGGCGGGTGTGTTGATGAAACCGGCAAGGATACCTCAGACTGTCGCAGCACCGGAACGTTGGGCGGAATTGCCCTGGGGTGAATACTATCGCGAGGCGTTAGAACAACAGCTCAGGCCCTGGCTCGCGAAAATGTATGGCTTTCACCTGCTTAAGATTGGCAATCTCAGCGCGGAAATCAATACCGAAAGCTGCGCTATCTCGCATCAGGTCAATGTCTCTCTCGGCGGATCGCCGGTTCAGGTGAAGGCCGACCCATTGCATCTGCCGTTTGCCGAAAAATCCGTTGATGCGTGTTTGCTCGCGCACACGTTACCCTGGTGCAGCGACCCGCATCGTCTGCTTCGCGAAGCCGATCGCGTGCTGATTGATGACGGCTGGCTGGTACTTAGCGCCTTCAATCCGCTGAGTCTGATGGGGCTGCGTAAGCTGGTGCCGGTGCTGCGCCGCACACCACCTTACAACAGCCGGATGTTCACCATGATGCGCCAGCTTGACTGGCTTTCACTGCTGAATTTTGAAGTGCTCAGCTACGGTGGTTTTCAGGTGCTGCCCTGGGCGCGGCAGGGGGGCGTCGTGTTGAGCACCCATCTGCCTGCACTGGGCTGTTTGCAGTTTATCGTGGCGCGTAAGCGAACCATTCCCCTTACGCTTAATCCGATGAAGCAGAGCAAATCGAAAACGCCCATACGCCAGACCGTGGGCGCCACGCGACAGTACAAAAAAAACGATCAGGCGTCGGGCTGATAGCCCGCATCTTCATGAGCGGGGTTGGCCGCCGCCGCCCGCGCCAGTTCGTCGCAGCGTTCGTTTTCCGGATGGCCGGCGTGGCCTTTTACCCACTCCCACTTTATTTCATGCTGCCCCAGCGCGGCATCAAGCCGTTTCCAGAGATCGACATTCTTGACCGGCTTCTTATCGGCGGTCATCCAGCCGCGTTTTTTCCAGTTGTGGATCCACTGGGTGATCCCCTGACGCACGTACTGGCTGTCGGTGCTTAACACCACGTCACAATGCTCTTTTAGCGCCTCCAGCGCCACAATGGCCGCCATCAACTCCATCCGGTTGTTGGTGGTCAGAAAATAGCCTTCGCTAAAAGTTTTTTCATGCTGGCGATAGCGCATAATCGCACCGTAGCCGCCAGGCCCTGGGTTGCCGAGACAAGATCCATCGGTGAAAATTTCTACCTGTTTACGCATCTCTGGTAGACTTCCTGTATTTGAAACGTTCAGTTAAACGATAAGTCTGACATAAATGACCGCTATGAGCACTGCAATTACTCGCCAGATTGTCCTCGATACCGAAACCACCGGTATGAACCAGATCGGCGCGCACTACGAAGGGCATAAGATCATCGAGATCGGTGCCGTTGAAGTGGTGAACCGTCGTCTGACGGGGAACAACTTCCACGTCTACCTGAAACCCGATCGGCTGGTGGATCCCGAAGCGTTCGGCGTTCACGGTATTGCCGATGAGTTCTTGCTGGATAAACCGACCTTTGCGGAGGTGGCGGACGAGTTTCTGGAGTATATCAAAGGCGCTGAGCTCATCATCCACAACGCCTCGTTCGATATCGGCTTTATGGACTATGAGTTTAGTAAGCTCCAGCGCGATATTCCGAAAACGAATACGTTTTGCAAAGTCACCGATAGCCTGGCGCTGGCGAGGAAAATGTTCCCCGGCAAGCGTAACAGCCTTGACGCACTCTGTTCGCGCTATGAGATAGACAACACCAAGCGAACGCTGCACGGGGCGTTGCTCGATGCCCAGATCCTGGCTGATGTCTATCTGGCGATGACCGGTGGCCAGACGTCAATGAAGTTCAGCATGGAAAACGAATCCCAGCAGACGCAGGACGAAGCGGGTATTCAGCGCGTCGTTCGCCAGGCCAGTCGGTTGCGGGTTGTTTTAGCCAGCGATGAAGAGCTGCTTAACCACGAATCCCGTCTGGATCTGGTGCAGAAGAAAGGCGGAAGCTGTATGTGGCGCGCCTGAAAAAGCGCCGGAATGCCTGTAAAATCATCGTTCGGGCGATTTTTGCAGCAAACGATTCAAAACGTGAGAAAAAGCATTGACGGGATCGGAGGCACACCGTAATATGCGCCTCGTTCCCCAAACGGGAACAGTGGAGCGGTAGTTCAGTCGGTTAGAATACCTGCCTGTCACGCAGGGGGTCGCGGGTTCGAGTCCCGTCCGTTCCGCCACTATTCAGAAAGCCTGAATCAGAAATGATTCAGGCTTTCGTCGTTTCAGCTTTCTGAAATGTCTTCCTCTTTATTTTTTAACAAAAAGTTAAATTGTATGGTGCAATTAATTAACATATGCACAACATTAGTGCATTATTTGCACTAATTTTGTGCATTTAATCTGCCTAAACCTCTTTTGATGTCAGGCAGGGTGTTTCTTTTTGTAAATATAAACCACGAAAAATCATCCTCTTATCTCCCACTTTCCAAAAACTTCCTGAACCAATTTCAAATTGGTTTGGTTATTGCTTAATCATTAGCACGGTAAGTAGCACGTCATATCAATAACTTATCGTTAATAAAAAAAAACAATGATGAAAGCGAGCGAACCAATATGGAAAAACCGTCACGGTTTCTGGCAAATTCCAGCACCGCGCTTGAGCAGCTGCGTGGGCTAATCAACCAGCATGAGTCAACACCAGGCACTCCACTGCCCACGGAACGTGAGCTGTCGGAGACTCTCGGCGTAGGACGCCGTGAAGTGCGTCGTGCGCTGGATGTGCTGGAAGAAGAGGGGCGCATCTGGCGTAAGCAGGGCAAAGGCACCTTTATCGGTCCTTCTGCCCCTGTCGAACCGCTGGCCCTTCAGGGATTGGTTCAGCAAACCAACCTTCTCGAAGTGATGGAGGCTCGCCTGCAGCTCGAACCCGGCTTAGCCCGGCTTGCGGCACTGCGTGCCACCAGGGAAAACCTCGCGCTGATGCAGCGCATGCTGGAACGCATTGATAAGGTCAGCCCGGATGACCGCGATCTCAACGAACTGTGGGACAGCGCCTTTCACCGCGCCATTGCGGAGGCCGCGGGTAACCGCCTGATGCTCGGCCTGTTTGATGCCATTGATGCCGTCAGACGTGAACCGGGCTGGCAGCACCTGCGCGAATTAGCCCGCACCCCCGAACGCGTCGACAGTTATAACGACCACCATCACAAGATCATGGCTGCGATTATCCATCGCCAGCCAAATGAGGCCGCGGCCGCCATGCGCGAACACCTGCTCAGCCTGCAAACCGCCCTGATCCATGCGATCCACCTTGAAGACGACTTCACGCTATGACGACGATCCCATTTAACGATCCCACGCCTGTTCTGCGCGTACGCAATCTGAATGTCAGGTTCGCCGGCTCGCCGGTGAGCGTGCTGGAGGATATTTCACTGACGGTTAAAGCGGGCGAAACCCTGGCGCTGGTGGGGGAGTCAGGCTGCGGGAAAAGTATCACCTCATTAGCGCTGATGGGCCTGTTGCCTGCCAGCGCCCGGATCGTCAGCGGGGAGATGCATTTTCGCCGTCACGATCTGCGCAAGCTTTCACCGCGGGAATATGCCGACCTGCGCGGCAGCGAGCTGGCGATGATTTTCCAGGAGCCAATGACCTCGCTTAATCCGGCATTTACGCTGGGGGATCAGCTGAGCGAAGCGGTTATGCGCCATCAGAGCGTCTCGCGAGCAGAGGCGATGAAGGTCGCGCTGCAGATCCTTGAGAAGGTGCAGATCCCGGCCGCAGAGATGAGGCTGAAGGCGTACCCCCACCAGCTTTCCGGTGGCATGCGCCAGCGCGTGATGATTGCGATGGCGCTGATTAACCACCCGAAACTGCTGATTGCCGATGAACCGACCACCGCCCTCGACGTAACGATCCAGGCGCAAATTCTCGCTTTGCTGAACACCCTCAAAGAAGAGACCGGCACGGCAGTGCTGATGATCACTCACGATTTAGGCGTGGTGGCAGAGGTCGCCCAGCAGGTGGCGGTGATGTATGCCGGGCAGGTGGTGGAGCAGGGAAGCGTGGAGGCCATCTTTGCCGACCCGCAGCACCCGTACACCATCGGCCTGATGGGGTCGATTCCCTCTCTGGGCGCACGTAAAGGCCCGCTTTCCACGATTCCCGGATCGGTGCCGCTGGCGGAATTCATGCCGAAGGGCTGCCGTTTTGCCACCCGTTGTCCGTTTGCACAGGCGCGCTGCCATGCTGAAAAACCACCGCTCACTGCGCAGGGGGGCGGCCATCAGGTCGCCTGCTTCCGCGTACCGCTTGAACACCACATTGCCCTGGGAGAGACCGCATGACCACGCCGATCCTTGAAGCCCGCGATCTCAGCAAGCTGTTCCCCGGCCCTAAGAAACTTTTTACCCCGGCCCGGTTTGTGACGGCGGTCGACCGCGTGTCGCTGGCCGTGATGCCGGGCGAAACGCTGGCGATTGTCGGGGAGTCGGGGTCCGGGAAATCCACCCTCGGTCGTCTGCTGCTGCGTCTGCTGGCCGCCAGCGAAGGGCGCGTGTTTTACCAGGGAGAGGAGATCACGCATGCCTCGGGCGCGCGCCTCAACCAGCTCCGGCGCGAGCTGCAAATTATCTTTCAGGATCCCTTTGCCTCGCTCAACCCGCGTATGACGGTGGAGCAGATCGTTGGCGAGCCGCTGTGGCTGCACCAGAACATGAAAAAAGCGGACCGCCAGTACCGCGTAGCTGAACTGCTGAAGACCGTTGGCCTGCCTGCCGCCTGGGCCGGACGTTATCCGCACGAGTTTTCTGGCGGGCAGCGTCAGCGCATTGGCATTGCGCGCGCGCTGGCGTCGGGACCCAAACTGCTGCTGGGTGATGAACCTGTCTCCGCGCTGGATGTATCCGTGCAGGCCCAGGTGGTGAATTTGCTGGAAAGCCTGAAGCACCAGCTGGGGCTGACGATGGTGATTGTCGCCCACGGCCTGGCGGTTATCCGCCATATGAGCGATCGCGTGGCGGTCATGTACCTCGGGCAAATTGTCGAGCTTGCCACCGTCGATGAGATTTTTGACGCGCCGCTGCACCCTTATACCCAGGCGCTGATCGCCTCGGCGCCGCAGATGCAGCCCGGCACGGAACGTGACGCCCCGCTGTTGCAGGGAGATTTGCCGAACCCGGCCAACCCGCCGTCCGGCTGTCGCTTCCATACGCGTTGCCCGTACGTCACTGACGAATGCCGCCAGGTTGAACCCATTAACCAACTCCTGGACGGTGGACGTCAGGTGGCCTGTCATCGCTGGCAGGAAATTAATCGCGATCGCAGTGTTATCCAGATTGCACCGCCATCCGCTGCTTTTCTGCGCCGCCGCGCGCTGTTTGAACACGCGGCCACTCACTCCTCCCTTCCTTCAAGGAACTCATGATAATGACAATGCGTAATTCTCTTTTGACCGTACTGGGAAGTGTTATGTTGCTTGGCGCGGCGCTGCCCGCCCATTCTGAAAGCGTGCTGCGTGTGGGGCTGGGGGCTGACCCGGACATGCTCGACCCGCATCTGGCGCGCACCTACTATGGCCGCTTCGTGTTTGCTTCCCTGTGCGACAGGCTGGTGGACGTGGATGAAAATCTGAAGGTCGTGCCTGGTCTGGCGAAAGACTGGGCCTGGAGCGACGACGGCAAAACCCTGACCCTGAATTTGCGCGAGGGCGTCACCTTCCACGACGGTGAGAAATTCGATGCGGCCGCCGCAAAATACAACCTCGACCGCGCCCTGACCTTAAAAGGCTCCCTGCGTAAAAGCGAGATTTCCTCCGTGGAGTCCGTTGAGGTCACAGGCCCGATGCAGATTGCCCTGCACCTGAAAACGCCGGACGCCGCGCTGCTGATGCAGCTCACCGACCGCGCGGGTGCGATGATGGCCCCCGACGCGGCGAAAAAGCCGGATTTTGCCGCCCATCCCGTCTGTTCCGGTCCGTATAAATTCGACAGCCGCGTGTCCCAGGACCGCATCGTTCTGACGCGTTTCGACAATTACTGGAACAAAGACGCCTACCACTTCGACAAAATTATCTATCTGCCGATCCCGGATGCCTCCGTGCGCCTGGCGAACCTGCGCGCGGGCGATCTCGACCTGACCGAAGGGATTGCCGCCAGCGATGTCAAAACCGTCGAAGCCGACAGCAAGCTGGCGCTGGCAAAAGTGACCGGTCTGGGCTATCAGGGCATTACCTTCAACATCAATAACGGCAAGGTGCCGGCGAACGATCCGTTCAGGGACGCCCGCGTGCGTGAAGCGTTTTCTCAGGCCATCGACCGCGATGCGCTAAACCAGGTGGTCTTTGAAGGGCTGTATACGCCAGCCAACCAGCCGTTTTCGACGGTGAGCCCGTATCACGTCAACCTGCCGGTGCCACCGCGCGATGTCGATAAAGCCAAAGCGCTGCTGAAAGCGGCAGGCGTCACTACGCCGCTGACCGTTAACCTGCTGGTGCCGAACAACCCAACCTCGCAGCAGGTCGGTCAGGTGCTGCAGGCGATGGTCGCTGAGGCGGGCTTTAACCTGAATCTGCAGATGACCGAATTCGCCACGCTGCTGGATCGCCAGCAGAGCGGTGATTATCAGCTGAGCTTCTCCGGCTGGTCGGGGCGCCCGGATCCGGACGGCAGCATCTACGGGTTTATTCACAGCAAAGGCACCCTGAACGACGGTCGCTACAGCAACGCGCAGGTTGATGAGTGGCTGACCCAGGCGCGTCTCAGCAACGACAAAGCCGTTCGTCAGCCGCTGTACGACAAGGTGGTGAAGCAGCTGCAAACCGACATGCCGATTGCCTGGCTCTACTTCGAGCCGCGCATTTTTGGCCTGAACAAGAAAGTGCAGGGCTTTAAACCGTATCCGGACGGCATCGTGCGTCTGGCTGGCTTAACGCTGGCGAAATAAACGTCCTGAGGAGAGCCCATGCTGGAACTGATTTGCAAACGTCTGCTGCTGGCCATCCCGACGCTGTTGCTGGTGAGCATGATGGTCTTCGGGCTGCAAAAGCTGCTGCCCGGCGACCCGCTGATCGCCATGGCCGGGGAGGAGCGCGATCCGGCGGTCATCGCCCAGCTGCGTGCGGAGCTGAATCTCGATGCCCCGATCCCGGTGCAGTATTTCCACTGGCTGACGCGCGCGCTGCAGGGGGATCTGGGTGTCTCCTTGCGCACCCACGAGCCGGTGACGCAGTTAATTGCCAGCAAGCTGCCGGTCACGCTGGAGCTGTCGCTGCTGGCGATGATTGTTGCGCTGGTGTTCGGCATCAGCATGGGGATCCTCGCCGCAGTGTACAAAAACAGCTGGGTCGATCACGGAGCGAACTTTGTGGCGATCTCCGGGATCTCAATACCGCACTTCTGGCTGGGGATCCTGCTGATTCTGGTCTTTTCGGTGAACCTGCAGTGGCTGCCCGCCTCAGGCTACGTGCCGTTCAGTGAAGATCCGATCCAGAACCTGCGTACGCTGCTGCTGCCGGCAGTCGTGCTCGGAACCGGTCTGGCGGCGACGCTGATGCGCCATACGCGCGCGTCGATGATTGCGGTCCTGAAAGCGGATTACATCCGCACCGCGCGGGCAAAAGGGCTATTGCCGAAAGCGGTGATCTTAAAGCACGCATTTCGCAACGCGCTGGTGCCGGTGATCACGCTCACTACGCTGCTGTTCGGCGAGCTGCTGGGCGGCGCGGTATTGACCGAGCAGGTCTTCACCATTCCGGGCTTCGGCAAGATGATCGTCGACTCGGTGTTTAACCGTGACTACGCGGTGGTGCAGGGCGTGGTGTTGATCGTGGCGATCGGCTTCCTGCTGCTGAACCTGCTGGCCGACGTGCTCTACGTCCTTATCAACCCGAAAATGCGAGGTTAACGATGGCGGAACTGACGACACAAACCGTTGCGCCTGCGCTGCCGCGCGCGCAGAGCCGGGTGCTGAAGAAATTCCTCGCGAACAAGAGCGCAGTGGCTGGCGCAGTGATAGTGGGTTTCTTTGTGCTGGTGGCGCTGCTGGCGCCATGGGTAGCCCCGTTCGATCCGGTCAAGGCTAACTTCCTGGCGGTGCGCAAAGCGCCGTCGGCGATGTACTGGTTCGGCACCGACGAGCTGGGGCGCGACATCTTATCCCGCATTATCTGGGGGGCGCGCACCTCGCTGATGGCGGGCTGCATGTCGGTGGTTATCGCGGTGGTCATCGGCGTGCCGCTGGGGCTGGTGGCAGGTTACTTCCAGAAGATGTGGGACGGGGTGATCTCGCGCGTTATCGAGGCACTGCTGGCCTGCCCGTTCCTGATCATGGCGATCGCGCTCGGGGCGTTTTTAGGCCCGAGTCTCACCAACGCGATGATCGCCATCGGCCTTTCCGCCATGCCGATCTTCGCCCGCCTGACGCGCGGCCAGGTGATCGCCATTCGCAACGAAGAGTACATCGACGGCGCGCGGGCGATTGGCCTGCCGGATCGCTGGATCATCATCAAATACGTCCTGCCCAACGTGATGTCGCCGATCCTGGTCCAGGCCACGCTGGCTATTGCCTCGGCGATTATTGCCGAAGCCAGCCTGTCGTTTTTAGGGCTGGGGCAGCAGCCGCCCAACCCGTCCTGGGGCTCGATGCTCAACACCGCGAAAGGGTTTCTTGAGCAGGCGCCGTGGATGTCCATTTTCCCCGGCGTGGCGATTTTCCTCGCCGTGCAGGGCTTTAATTTACTCGGCGACGGGCTGCGCGATGCGCTCGATCCGCGCCATGACTAAGGAGTCATGATGACCAAAGCGCTTGATTTTACGTCCGGTTACCTTTCACGCCGCCCACCGATGATGGGCCATAACGCGGTGGCAACGTCTCAGCCGCTGGCGGCGCAGGCGGGGATGAAGATGCTGCAACTGGGCGGGAATGCCGTTGATGCGGCCATTGCCACCGCGATGGCCCTGACGGTGGTCGAGCCGACCGGCAACGGGATTGGCAGCGATGCCTTCGCCATTGTCTGGGACGGTGAAAAATTGCACGGACTGAACGCGTCGGGTCGTTCACCGGCGAGCTGGCATGCGGATCTGTTTGCCGGAAAAACCGCGGTGCCGGAAATCGGCTGGGACGCGGTGACCGTACCGGGGGCGGTATCCGGCTGGGTCGCGCTGGCGGAACGCTTCGGCACGCTGCCGCTGACCACCCTGGCGCAGCCTGCGGTTGACTACGCGCGCAACGGTTTCCCGGTCTCGCCGCTGATTGGGCATCTCTGGCAGCGCGGCTATCTCAAGCTGAAAGATCAGCCGGGCTTCAGCGCCTGCTTCGCGCCGGAAGGCCGCGCCCCGCGCGTGGGGGAGATTTTCCGTAACCCGGCGCAGGCGAACTCGCTGGAGCTGATTGCGAGAACCAACGGCGAGGCGTTTTACCGTGGCGAGCTGGCGCAGAAAATTGCCGCCTTTGCCAAAGAACATGGCGCGCACCTGACGGCGGAGGATCTGGCTAACCATCGCGTCGACTGGGTAGAGCTGCTGTCGCGCGACTTCGCGGGCGGTTCGGTGCAGGAGCTGCCGCCGAATGGCCAGGGGATTGCCACGCTGATTGCGCTGGGCATTCTTGAGCAATGTGGTATTGAGAAGCACCATCCGGATTCCGTGCAGTCCCTGCACCTGTCCATTGAGGCGATGAAGCTGGCGCTGGCGGACCTCGACCGCTACGTGGCGGATGAAGATCATATGGCGTTCGCGGCAAAAGAGTTGTTGAGCGACGCTTATCTGAAGTCGCGTGCGGCGCTGATCAACCACGACAGCGCGTCTGATTTTGTCTACGGTTCCCCGACGCAGAGCGGCACGGTCTACATCAGCACCGCGGACGCCAGCGGGATGATGGTCTCGTTTATTCAGTCCAACTATATGGGCTTTGGGTCCGGGATTGTGGTACCGGATACCGGGATCAGCCTGCAAAACCGCGGCTGCGGATTTGTACTGGATCCTGAGCACCCGAACGCGCTGGCGGGCAGCAAACGTCCGTTCCACACCATCATTCCGGGCTTTGCGATGGACGGTAACGGTAAGCCGCTGATGTCCTTCGGCGTGATGGGCGGGCCGATGCAGGCGCAGGGTCATATGCAGATGGCGCTGCGCATTATGCTGCACGGGCAAAACCCGCAGGCGGCCATCGATGCCCCGCGCTGGCGCGTGGTACAGGGCAGGGAAGTGATCGTCGAATCGACGTTCGATCGCAATACTATCGCGGCGCTGCGCGAGCGCGGGCACCACATCGTGGTGGAGGATCCGCTTCAGGATTACAACTTCGGTGGAGCCCAGGTGATTTACCGGATGCCGGAAGGGCACTACGTGGCCGCGACGGAGAGCCGCAAAGACGGGCAGGCGTTGGTGAGTTAATGTTTTATCCTCCCTCTCCCTTTGGGCTGAGGGATCCCCAGTAATTTTTTACCTGAAGCGATGAACGTTGCTTCAGCAAAATTAATGAG
>NZ_RXRN01000045.1:0-16073 GCF_003986875.1 Enterobacter sp. WCHEn090032
GGGGAGAGGGTTAGGGTGAGGGGTGAATTACTTCAACGTCCCCACCAGCGCTTTCCGGCTATCTTCCAGCGATACCACGCGTTTACACACGTCTTTGCCGAACTTCTGGAAATCATCTTCCTGGTTCTTCCACTCGTTCTGAATGGAGGTCTGCAGGCCGCCCAGACTGCCCAGCACGCCCTGAAGAGGGTTACCGCCGCCTTTCAGTACCGCTTTAGCACCCATCTCGTTGATGCTGTCCTGCAGGATGCCGCCCATCGCCTGGTTCACCAGCTGTTGCCCGTCAGCGCGGACCTGATCAATCGCCTTGTAGTGGAACGTCAGGCCGTCGGTACGCGTTTCGATAATCCGGTTCATCTGCTCTTTCAGCTGCTTATCGAGCTTCGTCAGGCGGGTGCGCATATTGCTGCTCTCCCCCACCTCTTTGGTGATGATCTTATCCAGCGCCACGCGGCTTTTCTCAACGCGCGTCAGCGCGCCTTCGTTAATCCATGGCAGCGCGGTACGCAAATCGGCCTGGTAGTCTTTCGCCTGCTCACGCTGTGCGGCAGTCAGGTTGTACTGTTTGCCGTTAAAGGTGACGTTCCCTTCCGGCGTAATCACCAGATTGCCGTTCTCGCCTTTGACCTGCACGGTTTGCGGGCTTAACACCACGTCATCACGCGGGGTGACGCTACATTTATACTCCGCATGGGCGGTGAATCCGGTTGCCATCAAAGCAGCAGCCAGCAACGTTTTGCGCATCTTAAACACTCCCTCAGACAAAATGGGCCAGCTAATGCTGGCCCTTTACTACTTTATTAGTCCCACCAAACGTCGAAAAGTTCGCTGACGCGAACATCTTCCAGCTTGTGGTCTTCAAGCCATTTACGTACCAGGGCCTGATGTTCTTCGGTGCATTTACCCACTTCCTGGGTGCAGATCAGACCTTCCCACGCCAGATAGCCGCTACCATCGAAGGCCAGTTTGTTTGGCTCGATCACCTCGTTGATGAACGCATCAACGTCCTGATCGATCTGCTCAACGCTGGTGCCTTCCGGGAAACGCCAGGCAACGGAGAAGCCCACTTCCTGGAATTCTTCGATGTGCATCTTTTTACGCAGACGACGGCTACGATTCTTTGCCATTATTTCACCCTCTCGAACATTAAGTCCCATACACCGTGACCAAGACGATGGCCACGCTGTTCAAATTTCGTTACCGGACGCGATTCCGGACGCGGTACATAGTCGTTGCTCGCCGACTGGTTTTTGTAACCGTCCAGCGATGACATCACTTCCAGCATATGTTCCGCATAAGGTTCCCAGTCGGTCGCCATATGGAAGACACCGCCCAGCTTGAGCTTACTTTTTACCAGCTCAGCAAACGGCGCCTGAACGATACGGCGTTTATTATGACGTGCTTTGTGCCACGGGTCAGGGAAAAAGAGCTGAACCATGGTTAAAGAATTGTCAGGAATCATTTTGTGCAGCACTTCCACCGCGTCATGACACATCACGCGCAGGTTCTCAACGCCCTCTTCATGGGCCGTAGCCAGACACGCGCCCACGCCCGGGGAGTGCACTTCAATGCCGAGGAAGTTCTGCTCCGGGCGGGCTTTGGCCATGGTCACCAGCGAGGCGCCCATACCGAAACCAATTTCCAGAGTTACCGGCGCGTCGCGGCCAAACAGCTCGCTAAAATCCAGAGGCTGCTCGCTGAACTCAACGCCCATCACCGGCCAGTAGTTGTCCAGCGCATGTTGCTGCCCTTTCGTCAGGCGACCCTGACGGCGGACAAAGCTGCGAATACGGCGCAGCGGGCGACCGTTTTCATCAAATTCCGGTGAAATGACGTCGTTTTTCATAAAAGAGTTGTCTGCTTGTGAGAATGTTCGGGAAACGGGCATTATCCAAAGTTAAGGCTTCTATGCAAGCATGGGAAAGATCCGGTTTACAGCAGATTGACGCTGTGCTGCAATCGGCGTCCCTGATTATACGAATCGATGACCATGCAAGCCTCTCAATTTTCAGCCCAGGTGCTGGACTGGTACGACAAATACGGGCGTAAAACCCTGCCCTGGCAAATTGAAAAAACGCCTTACAAAGTATGGCTCTCCGAAGTGATGTTGCAACAAACGCAGGTCGCGACGGTGGTTCCTTACTTTGAGCGTTTTATGGCGCGCTTCCCGACGGTGACCGATCTGGCTAACGCTCCGCTGGACGAGGTGCTGCACCTGTGGACCGGGCTTGGCTACTACGCCCGCGCGCGTAACCTGCACAAAGCGGCACAGCAGGTCGCGACGCGCCACAACGGACGCTTCCCGGAAACCTTCGACGAGGTGGCGGATTTACCCGGCGTCGGACGTTCAACCGCCGGCGCCATTCTCTCCCTCTCTTTAGGCAAGCATTTTCCAATCCTCGACGGCAACGTGAAGCGCGTGCTGGCACGCTGCTATGCCGTCGACGGCTGGCCGGGGAAGAAGGATGTTGAAAAACGTCTTTGGGAAATAAGTGAAGAGGTCACCCCGGCAAACGGCGTCGAGCGCTTCAACCAGGCGATGATGGATCTGGGCGCGATGGTCTGCACGCGCTCAAAGCCAAAATGCGAACTCTGCCCGGTGAATAACCTCTGCGTGGCGTACGCCAACCAGTCGTGGGCGCAGTATCCCGGTAAAAAACCCAAACAGACGCTGCCGGAACGCACCGGTTATATGCTGCTGATGCAGCACGGCGATGAAGTGTTCCTGGCCCAACGTCCACCGAGCGGTCTGTGGGGTGGTCTATACTGCTTCCCACAGTTTGAAGATGAAGACTTGCTGCGTGAATGGCTTAAAAAGCGCGGGATTGCTGCCGATAACCTGACGCAGCTGACCGCGTTTCGCCACACCTTCAGCCATTTCCATCTGGATATTGTGCCGATGTGGCTTCCCGTGTCCTCCTTCGCCTCGTGCATGGATGAAGGCACCGCTCTCTGGTATAACTTAGCGCAACCGCCATCAGTCGGGCTGGCGGCTCCCGTGGAGCGCCTGTTACAGCAATTACGTGCCGGTGCAATGGTTTAGCATCGGCTAAAAAAGAGGAATGAGTATGGCCAGAACGATTTTTTGTACTTTCCTGCAGCGTGACGCTGAAGGCCAGGATTTCCAGCTTTATCCGGGCGACCTGGGTAAACGCATTTATAACGAGATTTCCAAAGAAGCCTGGGGGCAGTGGCAGAAAAAGCAGACCATGCTGATCAACGAGAAGAAACTCAGCATGATGAACCCGGAACACCGCAAACTGCTGGAGCAGGAGATGGTGAGCTTCCTGTTCGAAGGTAAAGACGTGCACATCGAAGGCTATACGCCACCGGAAAAATAACAGCGTGCGGGGGGAAACCCCGCCGTTAAAGCAAACACAACACGCACTCCCGGAATGATGAAAAAACTTTTAGCGCTAGCCCTTGTTGCGCCGTTGCTTGTCTCGTGTTCGTCAAAAAAAGGTGATGAGTACAACGAAGCCTGGATCAAGGACACCAACGGTTTTGATATTTTGATGGGGCAGTTTGCCCATAACATCGAGAATATATGGGGATTTAACGAAGTTCTTATTGCCGGACCTAAGGACTACGTTAAGTACACCGACGCCTATCTGACCCGTAGCCACATCAACTTTGATGAGGGTACGATCACGATTGAAACCATTGCCGGCACAGACCCTGCCGCTCGGCTCCGTCAGGCAATCATCAAAACCCTGCTGATGGGTGACGATCCGGGCTCAATCGATCTCTACTCCGATGCCGACGACATCACGATATCCAAAGAGCCGTTCCTGTACGGTCAGGTCGTCGATCAGACCGGCCAGCCCATTCGCTGGGAAGGCCGCGCCACGAAATTTGCCGACTACCTGCTGCAGACGCGCCTGAAAAGCCGCTCGAACGGTCTGAAGATTATCTATAGCGTCACCATCAACCTTGTTCCGAACCACCTCGACAAGCGTGCGCATAAGTACTTAGGCATGGTGCGTCAGGCCTCACGCAAGTACGGCGTGGATGAGTCGCTGATCCTGGCGATTATGCAGACCGAATCGTCATTTAACCCGTACGCGGTGAGCCGTTCCGACGCCCTGGGGCTGATGCAGGTTGTACAGCACAGCGCCGGTAAAGACGTCTTCCGCGCGCAGGGGAAATCCGGGACGCCGAGCCGCAGCTATCTGTTCGATCCGCAGAGCAACATTGATACTGGCACCGCCTATCTGGCGATGCTGAACAATGTCTACCTGGGCGGGATTGATAACCCGACCTCGCGCCGCTACGCGGTGATCACCGCCTATAACGGCGGTGCGGGCAGCGTGCTACGTGTCTTCTCGAATGACAAAGTGCAGGCCGCAAACATCATCAACAGCATGGCGCCGGGAGATGTCTACGCAACCCTGACCACCCGCCATCCGTCCGCGGAATCCCGTCGTTATCTGTATAAAGTGAATACGGCGCAGAAGAACTACCGTCGTCGCTAGAAAACCAACACCCCTCACCCTAACCCTCTCCCCAAAGGGGAGAGGGGACTGAACACCCTCACCCATATGAAAATGTTATTTGCATCACAATCCAAACTGCAAATTAATGTGGATTGCATTTTTTTGCGGGAGGTAACAAAACATATCGTTGCCAACTGATAGAATTGCATCAAATAACAACCCTGAATGTTCCTATAACAACATATCTCCCGCTCACTTGTGAGGAAAGTAACATGAACCTTAAGCTGCAGCTTAAAATATTGTCGTTTCTGCAGTTCTGCCTGTGGGGTAGCTGGCTGACTACACTCGGCTCCTATATGTTTGTGACGCTCAAGTTCGATGGTGCGTCAATCGGTGCCGTATACAGTTCGCTCGGTATTGCGGCGGTCTTCATGCCAACGCTGCTGGGGATCGTGGCGGATAAATGGCTGAGTGCCAAATGGCTGTACATGCTTTGCCACCTGGTGGGCGCGGGGACGCTGTTTATGGCAGCCCAGGTTACCACGCCGGGGGCGATGTTCATGGTGATCCTGCTTAATTCGCTGGCCTACATGCCAACGCTTGGGCTGATCAACACCATCTCCTACTATCGCCTGAAATCCGCGGATATGGATATCGTGACCGATTTCCCGCCAATCCGCATCTGGGGCACTATCGGCTTTATCATGGCGATGTGGGGCGTGAGCTTCGCGGGCTTCGAACTGAGCCATATGCAGCTTTACATCGGCGCTGCACTCTCCGTGCTGCTGGCGCTGTTCACCCTGACGCTGCCAACCATTCCGGTCTCTAACCAGCAGAAAAACCAGAGCTGGAGCACCATGCTCGGCCTGGACGCCTTCGCACTGTTTAAAAACAAACGCATGGCGATCTTCTTTATCTTCTCCATGCTGCTGGGCGCGGAACTGCAGATCACCAACATGTTCGGCAACACCTTCCTGCACAGCTTCGATAACAACCCGCTGTTCTCCGGCAGCTTTATCGTTGAACATGCGTCGGTGATGATGTCCATCTCGCAGATCTCTGAGACGCTGTTCATCCTGACCATTCCGTTCTTCCTGAGCCGCTACGGCATCAAGAACGTCATGCTGATCAGTATCGCGGCATGGATGTTGCGCTTCGGTCTCTTCGCCTATGGCGACCCAAGCCCGTTCGGCACCGTGCTGCTGGTTCTGTCGATGATTGTTTACGGCTGCGCCTTCGACTTCTTCAACATCTCGGGTTCCGTGTTTGTGGAAAAAGAGGTGAAACCTGAAATCCGCGCCAGTGCACAAGGTATGTTCCTGATGATGACCAACGGCTTCGGCTGTATTCTGGGCGGCGTGGTGAGCGGCAAAGTGGTTGAGATGTACACCACCAACGGCATCACCAACTGGCAGCCGGTGTGGCTGATCTTCGCCGCGTACTCACTGGTGCTGTTCTTCGCGTTTATCGTGCTGTTCAAGTACAAACACGTTCGCGTGCCGAATGGTGCGCAGCCAGTCGCGCATTGATTGTTGTGCCCGGTGGCGCTAACGCTTACCGGGCCTACAAAAACACCGTTCGTAAGCCGGGCAAGGCGAAGCCGCCACCCGGCTATTTTATTGCAGCAAGCACCCACCCCACCGACAGTAAATCCGCGCTGCCTCCGGGACTCAGGTTCCGTTCAATCAATGCGTTATCCATTCTGAGCAACGCCTCGCGGTCCCAGCCTGCAGCCAGCAGTTTCCGCGCATAACCCTGAACGTAGCGTAGCCCCTCAATGCCGCCGCGCGACACCAGATTGCTGTCCTGATTGACTGACATCAGGCGTAACAGCAGGTCGTGAAGTGAATGTCCGTTCCACTGCGCCAGCGCCTTACGCACCGTAGCAAAACCGCTTTCGGCCTCTCCGCGCGCGCCGCTTAAGCCATACAGCTGATACTGCCGCTCGCCCGCCGTCGCCTGCCCGCTGCGTGCGGCCAGCTCCCGCGAGACCAGCCCGCTGCAGAGGTTACTCACCTCACAGCAGAGGCTGTCTGCGGAGACCCTTTTCACACGCCCGGCAGCAAAGCACAGTAAACCAAGGGCAAAAATCCCGCCTTTGTGGGTATTCACCCCGTTCGTTGCGGCATACATCGCCTGCTCGCAGGCCATCCCCATCGGGCGGAGAACCCGTAACTGTTCGTCAGCGGGTTTATCGGCATGCGCGCTGCCCAGCTCAGCAAAGCGCGAAAACCACGGCGTAATCGCCGCAATGCTGCGGACAAACAGCGCGTGGTCCATATCGCGATGGGCGCCGTTATTGAGTTTGTCCACCAGACCCGGCTTGGGCGTCAGCTCCAGCTCCTGCCACAACGCCGCTTCGGCAAGCGCGGGCACGTCAGCCGGGCGCAGTTTAGTCGCGAGCAAACCAGTCATCGATCATCTTCTCCACGCGAGCCACAACCTGCTCCACTGGATGCGCGCGCGAACGGGAACAGGCATGCGCCGGCTCGTCGCAGATCAGGCAGCGTCTGAGATTCGTCCCCAGCGACTGTCGCCCGACGTGGCCGTGCTGAGGGCAGATCACATCCAGATCCCACAGCCTGCCGAGCGGATGCGTCTGCTCCAGTTCCGCACAGTGCGCTTTGATTTCTGCCGCCGGATGGGCCACGCACCACAGGGCTTCCGGCCCGGTCGGGAGCCACAGTACCTGGCGGTCCAGCACCTGCCAGCGGTTTTCCCACAGCAGCTGGTCGCACATCTGCAGCGCCACGCCCATGGTGTTGCGATAGCGCAGGCTGTCTTTGACCTCCCCTGGCGTCACCAGGGTGAGGGAAATGACCGGTTGTTGATAGTGCTCAAGCATGTCAGCCTGACGCCCTGCGCGGCGCTCTTTCGCCGCCAGCAGTTCGTCCAGGCTGACACCCGCCCGCACGGGTGTCGCTGAAATCATACGTCCTCCTTCACCTGTCGCACGGTGTCGATCACGCTGCCGTCCCGGTAGCGGATCACCCCGACGATTTTGTCGGTAAACGCGATTGGTTTGGGTACGCCAGTCAGGGAAATCGCCCGCTCGTACAGCGCAGTGATGTCCACAACCTTGAGCCCCGCCTTCAGCAGCCGCTCGCTGATCTCCGGGCGCGCCGGGTTGACCGCGATACCGTGATCGGTGACCAGTACGTCAATGCTCTCCCCCGGCGTGAGGCGCGTGGTAACCCGCTTCACGACCGTCGGAATGCGGCTACGCAGCAGGGGGGCAACGACGATGGTCAGGTTCGCCGCGGCGGCCACGTCGCAGTGTCCGCCGGACGCACCGCGCATCACGCCGTCGGAGCCGGTGATGACGTTGACGTTGAAATCGACGTCAATTTCCAGGGCGCTGAGGATCACCACATCAAGCTGGTCGCAGCTTGCCGCCTTACTGCCGGGGTTGGCGTAGACGTTGGTGGAGATCTCCACGTGGTTCGGATTACGCGCCAGCGAGGCCGCCGCCTGGCCGTCAAAGCACTGGGTATCGAGCAGCTTTTCAATAAGCCCCTTTTCATGCAGATCCACCAGGCTGCCGGTGATGCCGCCGAGCGCAAAGCGTGCCTTCACGCCGCTGCGCTCCATCTTCTCTTCCATAAAGCGGGTGCAGGCGGTGGCCGCCGCGCCGGAGCCGGTCTGCATCGAGAAGCCCGGTTTAAAGTAGCCGGAGTGCTCAATGACGTCCGCCGCATAGCGGGCAATCATCAGCTCGCGCGGGTTGCTGGTGACGCGCGCTGCGCCGACGCTGATTTTCGCCGGATCGCCCACGCTCTCCACCTGCACGATGTAGTCCACCTGGTCCTGCACCAGGCTGGCGGGCATATTGGGGAATGGCACCAGCGCTTCGGTCAGCAGCACCACCTTACGGGCAAAGTACGCATCCACCATCGCATAGCCCAGCGAGCCGCAGCAGGATTTGCCGTGCGTGCCGTTGGCGTTGCCAAATTCATCGCTGCACGGCACGCCGAGAAACGCCACGTCGATATTCAGCTCGCCGTCCTGGAGCAGCTTCACCCGCCCGCCGTGGGAATGAATTTGCACCGGCTCATCCATCAGCCCGTGGGAGATGGCCTCTGCCAGCCTGCCGCGCATCCCGGAGGTGTAAATCCGGGTGATCACCCCGCTTTCAATGTGCTCAATCAGCGCGTCGTTGCAGGTCATCAGCGAGCTGGAGGCCAGGGTCAGGTTTTTGAAGCCCATCCGCGCCAGCAGCGCCACTACGGTGTTAATCACCCGGTCGCCTTCACGAAACGCGTGGTGGAAGGAGATGGTCATCCCATCCTGCAGACCGCAGCGCTTAACCGCCTCTTCGACAGAGGCGCACAGTTTGCGGTTGTGCTTCGCGTCGCTGTCCGCCAGCCACGGCGTCGCGCTGTGGGCGGTATCAAACGGTTTTAAGTCCCGCAGATGGGGAAAATTGACATGGAGAAGTTCAGTCTGATTCATTATCTCATCCTTACCGACGCACGCCGGAGGCCGCCGCGCGCTCCAGCACCACCTGCGCGTGGTTAATAATTGGTGCATCCACCATTTTGCCGTTGAGCGACACCACGCCCAGGCCGTTACGCTCGCCCTCTTCTGCCGCTTCAATCACCCTTTTGGCGTGATCCACCTCTTCCTGGGTCGGGGCATAGGCGTTATGCAGGAGATCGATCTGGCGCGGGTTGATCAGCGATTTACCGTTAAAGCCCATCTTGCGGATCAGATCGACCTCGCGCAGGAACCCGGCCTCGTCGTTAACGTCTGACCACACCACGTCGAAGGCGTCGATGCCTGCGGCACGCGCGGCGTGCAGCACGGCACAACGGGCGTAGAACAGCTCGGTGCCGTCGCCGCGTTCGGTCTGCATGTCCATGACATAGTCAAAGGCGGCCAGCGCGATGCCGATTAAGCGCGGAGAGCTGCGGGCAATCGCCACGGCGTTAATCACGCCAACGGCCGATTCAATCGCCGCCATCACGCGGGTGGACCCCACCTCGCGACCACATTCTTGCTCAATGCGCACCAGGTGGCCTTCCAGCTCATAGATGTCATCCGGCGTATCGGTTTTCGGCAGACGGATCACGTCCACGCCGGCCCGTACGGCGGCCTCCAGATCCAGCAGGCCAAACGGCGTGCTCAGCGGGTTAATGCGCACCACGGTTTCGATATCCTGATACATCGGATGCTGCAGCGCATGAAACACCAGCATGCGTGCGGTGTCTTTCTCGCGCAGGGCAACGGCGTCTTCCAGGTCAAACATGATGGAGTCCGGGCGGTAGATAAACGCGGTGGAGAGCATGGCGGCGTTGGCACCCGGGAGGAACAGCATGCTGCGGCGGAGTTTGCTCATTTCAGCGCCCCCCAGTTGATGGCCTGTTCATCGGCGGCACGCAGCAGTGCGCTCTGCAGGCGGGCGCGGATCACACAGTCCAGCGCCCCTTTGTCTTCAATAATGATGAGTCCCTGGTGCACGTTCATGGCGCGCAATGTGTCGTTGACCACCTGGCGAATTTGCTCGCCAAACTGCTTAATCACTTCGCTGTGGATGACTACCTCCAGCTCGCCGTGAGCGGGAGCGATTTTCACCATCAGGTCGCTGGACTCCTGCGTTCCGGCCAGCGCCTCCCTTACAATTTTCATGATAAATTCCTGGTAGTTAAGCGACTTCCGCACTCGCCCGATAGTGTGTCTCGAGGTGCGCGAAGGTGGAGTCCGGGACTATCTCCCGGATCCGGGAAAACTGCTGTGTCTTCAGTAAGCGGCGCACTTCGGACGCTGAAATGGCGTTGCCGGTGGCCTTGATGCGCGGCATTTCCACCACCTCGATATGCGAGGCCAGCAGGTCGTGCAGCGTCTGGTTGTACTGGCGGGTGATGTCGCAAAACGGCTCCGAGCCGATGAAGCGGTGCGTGATGCCCAGCGCCGGGGCAATGAAATCCCGGAAGATCAGCACATCAATTTCGCTCCACGCCTGCTGCACTTTGCCGGTCTCCTTCAGGAAGTAGGCCGGAAACGTGGCGCGGGAGATGATGTACTGCGAGCCTTCATGCACCACCACATTCGGCAGATGTGCCACGCCCGCGCGCACCATCTCAAGACGTGCGCTGAACGGGAAAAACGAGGCGTCTTCACGCACCACGAACAGATGCAGGGCATCACACTGCATCGCCGCCTGCTCCACCAGATGGCGGTGGCCGAGGGTGAACGGATTGGCGTTCATCACAATGGCGCCAATTTTCTCCCCGCTCTTGCGGTTCGCGCGCAGAGAACGGCAATAACGCTCAATCCCCTGCGGGGTGTTCTCCATCAGTACCGCGTTGTTCCCGCTCTCGGCAATCGGCCAGAAACCGCTGCGGGCAAAACGCGCCTTGTTGCACGGACGGGTGCAGAGGAAGAGGTGAAAATGGCCGCGCTCCAGCGCCGCATTTTGCACCTCCGCCAGCAGCCGTGCGCTGAGGTTCTCGCCGCGAAGCTGCTCGTTGACCGCCACGCATTTGATGACGTTGGCGGCAAGCCCTGCGCAACCCACCAGCTGCGGGCCGGACCAGGCTTCGACAAACAGCGTGATGTCGTTGTCCAGGCCCAGGCCGCTGTCCGCCAGCAGGTAACGGATCTGGCTTAAGCGTTCCGGGTGCTTCGCCACCAGCGTGTGGCGAAAATCGATGGGTTGCGAGTGCATGTTACCGCCTTACTCAGTGTGCTGCCGCGAGCCCAACGGCTGGCGCTTCCACGATCACGTTACTCAGATGACCGATATGCTCGATCTCCACCTCAATGCGATCGCCCTCTTTCATAAACAGCGGCGGGTTACGCTTTTTACCCACTCCGCCTGGAGAGCCGGTGATGATCACGTCACCCGGGCTTAAGCGGGTAAAGGTGCTGATGTACTCGATAAGCTCGGCGACTTTGTGGATCATGCTGCTGGTATTGTCTTCCTGCACCATGCGGCCGTTCAGCCAGGTGCGGATCGCAAGCTGGTGCGGGTCCGGGATCTCATCCGCCGTCGCCATCCACGGGCCAAACGCGCCGGTTTTGCGCCAGTTTTTACCGGCGGTAAACCAGGTGTGCTGCCAGTCGCGGGCGGAGCCGTCCATGTAGCAGCTGTAGCCCGCCACGTGGCGCAGGGCGTCGTCGCGGCGGATATTCTCCCCGCCTTTACCGATGATCACCGCCAGCTCGCCTTCGTAGTCGAATTCGCTGGAGTGGCGCGGCTTCAGCACCGGCTCGTTGTGGCCGGTCTGGGAATCCGGGAAGCGGACAAACAGCGTTGGAGCCGGGTTGTGCTGGTCAAACTCCTTGCGCTTGTCGGCGTAGTTCATGCCCACACAGAGGATTTTTTCCGGCTGCTCAATCACCGGTAAGAAGGTGATGGCGCTCATCGGCACGTCCACTGCATCGTTCAGGTAACGGGTGGCCTGTGCCAGCCCGTTGCCCTGCAGCAGCGCTTTAAGGTCGCTGTAGCGGTCGCCCAGACGGCGACCTAAATCAATCACGCCGTCGGCCTGCACGATGCCGTAGCTGCGTTTTCCCTGGTATAAAAAGCTTGCGAGTTTCATTGTTCTTTCCTGAAAACTTAAACGAGGAAGTTGCCCAGAATCAGCAGTGAGACAGAGACGTTAATCGCGCCGCCAATTCGGGTAGCAATCTGGGCGAACGGCATCAGGCTCATGCGGTTGCCTGCGGTCAGGATCGCCACGTCGCCGGTTCCGCCCTGGCCGCTCTGACAGCAGGAGACGATGGCGACATCAATCGGGTGCATACCAATCTTTTTGCCGACGAAGAACCCGGTCGCCACCAGCGCGGAGACGGTGCTGATAATCACCAGCAGGTTGGTCAGCGTGAAGGCCGCCACCAGTTCATGCCACGGGGTGATGGCCACGCCCACGGCAAAGAGAATCGGGTAGGTCACAGAGGTCTGGAAGAATTTGTACACCACCTGCGAGCCTTCCAGCAGACGTGGAGAAGCGCCGTTGCACAGCTTCACCAGCACCGCCATAAACAGCATGCCCACTGGCGCAGGCAGGCCAATCAGCTTGTGGCCGAGCATGCCCAGCATGTAGAGCAGCACTGCCAGCAGCGCGCCGGAGGCGATGGTGGTCACGTCCGCTTTACCAGAGAACGCAGGCTGAGAGACGGTGGCATCCGCATTCGCGCGGTTCGGCATCAGCTGGCCTTCACCGGTCAGGTGCGGATAGCGTTTGCCGAGCTGGTTCAGGCACCCGGAGATAATGATTGCCGTCAGACCGCCGAGCATCACCATCGGCAGCACGCGTCCGAGCGCAACGCCCTGGTCCATATGCAGCAGGGTGGCATAGCCGATGGAAAGCGGGATCGCCCCTTCTCCTACGCCGCCCGCCATAATCGGCAGAATGATGAAGAAGAAGATCTGGAACGGCTCAAGACCCAGCGCCAGGCCGACGCCCATCCCCACCAGCATGCCGACGATCTCACCACACAGCATCGGGAAGAAGATGCGCAGGAAGCCCTGAATCAGCACCGTGCGGTTCATGCTCATGATGCTGCCAACGATGATGCAGCAGATGTAGAGGTAGAGAATGTTGGTGGATTTGTAGAACTTAGTGGTGGACTCGACCACCACGTCCGGCAGCAGGCCGTAGTAGACCAGCGCGGAAGGGATAAAGGTGGCGCAAATCGCCGCCGCGCCGAGCTTGCCGACAATTGGCAGGCGTTTGCCAAACTCACCGCAGGCAAAGCCGAAAAAGGCCAGCGTCGCCACCATCACCACGATATCGCTCGGCAATTTTCCGCCCAGGCAATCAATTGCAATCAGCGCACCCGCCAGAACGAACAGCGGCAGAGGAATAATCCCAATTTTCCAGGTATCCATAATATGCCACCAGCGCTCTTTGAGCGAAGGTCGCTGAATTTCAATCGGGTCGTGGGTAACAGAGAAAGAATCGTCAGTTGTGCTCATAATAAGCCCCTTGGTTATTTTGTGCGTTCAGCTTAGAGTCACAAAGGCTTACTTTATGTGAGGAAAGGCATATTAAAAGCGAAGTTTTAATGGCCGCTATGGTTTTAATGGTTTCTTTTATTTACTGTGATTTATACCGTATTTATTCCCGTGGTTTTTATGGTTTCTTTTCCGAATTGAACAAACAAATAACATTTATTGCGGCAGCCTGAAGTCAGCCCTCCTTCCGGGCTATGCTTTTACAGCCCCTGCTGTGCAAGGGATCACAAGTTTTCGGCAAAGCAGGCATCCGCACGAAAAAAGATGATATATTGGCCATCTTTGTCGCTACCTCGCGTGATAGTTATGAAAGTCTCTTTCCAGATTAAGCTGTTTATTTCGCTGGTTGCCTTTTTCTCAGTACTTTTTACCTTACTGGGCGGATATTATTATGTCGATGTTGGTAAACAGCTTTATCAGGAAATGAGCGCGCGCGCCAAAATACAGGCTGAAGAGATAGCACTTATTCCGACATTACGTGATGAAGTTGAACAAAAGAATATCAACGCCATTCATGATTTTATGCAGAAGATTTCTGCGCTCAGTGACGCCAGCTTTATTGTGATTGGTGATAATAAGGGGCTGCACCTTTTTCATTCCGTCTTTGCCGACAGAGTGGGGACCACGCTGGTCGGCGGTGACAATGAAGCCGTTTTACAGGGGAAAAGTATCACCACGATCCGCAAAGGCGGGCTGGGCATTTCGCTGCGCAGTAAAGCTCCCATCTTTAACAATGCCGGACAGGTGGTCGGTATTGTTTCGGTAGGCTATCTCACCAGCTATCTGGATACCATTACCGTCAGTAAGGTAGTCAATATCCTGATTGCCGCCGTGCTGCTGCTGATTGCCCTCTTTGTCTTCTCCTGGTTCTTTACCCGCAGCATTAAGAAGCAAATCTTCTCCCTCGAGCCGCGAGAGATCGGTCTGCTGGTGCGCCAGCAGAAGGCGATGATGGAGTCCATCTACGAAGGCGTGATCGCCATTGATAACGAACGACGCATAGAGGTGATCAACCAGGCGGCGCGCAAGCTGCTGGGCCTGAGCCAGCCGGCCCGGGAGCTGCGCGGGCAGCTGATAAGCCAGGTAATTGAGCCGGTGCCGTTCTTCGACACGCAAACTATGCTGGCGAAAGATACCCATGACGAGATTTGCCGTTTTAACGACCTCACGGTTATTGCCAGCCGGGTACACATCATGCTTGAGGGGGCGCTGCAGGGCTGGGTGATCACCTTCCGCGATCGCAACGAGATCGACTCGCTGAGCGCCCAACTCAGCCAGGTCAAACGCTATGTCGATAATCTGCGCATCATGCGCCACGAACAGTTAAACCGGATGACTACCCTTTCCGGCCTGCTGCATATGGGCCGCTATGAGGAGGCCATTGGCTACATTCAGGCGCAATCGGAACATGCCCAGGAGTTGCTGGACTTTATCTCGTCGCGCTTCAGTTCCCCGACGCTGTGCGGCCTGCTGTTGGGGAAAGCCGCCCGTGCGCGGGAGAAAGGGGTCGAGCTCAGTTTCGACCCGGCCTGTCGGCTGGACAAACCGTTCCTGCCGCTGGGGGAACAAGAGCTGATTTCGATTATTGGCAACCTGCTGGATAACGCCATCGAAGCGACGCAACGGTCGCCGCTTCCCCACGCGCCGGTGGAGGTGCTGATCAAACTCAGCGAACAGGAGCTGATCGTTGAAGTGGCCGACCAGGGCGTTGGCATTACCCCTGCGATCCGTGACAGGATCTTTGAGCGCGGCATCACCACCAAAACACGCGGCGATCATGGGATTGGCCTGTATCTGATTGAAAGCTATGTCACACAGGCAGGCGGCACAATTGAAGTTGCCGATAACACGCCGCGCGGCGCCATTTTCTCACTGTTTATCCCTGCGACTGGAGCCGCCCGGCAACTGGAAGACACCGACTATGCAACATGAACTTATCGACGTACTGATTGTTGAAGACGAGAACGAGCTGGCGCAGCTGCACGCGGAGCTGATAGGTAAGCATCCGCGTCTGAGGCTGGTGGGCATTGCCTCGTCACTGGCTGCGGCCCAGGCTGAGCTTGAAAGTAAACAGCCGCAGCTGGTGCTGCTGGATAACTATCTGCCTGACGGCAAAGGGATCTCGCTTATCACTAACCCCCTGCTGGCGCGCGCCAACTGCTCGGTGATTTTTATTACGGCCGCCAGCGATATGGACACCTGCAGCCAGGCGATCCGCAACGGCGCGTTCGATTACATTCTTAAACCGGTCTCCTGGAAGCGGCTCAGCCAGTCGCTGGAGCGGTTTGTGCAGTTTGCCGAACAGCAGCGCGTCTGGAAGATTGTCGACCAGCAGAACGTCGATTCGCTCTATCAGCTACAGGCGAAAAACTACCGTCAGGACAACGGCAGCAAAGGCATTGAGGAAAATACGCTGGCGCGGGTGCAGTCGCTGTTTAACGCCCGGTCAACACACTGCTTTACCGTGGATGAGGTCGTGAGCGAGACGGGGCTGAGTAAAACCACCACCCGACGCTATCTGGAGCATTGCGTGGAGGCGGGTTTTCTGACGGTGGAGATGCTGTACGGCAAGATTGGGCATCCGAGGAGGATGTACAAGCGTAGTGCGGTTTAACTCCCCTCACCCCGGCCCTCTCCCCAAAGGGGCGAGGGTGAAAAGACGGCTCCGTGCAATC
>NZ_RXRN01000046.1:0-13375 GCF_003986875.1 Enterobacter sp. WCHEn090032
AAGGGAGAGGGTGAACACCGCTGCGCCACCGGTTTTTTTACAGGCCCAATACCAGCTGTCGCTCTAACTGCGGATCCAGCAACGTGACGTGCAACCCCACCAGCCTGACACCGCGCCCTGCCCGCCGCTCATCCCAGGCCTTTTTCGCCGTCGCAATGAGATCGTCTTTATTCAGACGCGGCCAGACGTGTTCCTGTGTGGTCTGCTGAAAGTCATTGAATTTCAGCTTGATGCCCTGTCGTGCAATAAGCAGGTCCGGCTTCACCTTGATTAAGCGTCGTTCCAGCTCCGGGTAGAGCTGTTCTGTGATAATAAACTCGCATTCGGACCAGTCATGAATATCTTCACTGAGGGTTCGCTCAACGCCGACGGATTTCCGTAACCGTTCGCTGTTCACATCGCGATCGTCAATCCCCTGGCTGCGCTCCCACAGCACGCGGCCAAACTTCCCAAAGCGTTTGAGCAGCATGGCCAGATCGCTGCGCTGCACATCTTCGCAGGTGCGTAATCCCATACTTTCCAGCTTTGCGGCAGAGACTTTTCCCACCCCGGGAATTTTGCCAAGCGGCAGCGTTTTTAAAAACGCAGGCACCTCTTCCGGGGTAATAACGTACTGACCGTTGGGCTTGTTTAAATCGGAGGCAATTTTGGCGAGGAATTTTACGGGTGCCACGCCCGCCGATGCCGTCAGATTGAGCTCGTTGAAAATTGTCTGACGGATCTCCTGCGCCATCAGCGTGGCGGAGCCGTGGCAGTGCACGCTGTCGGTAACATCCAGATAGGCCTCGTCCAGCGACAGCGGCTCTATCAGGGAGGTATAACGGGAGAAGATTTCACGGATATGGTTTGAGGCTTCTTTGTATGCCTCAAACCGACCGGGTAAAAGCGTGAGATGAGGGCAGAGCTTCAGCGCCATCGCCGTCGGCATGGCGCTGCGCACGCCATATTTGCGCGCAGGATAGTTGGCGGTGCTGATGACCCCCCGCTGAACGCGGCTGCCGCCTATCGCAATGGGGATATCCCGCAGCGCCGGGTTGTCACGCATCTCCACTGCGGCAAAAAAGCAGTCCATATCAACATGGATTATTTTGCGCATAGTAAGCCCTCACTCATCACTGGATAAGTATACAGTAAATAAATGAGGGTTGAGAAGTGGATATAAGAACGCCGGGTGGCGGCTTCGCCTTACCCGACCTACAAGACTAAATAATGCGCTGCTGTTCGCGGGCCATCCGTTTTTTGCGCGCATCGCACGGTTCCGGGCAGTCGCACACCTTTTCCATCCCAATGGAAGTAATGCCGCCGCAGCTGCCCTGAAGGCTTTTCCGCTTAACGATCCAGCCTAACGCCATGCCGAAAATGACGAGCACGAAAACCACGAAGGTAGCCAGAAAGGTCAGCATCATCAGCCTCCAAAGTCATCGAGCAGGATGTTCTCATCTTCCACACCGAGATCTTTCAGCATCTTAATCACGGCAGCGTTCATCATCGGCGGCCCACACATATAGAACTCGCAGTCTTCCGGTGCCGGATGCTGCTTAAGGTAGTTTTCATACAGCACGTTGTGGATGAACCCGGTATAGCCCGTCCAGTTATCTTCCGGCTGTGGATCGGAGAGCGCCACATGGAAGGTAAAGTTCGGGTTTTCACGCGCCAGCTGTTCAAACTCATCGTCATAGAACATTTCGCGCAGGGAGCGCGCACCGTACCAGAAGCTGATCTTACGCTGGCTGCCCAGTCGTTTGAGCTGGTCAAAGATGTGCGAGCGCATCGGGGCCATACCGGCACCGCCGCCGATAAACACCATTTCCGCGTCGGTATCTTTGGCAAAAAACTCACCAAACGGGCCGGAGATCGTTACCTTATCGCCCGGCTTCAGGGACCAGATGTACGACGACATGACGCCCGGCGGGGCATCCGGCACGTTCGGCGGTGGCGTGGCAATACGCACGTTGAGCATAATAATGCCCTTCTCTTCCGGGTAGTTGGCCATAGAGTAGGCACGCAGCGTCGGCTCTTTCACCTCCGACACAAAGCGGAAAAGATTGAATTTGTCCCAGTCGGCACGATACGCCTGCGGCACGTCAAAGTCCGCATACGCCACGGTATGCGCCGGACATTCAATCTGAATGTATCCCCCGGCGCGGAACGGGACATCTTCCCCTTCCGGCACCCGCAGCTTCAGCTCTTTAATAAAGGTGGCTTTGTTATCATTAGAGATAACCTCGCACTCCCATTTTTTGACGCCGAAAATTTCCTCCGGCAGCTCAATCTTCATGTTCTGACGCACCGCGACCTGGCAGGCCAGACGGCAGCCCTCTTTTGCCTCACGTTTGGTGATATGCGCCAGCTCGGTTGGCAGAATATCGCCACCACCCTCTTTTACCGTCACGCGGCACTGCCCGCAGGAGCCGCCGCCGCCGCATGCTGAGGAGACAAAAATGCCGTTACCCGAGAGCGTATTGAGCAGTTTATCCCCCGCCGGGGTGCGGATCTGATTCTGCGGCTCGTCGTTAATATCAATCACTACGTCGCCGGAATTCACCAGCTTCGCACGCGCCGCCAGAATAAGCCCTGACAGCACCAGGACAATCAGCGTGAACATCACCACGCCAAGTATTATTTCCATCTGTTAGCCCTTATAGCTGCACACCGGAGAAGGACATAAAGCCCAGCGCCATCAGCCCGGTGGTGATAAAGGTGATCCCTAAGCCACGCAGCCCTGCAGGCACGTTGGCATATTTCATTTTTTCGCGGATCCCCGCCATGGTGACAATCGCCAGCATCCAGCCGATGCCGGAACCGAAGCCGTACACCACGGACTCACTGAAGTTGTAATCACGCTGAACCATAAACGAAACGCCGCCGAAGATGGCGCAGTTCACCGCGATCAGCGGCAGGAAGATCCCCAGCGCGTTGTAGAGTGACGGGAAGTACTTATCGAGGATCATCTCCAGGATTTGCACCAGCGCGGCAATCACACCAATAAAGGTGATAAAGTTCAGGAAGCTGAGATCAACGCCCTCTACCAGCGCGCCGTCCCGCAGTACGAAGTTGTACACCAGGTTGTTGATCGGCACCGATAAGCCGAGCACCACGGTGACCGCCACGCCCAGACCAAATGCCGTCGACACTTTTTTGGACACCGCAAGGAACGTACACATGCCGAGGAAAAACGCGAGCGCCATGTTTTCAACAAACACCGCCCGCACAAACAAACTCAGGTAATGAGCCATCGTCGGTTACTCCTTTTCCTGCTGTTCTGGTCTCAACGTACGAATCAGCCAGATCAACAAACCGATAATGAAAAATGCGCTAGGGGCCAGCAGGAACAGGCCGTTTGGCAGATACCAGCCGCCGTTTTGCACCGTCTCCAGCACCGTGATGCCAAATAATTTACCGCTGCCAATGAGCTCACGCAGGAACCCCACTGTCAGCAGGATCACGCCATAGCCGAGGCCGTTGCCGATACCGTCCATAAAGCTCGCCAGCGGCGGCATTTTCATGGCGTAAGCTTCCGCACGCCCCATCACGATACAGTTGGTGATGATAAGCCCAACAAACACCGAGAGCTGTTTCGAGGTTTCATAGGCGAAGGCGCGCAGTAGCTGATCGACCACGATCACCAGCGAGGCGATGATCGCCATCTGCACGATGATCCTCACGCTGTTGGGAATGTGGTGGCGGATCATGGAGATAAACATGCTGGAAAACGCGGTTACCAGCGTTACCGCCAGCGTCATCACCACCGCCGTTTCCAGCTTGGTCGTTACTGCCAGGGCTGAACAGACGCCCAGCACCTGCAGCGTTATCGGGTTATTGGCGAGCAGTGGGCCAATGAGAACCTTTTTGACTTCTTTCAGTTCACCGGTATCAGCCATTGTTCAGCGCTCCTTCACGTACGTTTTTCAGGAAAGGCCCAAAGCCCAACTCGCCCATCCAGAAATCAAAACTGTGCTGCACGCCTTTTGAGGTGAGCGTGGCGCCGGACAGTCCGTCTACCGCGTAGTCGTCACCGGGACGTGCCGCCCCTTTCATCACTTTCAGCGCGGGTAGCCCGTTGTCATCAAGCACTTTCTTGCCGATAAACTGCGCCCGCCAGTTCGGGTTATCCACTTCGCCACCCAGACCCGGTGTTTCCCCCTGGTCGTAATACGTGATGCCTTTTACGGTGCGACCATCCGTATCCAGGGCCACAAAGGCATACATCATTGACCACAGACCGTTACCGTAGACAGGAAGCACTACTTCCTGAATGCGTTTTTGGGCGTCACGAACGAGATAAATTTCAGCAAGATTGCTGCGACGTTTAATGCCAGCCGGATCCTGTGACGCGTCCAGCGTCAGGCTCATCTGCGGATCTTTCAGCGCCAGCGCCTGGTTATACTTCGCCGGGTCTTTATCCAGCAGTTGTCCGGTTTTTAAATCCACCAGACGTGGCGAGATACGCTCCGCAAAGACCGCCGAGACGTCGTCTGCACTCATCCCTTCCTGCATCAGCCCGGCGACGGCCAGGATATTGCGCTGTTTATCCAGCGCACGTTGCGCCTGCTGCAGGGGTTTTAACCCCACGGCAGAGCCGGCCACGACAATCGAACAGACCAGACAGAGCACCAGCACCACCAGCAGCGTTTTGCTGATGCTGTCGTTATTTTTAACCTCAGCCACGCGCCTTCCTCCGCTTAATGTTGGCCCGCACCACCAGGTAATCGAAGAGTGGCGCAAACAGATTGGCAAACAGAATGGCCAGCATCATCCCTTCCGGGTACGCCGGGTTAACCACGCGGATCAAGACACACATCGCGCCAATGAGTACGCCATAGCTCCATTTGCCTTTATCCGTAAACGAGGCAGAGACAGGGTCGGTTGCCATAAACATCATGCCGAACGCGAAGCCACCCAGCACCAAATGCCAGTACCAGGGCATGGAGAACATCGGGTTGGTGGTCGAACCGATAACATTGAACATCGTGGCGGTCAGCACCATGCCGATCATCACACCAGCCACAATTCGCCAGGAGGCCACGCGTCCAAACAGGATGATCGCCCCACCAATCAAAATCATCAGCGTGGAGACTTCCCCGATGGAGCCCGGTATGTTGCCAATAAAGGCGTCAAACCAGGTGACAGGCTGGCCTGTGGCGTTGTTGACCAGTGTTTCGCCGCCGTGTGCCGCCCACTGTGAAAGCGGCGTTGCGCCGGAAAAACCGTCGGCCGCTGTCCATACCAGGTCACCCGAAATTTGCGCCGGATACGCAAAGAACAGGAACGCTCGCCCCGCCAGTGCCGGGTTGAGGAAGTTACGCCCGGTGCCGCCGAAGATCTCTTTGGCAATCACCACGCCGAAACTGATGCCCAGCGCCGCCTGCCAGAGCGGTAAGGTGGGTGGGACAATCAGGGCAAACAGAATGGAGGTTACGAAGAAGCCTTCGTTGATCTCATGTTTACGAATGATGGCGAACAGCACTTCCCAGAAGCCGCCCACGATAAAGACCGTGAGGTAAATCGGCAGGAAGAACACCGCACCCAGCGTCATCATGCTCACCCAGCCAGCGTCTGGCGCAAAGCTCACACCCAACGACTGGGCCAGACGGTAGTGCCAGTCTGACTGGAGCACCTGCGCCAGCTGCTGTGCATCATACATATGGTGCAGCGCCGGAATGGTCTGCAGACCGACGTTGTACATCCCCCAGAACATCGCCGGGAAAACCGCAAACCAGACCAGGATCATCATCCGCTTAAGGTCGATGGCGTCACGAACGTGCGCCGCCCCTTTCGTCACCAGCCCCGGCGTATAGAAAATGGTCGCCGTTGCTTCATACAGCGGGTAGTACTTTTTGAGCTTCCCTTCGGTAAAGTGCGGCTCAATTTTTTCAAAGAGGTGTTTTAAGCCCATCGGTTATCCTTCCTGCTCAATGCGGGTTAACACCTCGCGCAATACGGGCCCATATTCGTATTTTCCCGGACAGACATAGGTACAGAGCGCCAGATCTTCTTCGTCAAGCTCAAGGCAGCCCAGCGCCTGCGCGCTGTCGGTATCGCCAGCGAGCAGATCGCGCAGCAGCATGGTTGGCAGAATATCCAGCGGCATGACGCGCTCGTAGTTGCCAATCGGGACCATGGCGCGCTCGCCACCGTGCGTAGTGGTCGAGAAGTTAAACAGCCTGTTACGCAGGAAGTGACCTAACGTGGTACGGGTGACGGAAAATTTTTCCGCACCGGGCAGTACCCAGCCGAACAGCTCTTTGTCTCGGCCTTCCTGCACAATGCTCACCTGCAAATGGAAACGTCCCAGATAGGCGTGCGCATCAACAGCATGGCGGCCACTGAGAACGGAACCGGAAATCAGGCGGTTTTCACCCTCTTTGATTTCCCCCGCCAGCAGTTCATTGATGTCCGCGCCCAGCAGCGTTTTCACCAGACGCGGATGCTTAGCCTGCGGCCCGCCAATCGCAATGATGCGTTCCGCACTCAGTTCACCGGTGGTGAACAGCTTACCGATGGCAATAACATCCTGATAGTTAAGATGCCAGACCTGTTTCGTCAGGCTTACCGGCTCAAGGAAATGGATGTGCGTCCCGACCAGCCCCGCCGGATGCGGACCCGCAAACGTATTAAACGTAACCTGCCCCTGCGGATGGCCGCCGAGCTTACCGCCGCCGGCCTGGCAAACGTGGACTTTCCCCGACGTCAGGCGGGTTAAAAGGGTCAGTCCGGCATCAAAGGCTTTACGCTGCGCCAGAATAACCGGTTGTGGATCCACGCTGAGCGGGTTGGTGTCCATTGCCGTCACGAAAATCGCGGCCGGCTCCGTACCCGGAACAGGGGATTTGCTGAAGGGACGCGTACGAAGCGCGGTCCATAAACCGGACGCCAGAAGCTGAGCCTGAACAGCGTCGCGGCTTAGCGATGCGAGATCTGCGGTGTCGTAATGGCCGAATTCACACTGCTCATCGCCTTCAATGCGGATAACCACCGACTGCAGAACGCGCCGTTCGCCACGGTTGATCGCCACTACGGTACCGCTCGCGGGTGCGGTGAACATCACGCCGGGATTTTTTTTGTCCTCAAAGAGTGCCTGGCCTTTGATAACGCGTTCGCCTTCCTCTACCCGCATTGAAGGACGCATTCCCAGGTAGTCGTCGCCCACAATGGCGACATGACGGACACTTGCGCCTGTCGAAACGTGCTGCTCTGGCACGCCTGCAATCGGCAGATCAAGTCCTTTTTTGATTTTAAACATGTGGTTAGCAGGTTTCCATGAACAACAATCCAGTGGGCGCGAAGTGTAACATTTTCCCCTTCTCGCGGGCAGGTAATCCGCCGTTACGCGCACCAAATTGCGAGCTAATACGCAAAGTTCCTGGAGTCAACGCGATTTCGATGGTTTATAAAGTAAAACTAATTTGTAAACTCACCGCCCGGCTCTTGCGAAAATCTCTGGCGGTGCTAATGTGAGCGCTCCTAACAGAATAATCTGATTTCGGGTCTCTTTTGCCGTCCTGGCAAGTTGGTCATGGTTTTATCAAGGAACTAGTAGTATGCGTAAAATCGCATTGTTCATTGCGATGCTTCTGATTCCGTGCATGTCGTTTGCCGGGCTGCTCAGCAGTAACAGCTCAACGACGCCGATCAGCAAAGAATATAAACAGCAGTTAATGGGATCGCCGGTTTATATTCAGATCTTCAAGGAAGAACGCACTCTCGATCTGTTTGTAAAAATGGGTGAGACCTATCAGCTGCTTGATAGCTACAAAATATGTAACTACTCCGGTGGATTAGGGCCAAAACAGCGTCAGGGCGATTTCAAAAGTCCGGAAGGGTTTTACAACGTTCAGCGTAGCCAGCTCAAACCGGACAGCCGCTTCTATAAAGCTATCAACATCGGTTTCCCGAATGCCTTTGACCGTGCGCACGGTTACGAAGGTAAATACCTGATGATCCACGGTGCCTGCGTCTCTATCGGCTGCTACGCGATGACCGATTCCGGCATTGATGAGATTTTCCAGTTTGTCACCGGGGCGCTGGTCTTTGGTCAGCCTAACGTTCAGGTCAGCATTTATCCGTTCCGCATGACCGATGCCAACATGGCGCGTCACAAGTACTCTTACTACGCGGATTTCTGGAAACAGCTGAAACCAGGCTATGACTACTTCGAGCAGACGCACAAGCCGCCTGTTGTCTCGGTGGTGGATGGCCGTTACGTGGTCAGCAAGCCGCTGAGCCACGAAGTTGTCCATCCACAGCTGGCGTCAAATTACACGGTCCCCGAGACAAAATAGTACCCACTCGCCTGGCATAATCTTTTGCCAGGTTTCGTTGCCCGTCAGCGGCTGCGTTGCAATGACAGTGACCACATCGTTCGGTGTGGTCTCTTTCTGAAAGTCTATCTCCACATCCTGATCGAGTAGCGTTGCAACGCCAAACGGCGCACGACGGGTGATCCAGAACAGGTTCGTCGAGCAGAACGCCATCACATAGCGCCCGTCAGAGAGCAGCATGTTGAACACGCCTTTTTCGCGCAGCTCAGTGGCCAGCGTCGCGATGTATTTAAACACCGCCGCCATGTTGCCCGGGGTTCGCGGATAGCGCTCCGTCAGCTTATGCAGCAGCCAGCAAAAAGCTTTTTCGCTGTCGGTTTCGCCTACCGGGCGGAAATTGCCCGTCTCCAGCGACTTATAGCCCGTGAGTTGCCCATTGTGCGCGTAGGTCCAGTTACGGCCCCACAGTTCACGGGTAAACGGATGCGTATTTTCCAGCGCCACTTCGCCGCGGTTTGCCTGCCGAATATGGGCGATCACCGAGCGCGACTTGATGGGATAGTCCTGCACCAGTTTGGCAATCGGTGAGTTAAAGCTGGGCTGTGGATCTTTGAACGTGCGACACCCTTTGCCTTCGTAGAAGGTAATGCCCCAGCCGTCTTTATGCGGCCCGGTTCCTCCACCGCGCTGCACCAGCCCGGTGAAACTAAAGCAGATATCGGTTGGCACATTGGCGCTCATCCCGAGCAGTTCGCACATACGTCACCTCCACAACAGCGGGGGCAAGGGTGCCCCCAGCGAAGTCTTACTTAACCATCTCTTTTTCGATCAGCTGAATCAGGATGTGGATCACTTTGATGTGAATTTCCTGAATACGATCAGCATAACCGAAGTGCGGCACACGGATTTCGATATCCGCCGTACCGGCCATCTTACCGCCATCTTTACCGGTCAGGGTGATGACTTTCATCCCTTTTTCACGTGCGGCAGCGATCGCTTTGATCACGTTTGCAGAGTTGCCCGAGGTAGAGATCCCCAGCAGCACGTCACCTTCACGACCCACCGCTTCAACGTAGCGGGAGAAGACGTAGTCGTAACCAAAGTCATTGCTCACGCAGGAGATATGGCTCACGTCGGAAATCGCGATCGCCGGGTAGCCCGGACGGTTTTCACGATAGCGTCCGGTCAGCTCTTCTGCAAAGTGCATGGCATCGCAGTGGGAACCGCCGTTACCGCAGGAAAGCACTTTGCCACCGGCTTTGAAACTGTCGGCCAGCAGGACCGCCGCGCGCTGAATAGCGTGAATATTGGCATCATCTTTCAGAAAGTTAGCCAGCGTTTCCGCCGCTTCGTTCAGTTCGTTACGAATAAGATCCTGGTACATGAGGATAATCCTTCAGTATTGATGAAATAACACAGTGGAGTGTACCGGATAGCGGGAAAAGCGAGAAGCTAAAGCCATACGAATCCCCTGGCGTTTTGCTTTTTCGTGCCGGCGAAAACGCGAACAATGTGAACCAGGTTGTAATTATTTTGTAAACACATTGCTAAAGGAAATAACATCAACTACAACCATATCATCACAAGTGGTCAGACCTCCTACAAGCAAGGGAGCTTTTCTTTATGATGATTTTGAGCATTCTCGCAACTGTTGTTCTGCTCGGTGTGTTGTTCTATCACCGCGTCAGTTTATTTCTGAGCAGCCTGATCCTTCTGGCCTGGACCGCTGCGCTTGGCGTCGCCGGTCTGTGGACTATCTGGCTTTTGGTCCCGCTGGCCATCATTCTCCTGCCGTTTAACCTTGCCCCGATGCGTAAATCCATGATCTCCGCGCCGGTGTTCAAAGGTTTCCGCAAGGTGATGCCGCCGATGTCGCGTACGGAAAAAGAGGCGATTGATGCCGGTACGACCTGGTGGGAAGGCGATCTGTTCCAGGGCAACCCGGACTGGAAAAAGCTCCATAACTACCCGCAGCCGCGTCTGACCGCTGAAGAACAGGCCTTTATTGATGGCCCGGTGGAAGAAGCGTGCCGTATGGCGAACGACTTTGCCATTACCCATGAAATGGCCGATCTGCCGCCCGAGCTGTGGGCGTATCTGAAAGAGCATCGCTTCTTCGCGATGATCATTAAGAAAGAGTACGGCGGTCTGGAATTCTCCGCCTACGCTCAGGCGCGTGTACTGCAAAAGCTGGCGGGCGTTTCCGGGATCCTGGCGATTACCGTGGGCGTGCCTAACTCCTTAGGCCCGGGCGAACTGCTGCAGCATTACGGTACCGAAGAGCAGAAAGATTACTACCTGCCGCGTCTGGCACGTGGTCAGGAAATCCCTTGCTTCGCGCTGACCAGCCCGGAAGCAGGCTCCGATGCGGGCGCGATCCCGGATACCGGCGTGGTCTGCATGGGCGAATGGCAGGGCGAGCAGGTGCTGGGTATGCGCCTGACCTGGAACAAGCGTTATATCACGCTGGCGCCTATCGCTACCGTGCTGGGTCTGGCCTTTAAGCTCTCTGACCCGGAAAGACTGCTGGGCGGCGAAGAAGATCTGGGCATTACCTGTGCGCTGATCCCGACCTCGACGCCAGGCGTTGAAATTGGTCGTCGTCACTTCCCGCTGAACGTGCCGTTCCAGAACGGCCCAACCCGCGGTCAGGATATCTTTGTGCCGATTGACTACATCATCGGTGGCCCGAAAATGGCCGGTCAGGGCTGGCGTATGCTGGTGGAATGTCTGTCGGTGGGTCGCGGTATTACCCTGCCGTCGAACTCAACCGGTGGTCTGAAGTCTGTGGCGATGGGGATTGGCGCGTACGCCCATATCCGCCGTCAGTTCAAAATCTCCATCGGCAAGATGGAAGGTATCGAAGAGCCGCTGGCGCGTATCGCGGGCAACGCTTACGTGATGGACGCCGCCGCGTCGCTGATTACCTACGGCATCATGCTGGGTGAAAAACCGGCCGTGCTGTCCGCCATTGTGAAGTACCACTGTACCCACCGCGCGCAGCAGTCGATCATTGACGCGATGGATATCGCAGGCGGTAAAGGCATTATGCTCGGCGAAGGCAACTTCCTGGCGCGCGGCTATCAGGGTGCACCGATTGCCATCACCGTTGAAGGGGCAAACATTCTGACCCGCAGCATGATGATCTTCGGTCAGGGGGCGATTCGCTGCCATCCTTATGTCCTGGAAGAGATGGCCGCTGCGCAAAATAACGACGTGGATGCCTTCGATAAACTGTTATTCAAACATATCGGTCACGTGGGCAGCAACAAGGTGCGCAGCTTCTGGCTGGGCCTGACGCGCGGTCTTACCAGCGCGACGCCAACCGGCGATGCGACAAAACGTTATTACCAGCATCTTAACCGTCTGAGTGCCAACCTGGCGCTGCTGTCCGACGTCTCTATGGCCGTACTTGGCGGCAGCCTGAAGCGTCGCGAACGTATCTCTGCCCGTCTGGGGGATGTGTTGAGCCAGATTTTCCTGGCCTCTGCGGTGCTGAAACGCTATGACGATGAAGGCCGTCAGGAAGCGGATCTGCCGCTGGTGCACTGGGGCGTTCAGGATGCGATGTATCAGGCAGAACAGGCGATTGACGATCTGCTGGCAAACTTCCCGAACCGCTTTGTCGCCGGCGCCCTGCGCGTGGTGATCTTCCCGACCGGTCGTCATCATCTGGCGCCGTCGGACAAGCTGGACCACAAAGTGGCGAAGATCCTGCAGGTACCGAGCGCAACCCGCTCCCGTATCGGCCGTGGTCAGTATCTGGCCCCAACCCCGCATAACCCGGTGGGTCTGCTGGAAGAGGCGCTGCTGGACGTGATGGCCGCCGACCCGATTCACCAGAAAATCTGTAAACAGCTGGGCAAAAACCTGCCGTTTACCCGTCTGGATGAACTGGCGAAACAGGCGCTGGCCGGTGGCATTATCAGTAAAGATGAAGCAGCCCTGCTGGTGAAAGCTGAAGAGAGCCGTCTGCGCAGCATTAACGTGGATGATTTCGAACCGGACGAGCTGGCGACGCAGCCGGTAAAGCTGCCGGAGAAGCACCGTAAACCTGAAGCGGCATAATCCGTTTCGCCTGCACAAACCCCGCCGCCCGCGGGGTTTTTTATTGCCACATTTTCTCTTTATGTCGTGCTACAGTGTCAAAAAGCGGTCGTTTGAGGAGTCTGAATTGTGCCTGGTCTGAAGATTTCTATTTTGCAGCAACCTTTAGTGTGGATGGATGGCCCCGCCAACCTGCGCCATTTTGATCGTCAACTGGAAGACATTACCGGGCGTGATGTGATTGTCCTGCCGGAGATGTTCACCACTGGCTTCGCCATGGAAGCGGCAAAACAGTCAATGCCGCAGGAGGAGGTGGTCGCCTGGATGCATACCAAAGCGCAGCAGACTCACGCGCTGATTGCCGGCAGCGCCGCCCTGCAAACCGAACGCGGGCCGGTGAACCGCTTCCTGCTGGTTGAGCCGGAAGGGAAAGTGCATTTTTACGATAAACGTCACCTGTTCCGCATGGCGGATGAACATCATCACTATGAAGCGGGTAACGAGCGCGTGGTTTTTGAATGGCGCGGCTGGCGTATTTTGCCGCTGGTCTGCTATGACCTGCGCTTCCCGGTGTGGTCACGCAACCGCAACGATTACGACCTGGCGCTGTATGTCGCCAACTGGCCTGCGCCGCGCTCCCTGCACTGGCAGTCGCTGCTGGTGGCGCGCGCAATTGAAAACCAGGCCTATGTGGTGGGCTGTAACCGCGTAGGAACTGACGGCAACGGGCATCACTATCGCGGCGACAGCCGGGTGGTGAATCCGCAGGGCGAGATTATCGCCACCGCCGAGCCGCATCAGGCGACGCGGATTGATGCTGAGCTGTCGCTGACGGCGCTGAAAGAGTATCGCGAGAAGTTTCCGGCATGGCAGGACGCGGATCCGTTTAGCATTGGCTGAAATTTTCCCCTCACCCCAACCCTCTCCCAAAGAGCTGAGGAATCCCCACAAAATAATGCCTGCACAGACAACCCCCTCTCCCTTGAGGGAGAGGGCTGGGGTGAGGGGGAACATACGGCTCTGGTGGACATTCCGTTCACTTTATGTTCAATGCTACTCTGTAACAA
>NZ_RXRN01000047.1:0-8919 GCF_003986875.1 Enterobacter sp. WCHEn090032
ATGGATCCAGGCCGAGCGGAATATGGATACCAGCATCAAGAATGACGAAATGCACAGCGTCGGCGGCGAGCGTAGCCATTACGTGAAGAAAAATGAGCTGCATCGCGTGGAGGCGAATCAGATCCAGGCGGTGAAAGGCGGGACTGAGATCCTGACGGGGAAAGGCAAGCTGGACGCGGCGGTGGAGCAGTACGTTATTGCTTCCGGAACAAAGCTGAGGCTGGTCTCCGGTGAAAGCGCCATTGAGCTTAACGCGAACGGCAAAATTAGCCTGATCGGCAAAGAGTTTAACTTCTTTGTGGAAGGGGATGGCCATATTACGACGGGCGGTAAGCTACACCTGAATACCTCTGGCACAAAACCGGGTACCACGGCACCGGGCGCGGGACACAAAGGAGACATTGATGCGGCCGTTCAGGCGAAATTCACGACCAAAGGTGAGTAAAGCGGGAGCGGTGCTTGTCGCGTTATTAACGACGGGGATGGGTGGCGGAGACGTAAAAATAAACGATCTTTGGATCTTCGTTTCCAGGATGAGTGCTTCACTCAAAACGTTATCCGTTAGGAATCTGAGCGACGCGCCGCTGCCGTTTAAAATGATCAAAAACAATGAATATATTAACTTCTACAATACTGAGGATATCACTCTCGCTGACGGAACGAACATAACCGCGATTGACTTACGTTTAAGTAAAGATCGCAACGGCGCGGCACCATTTCTCAGTTTTTCGCCCTCCGGCCGGTGCATAACGCTTGATGCCGTTAAACAGCACTACCCGCATCTGGAATTAACTGACTATCCCCGAGGCCGCTCCGGGAATGAAGTGACCAGCTACACCGCGTCAAAAGACAAAAATGGAGAGAAAATAAGCTTTAGTTTCACCGTAAATAAACCTGATTGTCTGGACTCGGTTGTCATTAGCGCCGACTAAGACATCTCATTGTCATAAAAGGCCTTTTTCTCCTTCGGAGAACCGGGTAATAAAAATTCGATGAAAAATGATTAACGTGAAAATTCACACCCCAACATTTCTCGCTTTTACCGTGATATCTCTCTCTCTGAACTGCTATGAGGTGCTTGCACACGATATACCACCGGTTTTAGTTAAACAGGATTTTACTGTGCAGCTGAAAGACCAGACGGTCTCATTGGGCGAAAGATGGACAGATGACGTTGCGCGTAAATTTGAGCTGCCGGTAGAGGGCCATTTTGTCGGTGAGGTTCCTTTTGACGAAACCCACTATACATTCTACCAGCATCAAAAGACGGGGTTCGGCATTTATGTTTCCAATCTCTGGTGGGATAAAGCCGAACGCAGTATTGATGACTATATCGTGTCGCAGATTACGCTGACCGCAGGGGAGGGTAAAACGCCGCGCGGTATTCATGTGGGTTCATCTGCCGGGGAACTCAGCAGGACATATGGCAATGGTCAGATTGAAAATGATGCCGGGGAACAATGGTGTTTTTATCAATTGGGTAACAGGCTGCTCTCTTTCGAGATTAAAGACGGCAAGGTTGTGACAATAACAATGAATTACGACAATGGCGCCCGGGAGTAATTTGTGACCAGGAGATATTTGGCATGCGCATTGTTCACCGCGCTATTACTGGGCTCAGTTGCAACATCAGCCGCGCCTGAGCTATCGCAATATAATGCGCTCGATACCGTAAGCCGTATCGTGAACGACAGCGAAGTGAAAGAGACGCTCAGGAAGACGCTGGGTAGCGATTACGAGACGTTTATTAGCAACTTCGATGTCTTTGGCGAACCCCATGCCACCTCAGACGGAGGGCTGTTTGTTGAAGGCTGGCTAAAAGATCTTTATCTGGAAAATGCGTCCGCTTTGGTCGTTGAACCTGACGGCAAACTCTATACGGCCTGGGTCGTTCCTGAGTCAGACATTGTTCATTATCAGTCATCCGATCGTAGTCAGGTGGTGAATCCCGATATTCAGCAGTGGGCGACCAGATTCAAAGCGATGCATTTTGCAACGAACAGCCCGGCAAGACGCGCATTTGACGGGGTATGGACAGGCGAATCGGGAACCGACTCGACGTTAACCCTGCGGTTAGTGGAATCAGGCGACCGTATTTCCGGGTCTTATTGCTATATCTCTCAGAGAGGAAACCGCATCGATTGTCCTGCAGAGGATGAACGCAACCTAAGCGGTACGATTGCAGGCAATCGGGCGAACGTTAAGTTCGACTCCACGTTTGGCGGCGTAGATGGACAAGCAGTTCTGGAAATTAACGCAAGTAAAATGGAATGGCGTTTAGTGACGCCTCCTCAGAAAGGGAATTATTATGCGCCACTGCGTTATACGTTAAATAAAGCTGATCCCGTTCGTAACGCTGAAACCAGAAAGCTCGATACCGATAAGTTCACTATTTCTCTGGTAAATAAATGTGGGCGTTTCGAGAGTGAATGTAGCCAGATGTATTATCTCGGTGTACGTAAAAGTGATAACAGTACGATCACCTTAAAAGGAAAAACACTGCAGGATCCCACAGGTAAAGTAATCGGCTCAAGCTATAAGAATAGTGAAGTTACCTATACCGTGACCTATGCACCACTGAAACTGGTTGTCAGCAAAGGCAGCCATATTTTAGTTGAGCAGCAAGGTCACTGGCTTAAATAATAAAATAGCCAGTCAAAAGTCCAACGTATCTCTCTCAATATCAATTATCCCGGATCCCCTATGAAATACACCCTCCAGGAAGGTTCATTTTCCCTTTTTCCTGCGGCCTGGCAGGATAACAGCATGAACATTATTCGCGATGACGAAAGCGGGCTGTCCGTGGTGGTCAGCCGCGGCGCTATCCCGGATGGCAGCGATTATGAGAAAGAGTTTCACCGCCAGTGGGATGTCCTGCGACCTCAAATGGGTGAGGTCGCCCAGAGCGAATTCCGGCACGTGAAAGCCGGGCCTGACGGCAAAATCACCGGTCTGGAAGTTGAAACCCACTTTGACCATAACGGGCAGCGCCTGTGGCAAAAACAGCTGGCCGTGCAGACGCCGGGCAAACCGGTATTGATGATTTTCACTCTCTCAGCACTCAGAGCATTTACCGAAGAGGACGAGGAGCGCTGGAGCGCGCTTAAGCAGAGTCTGACACTAAACGACAACCGGAATGTGTAAGGCATGAGCGATAACAACGCGGCCCGTAAGGGCGACGAGATTATTCACTCCAGCATTTTTGCGGATATCACCAGCATTGTGGCGGAAGGTGCCGCTTATGCGGTGATCGGCGCGGCGGTGGGGGCAGCAGCTACCGTGGCGGCGCCATTGCTGGGAGCCGGTGCGGCAGCCGCAGGCGTGGCGGCGATTGGCTCCAGCTGTTTGCTCAGCGGCATCATTGGCGGCGTTCTGGCAAACGTGGCGGGGATCACAGACGATATCAGCAACGCCGCAGAGGGGTTAGGCAACGCGCTTTTCCCGCCGTCGCCTGCGGGAAAAATCACCACCGGCTCCAGCAACGTTCTGACCAATGCGCTCCCTGCCGCGCGCGCGGCAGGCACGCTGACGCCAGCAGATACCTCGTCACCTGAGCCGCAGTCACCGGGCAGCTTTGCCGATTACGCAGGCATGCTGCTTTCCGCTGCCGGACAGTTTGGCAGCGAAATGTGGCAGCCGAGCGTGGCGTCAGCCGCCGCGGGGACCTCGCCGCTGGAAGAAGACAAGGTGGCGTGCGAAAAGCACTCCGGACCGCAGTACCTGGCGGAAGGTTCAAAAAGCGTTTTCATCAACGGCCAGCCTGCGGTGCGTGCGAAAGATCGCACCACCTGTGAAGGGACCGTTTCCGATGACGTCTCCCCGAACGTGATTATTGGCGGCGACACGCTCACGGTTCGCGATATTAAAAGCGGCAAAACCCCAGGCCTGGCGCTGGGGATGATTGCGCTCTCGTTGCTGCGCGGTCGTCCGGGCAAGATTTTGAAAAACATGCCCTGCGCGCTGGCGGCTGCCGGCGGCGGGATGCTGGCCGATATGGCCGTCAATGCCGTGTTTGGCTCTTCGCACCCGGTTCACGCCGCCACCGGCGTGAAGGTGCTGAACGACGATGATGAACTCGATTTCTCGCTGCCGGGGCGCTTCCCGCTTCGCTGGCAGCGCAGCTACAACAGCCTGACCACCCGCGAAGGGCTGTTTGGCTTGGGCTGGGCTACCTCTTTTGACAGCTATCTGACGCTGGAAGAGAACAGCGCGACCTGGTTCGACGAAACCGGACGCGAGCTGAGCTTTGAACTGCCGCCTGTCGACCGGGCGTTTTACAGCATCAGCGAAGGCATTATCATCCGCCGCAATGAGAGCGGCGACGTGGCGATTGCCGACGATGACGGCGCGGTGTGGCGTCTGTACAAACCGACCCGCGTCAACCCCTCCATCCTGCGTCTGGCCTCGCTGAGCGATGAATACGGCAACGCCCTGCTGACCGAGTGGGACGAGCACGGACGTCTGGTTGGTCTTCACGATGAGCCACGGGCGATAGATGTTACCCTGCGCTATGAGGACGAACGGTTCCCGCAGCGCGTGACCGGAGCCAGCCATTTCGACGGCGACCGTACCTGGCCGCTGATGCAGTGGGGTTACGACGCACGCGGTCAGCTGTCGAGCGCGACGGATGCCTCCGGCGTCGTCACCCGCGAATACCGCTATAACGACCACGGCCTGATGGTCTGGCACCGCCTGCCGGGTGGGCTGGAGAGCGAGTACCGCTGGCAAAAATTTGACCACTGGCGCGTGGTGGAAAACCGCACCAGCACCGGCGACGGCTGCCGCTTTAGCTACGATTTGGCCGCCGGGCTGACGACCGTCGAGCACTATGATGGTCAGAAGCGTCAGCACTACTGGAATGCGCAGAGCCTGATCGTCCGCTACGTAGACGAGCGCGGTGAAAACTGGCGCTACGAGTGGGATGACAACGAACTTCTGACGCGTCGCATCGATCCGCTGGGTAACGCCGTCACCTTTGTTTATGACGAGATGGGCAACCGGGTGCAGGAGATCGACGCCGACGGTAATGCCCGCACCACCACCTGGCTGGAACATCGCGCGTTGCCGTCAGCCATCATTGAAGCCGACGGCAGCGCTACCCGGTTCTGGTACGACGAACATCACGGCCTGCAGCGCGTGGTGGACCCGATGGGGCAGACGACGCTGCTGCACCGGGACGCGTTTGGTCAGGTCGTTGAGGAGGTCGATGCCGCCGGCAACAGCCGCCACCAGGAGTACAACGAGGCGGGACAGGTGGTGCGCGCGACGGACTGCTCTGGCCGCACAACCCGCTATCGGTATTATCCGCTGGGCTGGCTGGAGAGCGAGACGGGTGCTGACGGCGAAGAGACGCGTTATCGCTACGACGCCGCAGGGCGCCCGGTGCAGCTCGATCGTCCCGAAGGCTGGACGGAGTCACTCAAATGGAACGCACGCGGCCTGCCGGTGAAGCATGCCGGCGCTGATGGTAAAGAAAGGGAGTTCAGATACGATGAGGCAGGACGCTTAACCACCACGCGTAATACGCAGGGTGAGGAAGTTCGCCGCCGCTGGGACAGTCGCGGGCGTCTGATTGCCCTTGAAAACGAAAACGGCGAAGCGTATCAGTTCCGCTGGGGGCCAGACTCGCTGCTGCTGGAAGAGGTGGGGCTGGATGGCGTGGCCTCGCAATATCGCTATGACGCCTGCGGACGCACGATTTCGCGCACCTTTGCCGCCGGGCATCCGGAGGCCATCACCCACGCCTTCGCCTGGAGCGCGAGTGGCCAGCTGGTCGCCCGCACCACGCCGGAAGGACAGACCCGCTACCACTACACTCCGTCCGGGCTGTTAAGCCGGATTGGGCTGCATCCTGCGCTTGCAGCCGACGCGTGGAGCACCGAGGCAGAGCAGGAGCTCGTCTTTGAATATGACGCGCTCGGTCGCGTGACGCGCGAAGCGGGCGAGCACGGTGAGCTGGCGTGGGAGTATGACGCGCTGGGCAACCGCACCTCCGTCACGCTGCCCGATGGCCGCGAGCTGAAGCAGTTCTACTACGGCAGCGGGCATTTGCTCAGCATTGCTCTCGATAAGCTGTCGGTCTCGGATTTTACCCGCGACGAACTCCACCGTGAGACCAGCCGCACCCAGGGGCTGTTGACCACCCGCAGCGAGTACGACCGCCTCGGCCGACTGCACCGCCGGGACGTCTTTACCGGCAATGCGCAACGCCCGTCGCCGCGCCGCTGGTCCCGCCGCTGGGATTACGACTACCGTAATAACCTGGTGCGCGAAGAGCGGGACGATAACCCGTTCAGCTGGTACCGCTGGCAGTACGACAGCGCCGGGCGCCTGCTGGTTCAGGACGGCACGCTGCCCGGTCAGGAGCAGTGGCGCTGGGATGCGGCTGGTAACCCGTTAGAGGGCGCTGGAGAGAAGATTGCCCATAACCGGGTCACGCAACTGAACGGTATTCGCTGGCGCTATGACATCCACGGCCGCACCGTGGAGAAGGATAATGGCCAGATCCGCTGGCACTACCGGTACGACGGCGAACACCGCCTGACGGAGGTTATCAGCCAGCCGCGGGATCGCAACAGGCCGCAGACGCAGGTCAGCTTCCGCTACGACCCGCTCGGACGCCGCATCATCAAAACGCGCCAGCAGATGCTGGGCGGTCAGCCAACCGGCAAGCCGGTGACCACCCGGTTTGTCTGGGAAGGGTTCCGCCTGCTGCAGGAGCTGCGCGGAGACGTACCGCTGACCTACGTCTACAGCGACCAGGACAGCTACGACCCGCTGGCGCGTATTGACGGCGTGGAAGCGCCGGAGATCTTCTGGTTCCACTGCCAGCCCAACGGCACGCCGGAGCGGATGACGGATAGCGAAGGGCAGGTGCGCTGGGAAGGGGTGAACAGCGCCTGGGGCAAGCTGCTGCGGGAAAGCGAAACGCAGTTATCAGGATATTCCCAGAACCTGCGGATGCAGGGGCAATACCTGGACCGTGAGACAGGGCTGCACTACAATCTGTTCCGGTATTACGACCCGGACTGCGGACGGTTTACGCAGCAGGACCCGATAGGGCTGGCGGGGGGGATAAACCTTTACCAGTATGCGCCGAATGCGCTGAAATATATTGATCCTCTTGGCTTATCATCAACGACTTTCTATCATGCTGGTGATATTCGGGGCGAGATTAATCCTTCTATGGGGAGGCATGGATTAGATTTTAATCCTTCTAATCAAGGTGGTTTTTACGTAACTACTGATAAATCACAGGCTATTAAATGGGCAGAGCTGAGAGGACATCCAACTATAACGCAATTTGATATACCGAATTCAGAACTCGATAAACTAAATATAAAAGTATTTGAGTCTGCTGATAATGAATGGGCTAAATTTGTAACTCAGGGTAGAGCCAACACACTTGCACATAGTTATGATGCTGTAAGTGGACCAATGTTAGCAAACCCAGGTGCTGTAAAAAAAGGAGGAAAGGCTAAGCCCATAGGTTCACAGCTTGCTATTTTCTCAAATAAAGCAGCAGCCGTGTTTGATCGTTATAAAGTAAAAAAAAGGTGTAAAGGTCAATGAATATTATCGATGGTATCCAATTCAGTAATTCTAATGAAAGTGTTATTTTTAATTACTATAGTTGGGTTGAGTTGATTAAAGCGATTATTGTTAAATATGCGAATAAAACAGAGAGTGAGGCTGAACGTATAGTATTAGCCTCTCCACTGGTTCGTATTAAGGAAAATGATTACATGTCTGTCGCTTTGCGCAGTCATGAAAGTGAGTATCATTGGGCAATGTTAATTGCTTATGGTGATCAATATTGGACAAAGGGAGTTTCTCCAGATGAACCTGACGGATACTTTGAGTGGGAAAAAGAATACAGGAAAAAATATAATCTGGCAGAAGATAACTTTATTTTTAGTGATTAAGTTAAATAAAATAATTTAAGAAGTAATATCTTGTCAGTTTTATTGTATGTTATGGCATTATTATGTTGAGGCATATAGTAATATCTCGTAGTGATCCCTTTTTAAGACTTAAAGCTCCGCTAAGAATTATAATGTAATCATATGCTATAAGTGGATTCGTCTCTGTAAAACCAACGGAAGATTTAAGTATTACTTGCGATAAGACAAACTGAGAGGCAAAGGATGAGAACAGTTTACGAAGTTATTTTAGCCCTATATAAAACCACTCGAAGAAATCGACGAAGCGATACCTGCTCATGTGGAGTGGCTTAAAAAGGGGGACGCAGAGGGGATTTTCCTGACATCCGGTAGAGGGATCCCAAGAAACGGTAGTGTCATTCTCGCTAAATGCGAGAGTCTTGCTTCTCTTGAAGAGCTCTTACGCGAGGACCCTTTTCAGAGGTTAAAGCTTGCGACTGTTGAGATCATTCCCTTTGAACCCAGTATGAAGACAGAACTCTTAGACAATGTGTTTTGACCCCGCAATAAAAAAAACACGCCAGGGCGTGGTTTTTTTCATTCAAGACGACTCAGACGTTGAACAGGAAGTTCATCACGTCGCCATCTTTAACGATGTAATCTTTATCGACGGGACATCTTTACCGGCAATGCCCAACGCCCGTCGCCGCGCCGCTGGTCCCGCCGCTGGGATTACGACTACCGTAATAACCTGGTGCGGGAAGTACGGAACGGTAACCCGTTTAACTGGTACCGCTGGCAGTACGACAGAGCCGGGCGCCTGCTCGTTAAGTACGGCATGCTGCCCGGTCAAGAGCAGTGGCGCTGGGATGCGGCTGGTAACCCGTTAGAGGGCGCTGGAGAGAAGATTGCCCATAACCGGGTCACGCAACTGAACGGTATTCGCTGGCGCTATGACATCCACGGCCGTACCGTAGAGAAGGATAACGGCCAGATCCGGCACTACCGGTACGATGGCGAACACCGCCTGGGGCAA
>NZ_RXRN01000048.1:0-8664 GCF_003986875.1 Enterobacter sp. WCHEn090032
AGGGAGAGGGCGCAAAACAAAAAACGGTAACCAGGGTTACCGTTTTGCTTTTATCACCGCAGCTGCTGCTGACGAATTGTGGCTTTCACCAGACGCCAGGCGCTCCAGGCGCCAAAGCCACGCCGCGCCCAGCGGATCAGCATATTCGGATGACGAACCGTCCAGATAGCCATCACGCTACTGCCGACCAGGGCCCAGGAACGCAGGCTCAGGAAGGTGTTCCAGCCACGATCAAAGCGTCGCGTCGCATCAATCCAGTCGCGACGGCTGGCAGACAGATCCAGCCGTTGCTGCTGGATCTGGCTTAACAGATACGCTTTGCGCTTCTGACGTTCGGCTTTACCGCTCACGGCTTGTCATCCTCCAGCAGGGCGCGATCGTTAGCCAGCTCCTGACGCGTATGGCGCAGGAAAGTGGACTGGCGTGCTTTACGCAGCGTCCAGATCCCGCCAATCAGCGCCGCAACCAGCAGCACGACGGTGGTGGCAATCATCGCGTTAAGACGATACTGCGGGTCAATGGCCCAGATGATTAACACCATCAGGCTCATCAGACCAAACGCGGCGAAGAGCATGGTCAGGCCCAGCATCAGCAGCATCTGGAAGAGGTTCGCTTTCTCCTCTTCCAGCTCTACCACTGCCAGCCGGACGCGCGTTTCGGCAATGCCAACCAGCGTTGTTAAAATACGCTGGCCGATGCCGAGGACGTTATTAGCAGGCCCTTGTGCGTGACGAGGATCTTCCATATCAACGACGCGTCAGAAGGACACCCAGTACCACACCGACTGCGGCACCAATCCCGACACCCGTCCATGGATTATCACGCACGTATTCGTCCGCACGGGCAGCCGCTTCGCGGGTCTGTTTTGCCAGTGCATCACCGGTTTCACCCAGGCGATAGCGGCTCTCTTTGAGTGCCTGCTCCGCTTTGCTACGCAGTTTGCTGACCTCTTCCTTTGACTTGTCAGCAGAGGAGTTCAGCACCTCTTCCAGGGTATCGGCCAGGGATTTCAGTTCAGCGCGCAGATGTTCAGACGTCGTATCTTTTGACATGATTCTCTCCTGTTGAGATTTCCGTTAACTCAATAATCGCGAGCTTCCAGCGCTTTCAGGTCGTCCTGCGCTTCTTTCAGCTTCTTCTCGCGCTTAGCAATTTTTTCCGCATCGCCTTTCTCTTTCGCTTCCTGCAGGTCGCGACGGCGTTCGGCTATCTCGTCCTTCTGTTCAGCGATTTTTTTCTGGTGATCGGCACGAAGCTTGCTGTCTGTACAGTTCGCTTTCACTTCGCTCAGCGCTTTTTTAAGACCATCAACACGGTGCTGATTGTTATGCTTTTCGGCATAGCCGATCTCACGCTGAATATCCTGTTCTTTCTCCTGACAGAGAGAGTTTGCAAAGGATGCTGTGCTCAAAGAAAAAAGGGCCAGAGCCAGGGTCATGCGGAATTTCATTATCGAAACCTTCCATTGTGTTACGGCGTAAGCCGCGTTCCAGACTAATGCGGAGTACATTCGAGGGGTGCTCCGCGTACTTAAGCATAGTAAGTAAACGGGGGATTCACCAAAGTGGGTGAAAAGATTCGGAATCCTGGTAATTATCCGAACCGATGTGACGTATCGCGAATCAAGGACAGCCAGGCAGCAGGCTGGCTGTCATCTTCCTGCTGAGCGATGATATACCCGTGCGGCAGCGTACGGTCGAGAACCACTTTCGCGGCGGCACTTTGCGCACGGGAATCAAACTTAATCAGTAAAACGTCGTCCTGCGGGGTGATGCTCTTAAAGCGGATCCCGTTCGCATCAAGATGATGCCAGACAGAAAAGCCGTCAGGCACGCTCGCCCCCTGGTTTATCGGGCGAATGGCCAGCGTCGATTCCTGATGCGAAAGCGCGCTCCAGGCCAGCAGCAGGGCGCTGATGACCACCAGGGCAATCGCGGCACAGGCAAAGCGGCGCAGGGCGAACGGCGAGATAACCATCGTTAGCCTCTGGCTCCATATTTCTTTTTCCACAGGACGACCAGCGAGCCAATCAGGCCGAAGACCAGCAGAACAACGGGCAGCAGCATCAGGCAGGACATCAGCTGGTCCTCATATTTCATGAAGACCGGGGTTTTACCCAGCGCATAGCCCAGTGTGGTCAGAATAAGCACCCACAGCAGGCCGCTCATCCAGTTAAAGAACTGGAAGCGTGTGCTGCTCAGCCCGGAAAGGCCAGCAATGGTCGGCAACAGGGTGCGTACAAAGGCGATAAAACGGCCTATCAGCAGCGCTGAAAGCCCGTGTTTATGGAACAGGTGGTGCGCCCGCTGATGATAGTGCGCAGGCAGATGCGAGAGCCAGTTCTGAACGATCCGGGTATTGCCCAGCCATCTGCCCTGGATGTAGCTCACCCAGCAGCCGAGACTCGCGGCGACGGTCAGTAACAGAATGGTTTGCGGAAATGCCATCGCCCCTTTGGCACACAGCACGCCGACAAGCACCAGTAAACTGTCACCGGGCAGGAACGCAGCAGGCAGCAAACCGTTCTCGAGGAACAGGATCATAAACAAGACAAAATAGAGCATGCCAATCATGGAAGGGTTGGCCAGCGTTTCAAAATCCTGCGCCCAGAGGGCATGCAGTAGTTGGGTCAAAAGTTCCATTCAGTGTTCCTGGAAATCGGTTAACGTCACGCCTGTTATCCGGGACAAACAGCACGGCGACATTGTTGTGATTTCATTATGGTCGCTCGCGGACACATTGCGGTGTGGCCAACACTGTTCCCTGTTAATTGGCTGGTTAGCAAGCACTAACTTACAAAATAACGAAGTGAATCCAATTGTAACAAAGCCCAACGTTCTGCGTCACAGAATTTGCAGGGGCGAGTTGATTTTGGCGTAAGGCCAGGAAGTGAGCGAGGGGATTTACAAAGGCTGACACTATATATGTTTTGCTTACCCACTTAAGCCGGAAGGCGCAGCGAAGCGCCTGCCAGCAGAAAGGTCATCTATTTTGCGCCACTGGAGGCCGTATCAAGATGAACAACAGGATTATCGGCAAAAAGATAGCGGTCAGCGTTAAATTCGAAGTCGTCGCTGGTTTCATTGAACAGCATCTGCTTGGTGTTTTCCAGGTGCTGCCACATCGCCAGTTTAGCGGCATGAGGATCTTTACGAATCAGCGCCTTAAGAATTTGATCGTGATCGTCACACCAGTTGTCGACGGTACGGGAATCGATATGGTCGTGCAGTTTTTTCCAGTACGGGTTGTGAACGCGCTGAGTCCACATTTTCTCAACGATTGCCGCCAGTGCCGTATTTTGCGTGGCCAGAGCCACCTGAACGTGGAACTGCAGATCCCACTCTGAATCGCGGAAACATTTTTCCTTGCGGGCATTCTCCTGGATTTCCATCAATTTCATGATGTCCTGCTTGGTCACCTGCGTCGCCGCAAATTCGGCAATATTGCTTTCGATCAGCTGGCGAGCCTGGAGCAGCTCAAACGGGCCATAGCTGGCAAATTCCAGACTTTCGTCCGCGACGGGGGAGTGTTTCGGCAGATTGGAAATCACGTGAATGCCGGAGCCTTTGCGTACCTCAACGTAGCCTTCCACTTCCAGCATGATAATCGCTTCGCGCACCACCGTGCGGCTGACGCTTTTTTCATCCGCGATAAAACGCTCGGCGGGAAGTTTGTCACCGACAAGATAGACCCCTTGCTCGATGCGATTTTTCAGCTCGGCAGCAAGTTGTTGATATAAACGACGTGGTTCGGTGATTTCCATATGCGCTCCAGGCAGGGTACGGCAGATGATTTGTTATACCACTTTTGCGTGCCACTCTCCAGATTTTGCCATTAAAAAAGCCGCTACTGAGCGGCCTTTAAATGCCCGGCGGCGCTTCGCTTGCACGGGCCTACGGGTTTTGTAGGCCGGGTAAGCGTAGCGCCACCCGGCGGAAAAATGGTTGCTAACTCTGCGTCGCCGGTTTTCCGAGAGACTCTTTCGCCAGCTCTTCTGCCGATTTGCTTTTCAGCACCGTCCAGATCACCACCGCGCCCATCAGGTCGAAGACCGCCAGTACCGCAAACAGCGGGCTGAAGCCGATGGTATCCGCCAGCGCGCCAACCACCAGCGCAAACATCGTACTTGCGGTCCAGGCGGCCATCCCGGTCAGACCGTTGGCGGTGGCCACTTCGTTACGACCAAAGACGTCAGAGGAGAGGGTGATCAGCGCGCCGGACAGGGACTGGTGCGCAAAACCGCCGATGCACAGCAGGGCGATAGCCACATACGGGCTGGTGAACAAGCCGATCATCCCCGGGCCAATCATCAGCAGCGCGCCCATGGTCACGACCATTTTACGGGAGACAATCAGGTTCACGCCAAACCAGCGCTGGAACAGCGGTGGCAGGTAGCCGCCAACGATACAGCCCAGGTCTGCGAACAGCATTGGCATCCAGGCGAACATGGCAATCTCTTTCAGGTTAAAGCCGTAGACTTTAAACATGAACAGTGGGATCCAGGCGTTAAAGGTACCCCAGGCGGGTTCCGCGAGGAAACGCGGCAGGGCGATACCCCAGAACTGACGGGTGCCCAGGATCTGCCAGACGGTCATTTTCTTGCCGTTGTTGGTCTGATGCTGCGCTTCCTGACCACCAATTATGTAGTCACGCTCTTCTTCAGACAGTTTTTTCTGGTCACGCGGGTGCTTATAGAACAGCAGCCACGCTATTGCCCAGGCAAAGCTCAGCACGCCAGAGATGATAAACGCCATCTGCCAGCTGTGCATTACGATAGCCCACACCACCAGCGGCGGCGCAATCATCGCCCCGATGGACGAGCCCACGTTGAAATAACCGACCGCAATCGAACGCTCTTTTGCCGGGAACCACTCCGAGCTGGCTTTCAGCCCGGCAGGGATCATCGCGGCTTCCGCGGCACCCACCGCGCCGCGTGCCAGCGCCAGACCGCCCCAGCTGCCTGCCAGCGCCGTTGCCCCGCAGAACACCGCCCAGGCGATGGCGAAGAAGGCATAACCGATTTTGGTCCCGAGAATATCCAGCACATAGCCTGCCACCGGCTGCATGATGGTATACGCCGCGGAATAAGCGGCAATGATGTAGGAGTATTGCTGCGTGGAGATATGCAGCTCTTCCATTAACGTTGGCGCTGCTGCTGCCACGGTGTTACGCGTCAGGTAGCCCAGCACGGTGCCTAACGTCACCAGCGCGATCATATACCAACGTAACCCTTTAATTTTACGCATCTAAAACCTCATCGTTATGTTATTTCCGCGCCAGAGCACGGCAACCGCTCAACCGTTGCCGGGAGCCGTTGTGTAACGGGAGGGGCGTAGCCGGGAACAGCTCCCGGAACGGCCCGAACCTTGCCATAAGTAAGCGTGCATAAGTCGGTATCCGTACCGTTAAACCCGATGTCTCTCACACCGGTAATGCATTCCGTCGGCTAAGTGTTTGCGACGGCGAAAAGATAACTTGTCATACAACTTTAAAAGGTGAGTGACATCACAAATGTATGATTATTTGTGGGGACATTCGTCGCTGCGGGCAAAGCCAGTAATGGCGCGGCCTGCAGCAGGGTTTGTTCCAGTGAGGGGAATGAATTTGTTGGCGTTTATTGATCTCTCTCACGAAAAAAGGTTCGGTGGGTGGAAATTGGTGTGATAACTTTGCAGCATATGAACATACGCTTTCTGACGCTCCCGTAATGAGGAAGACGATAATGACGCCGTTTATGACTGAAGATTTTCTGTTAGATACCGAATTTGCCCGCCGCCTGTACCACGACTACGCCAAAGACCAGCCAATTTTCGACTACCACTGCCATTTACCGCCGCAGCAGGTTGCCGAAAATTACCGTTTCAAAAACCTGTATGACATCTGGCTGAAAGGTGACCATTACAAATGGCGCGCCATGCGCACCAACGGCGTGGCTGAACGCCTGTGTACCGGCGACGCCACTGACCGCGAGAAGTTTGACGCCTGGGCGGCGACCGTTCCGCACACCATCGGCAACCCATTATTCCACTGGACGCACCTTGAGCTCCGCCGTCCGTTTGGTATCACCGGAACACTGCTCTCTCCAGCGACCGCGGATGAGATCTGGGATCGGTGTAATGCGCTGCTGGCGCAGGATAACTTCTCCGCGCGCGGCATCATGAAGCAGATGAACGTAAAAATGGTGGGCACCACCGACGATCCGATTGACGCTCTCGAACACCATGCGGCCATCGCCAAAGACAGCGCGTTTGACATCAAAGTGTTGCCAAGCTGGCGCCCGGATAAAGCTTTTAATATCGAACAGGCCACATTTAAGGATTACATGGCAAAGCTGGCCGAGGTTTCTGATACCGACATCCGTCGTTTCGCAGACCTGCAAACCGCGCTGACCAAACGGCTGGATCACTTCGCGGCGCACGGCTGTAAAGTGTCTGACCATGCGCTGGATGTGGTGCTGTTCGCGGAATCAAACGAAGCCGAGCTGGACAGCATTCTGGCGCGTCGTCTTTCCGGTGAGTCCCTGAGCGAGCATGAAGTGGCGCAGTTCAAAACGGCGGTACTGGTATTCCTCGGCGCAGAATATGCCCGTCGCGGCTGGGTACAGCAGTACCATATCGGCGCGCTGCGTAATAACAACCAGCGCCAGTTTATGCTGCTGGGCGCGGATGTGGGCTTCGACTCCATCAACGACCGTCCGCTGGCTGAAGCGCTGTCTAAGCTGCTGAGCAAGCAGAACGAACAAAATCTGCTGCCAAAAACCATTCTCTACTGCCTGAACCCGCGCGATAACGAAGTGCTGGGCACCATGGTCGGCAACTTCCAGGGTGAAGGGATGCCGGGCAAGATGCAGTTCGGTTCCGGGTGGTGGTTCAACGATCAGAAAGACGGTATGGAGCGTCAGATGACGCAGCTGGCGCAGCTTGGCCTGTTAAGCCGCTTTGTCGGCATGCTGACCGACAGCCGCAGCTTCCTGTCCTATACCCGACATGAATACTTCCGCCGCATCCTGTGCCAGATGATTGGCCGCTGGGTACACGCAGGCGAAGCGCCGGCGGATATCCAGCTGCTGGGCGAAATGGTGAAAAACATCTGCTTTAACAATGCGCGCGACTACTTCGCCATTGAACTGAACTAAGGCCGTTTGAGGTTGATATGCAATACATCAAAATCCATTCGCTGGATAACGTGGCCGTCGCGCTGACGGATCTCGCTGAAGGCGACGTGGTGACCGTTGATAACCAGAGCGTCACCCTGCGTCAGGCGATTGCTCGCGGACATAAGTTTGCCGTGAAGCCTCTCGCCAAAGGGGACAACGTCGTGAAGTACGGTCTGCCGATTGGGCATGCGTTAGCGGATATTGAGCCAGGTGAACATCTTCATTCCCACAATACCCGCACCAATCTTAGCGATCTGGACGAGTACAGCTATCAACCTGATCTACCCGCAGAAAGCGTTCAGGCTGCGGATCGCGAGGTGCAGGTCTACCGTCGCGCCAACGGCGAGGTGGGGATCCGCAACGAGCTGTGGATCCTCCCGACCGTCGGCTGCGTCAATGGGATTGCGCGTCAGATCCAGACGCGCTTTCTGAAAGAGACCAATAATGCCGAAGGCACTGACGGGGTGCATCTCTTCAGCCATACCTACGGCTGCTCCCAGCTGGGTGACGACCATATCAATACCCGTACCATGCTGCAAAACATGGTGCGTCATCCGAATGCGGGTGCGGTGCTGGTGATCGGCCTCGGCTGCGAGAACAACCAGGTGGACGCCTTCCGCGAGACGCTGGGTGAGTTTGACCCTGAGCGCGTGCATTTTATGGTGTGTCAGCATCAGGATGACGAGGTGGAAGCGGGCATTGAGCAGCTTCATCAGCTTTATGAGGTGATGCGTCATGACAAGCGCGAGCCGGGCAAACTGAGCGAGCTGAAATTTGGTCTGGAATGCGGCGGGTCCGATGGCTTGTCCGGTATCACCGCCAACCCGATGCTGGGCCGTTTCTCGGACTACGTGATCGCCAACGGCGGCACGACGGTGCTGACCGAAGTGCCGGAGATGTTCGGTGCAGAGCGTATTCTGATGAGCCACTGCCGTGACGAAGCGACGTTTGAGAAGACCGTCACCATGGTGAATGACTTCAAACAGTACTTCATCGCCCATAACCAGCCGATTTATGAGAACCCGTCGCCGGGTAATAAAGCGGGCGGGATCACCACGCTTGAAGAGAAATCCCTCGGCTGCACCCAGAAAGCGGGCGCGAGCCAGGTCGTCGATGTGCTGCGCTACGGCGAGCGCCTGAAAACGCATGGTCTCAACCTGCTGAGCGCCCCCGGAAATGATGCGGTCGCCACCAGCGCGCTGGCTGGCGCAGGCTGCCATATGGTGCTGTTCAGCACTGGCCGCGGCACGCCGTACGGCGGTTTTGTACCGACGGTGAAAATCGCCACCAACAGCGAGCTGGCGGCGAAGAAAAAACACTGGATCGACTTTGATGCCGGACAGCTGATTCACGGTAAAGCGATGCCTGAGCTACTGGCGGAGTTTGTGGACAGCATTGTGGAATTTGCTAACGGCAAGCAGACCTGTAACGAGAAGAACGATTTCCGCGAGCTGGCGATCTTTAAGAGTGGTGTGACGCTGTAATCGGTGCGGCCTGATGCCCTCACT
>NZ_RXRN01000049.1:0-7939 GCF_003986875.1 Enterobacter sp. WCHEn090032
CGGCGGCGATTGAGCCGCCCTGGCACGTTCACAGGTCATGCTGTTACAGAGTAGCAAGGAACATAATGTGAACGGAATGACCACCACAGCCGTATGTTCCCCCTCACCCCAGCCCTCTCCCTCGAGGGAGAGGGGGCCCTCCGTGCATGCGTGGCGTTGAGGTAACCCCTCACGCAGAGGCGTTTAGCGGCTAAAAAACCTCTTTACAGCGGCCTTCCCCGACGCCGTCACCACCACCTCCCTGTACCCCGCCACCCGCTGGATCCAGCCTTTATTTTCCAGATGATCGAGCAGCGCCGCGCCGGCCTCACCTCCCAGGTGAAACCGCCGCTCGCTCCAGTCCAGGCAGGCGCAGCAAGCCTTGCGACGGGGATGAGCACTTAACGAAATGCCGAGCGTCAGGAACTGCTCCCGGCCATACAGCGTCAGCGCGGAACCGTCTGCCTCCAGCCAGCCTTCTGCCTGCATAAAATCATAGATCTGCACCGCCACCGTACCGGCAAGATGGTCGTAGCAGGTTCGGGCTTCACGCAGGGCTTCTGGCGCGGAGGTTTCCGGCGGCGTGATGCGGCTCCAGGAGAGCCCCATCATCTGCTCCACCAGCGCCGCGACGTCGGGTCCGGCAAGGCGATAATAGCGATGCCGCCCTTGCGACAGGCAGGTGATCAGCTTTCCTTCCACCAGCCGGGCGAGATGCCCGCTGGCGGTCGATGGCGCAACCTCTGCCGCCGCGCTCAGTTCGGTGGCCGTCCACGCCCGCCCGTCCATCAGCGCGCAGAGCATCTTCACGCGCGACGGATCGGCCATTGCAGCCGCCACTGCGGCAATGGCCAGCTCCAGCGCCGCGCTGTTATCAGGGGGTAAGCTCGTCTTTAACATGGGTCGCCCAGGGTTCGGTGATCTCTGCGGCCAGCTTATCATCATCCGTCAGCAGAATAAGGTGATTCGCATGGTCGCTGTACTGAGTCAGGATAGACACACCGCCTGCCGCCAGGGCCGCCGCGATCTCGCCCAGCTCTCCGGGGCGCGCCTGCTTGAGCTTTCTGATCACCGGCTTTCGCACCGCCTGTACGGTAAACCCGGCGTCAAGCAGCACGCGTCGCGCTTTCTCCCCATCTTCCACCAGGAAATGGGCTTCCGTACCGAATACGCCACCGCCCTCCAGCCCAACGCCGTTGCGGCCCAGAAGCTGTCCAAAACGCGCCAGTTCACCCGGGATATCACGGAAATTGACATGAACGTCATACATCGGCATGCCCTCCGGTTTCAGAGGTATATTCCCGCACGACCTGCGCCACCCGAAGGCGGTAGTACGCAAAAATCGACTCCCGCCCTTCGGCCTGCGCCGCCTGGTGAAAGACGTTCTGCTTCCAGCGGCGGACAGCCTCTTCATCCCGCCACCAGGAAAGAGACAGGATTTTGCCGTCGGTGGTCAGGCTCTGAAAACGTTCGATATCAATAAAGCCGTCGATCTCCGCCAGCAGCGGCTTCAGTTCGGCGGCCAGCTGCAGGTAGCGCGCCTGATGAGCAGGCTCGGCTTTGGCTTCAAAAAGGACTGCGATCATGATTTTCTCTCCGCTGTGATGTTGGGGAGAGAATGCAGGAGGGAAAAACGCAATGCTTCGGCAAGAAGCGAAATGTTGTGCCGGATGGCGCTGCGCTTATCCGGCCTACGGGCGCATGTAGGCCCGGTAAGCGTAGCGCCACCGGGCGGGTTTTAGCTCACAATCGACCGCGGCTCCATAAACGCCCGGATCCCCCACTCGCCCATCTCGCGCCCTACGCCGGAGTGTTTGAACCCGCCAAACGGCGCTTTCGGCTCATGCGCCAGGGTGTTTACCAGCACGCGGCCGGAGACAATCTGCTGCGCCACGCGATGGGCCCGCTCTTCATCACGGCCCAGCACCATCGCGCTCAGGCCGTACTCGGTATCATTGGCGATGGCGATCGCCTCCGCCTCGTCCTGATAAGGGATCACGCACAGCACCGGGCCAAAAATCTCGTCACGGGCAATGGTCATCCGGTTGTTCACGTCGGCAAACAGCGTCGGACGCACGAACCAGCCGTCCCGCGTCCCGTCCGGCCGCCCTTCGCCGCCCGCCAGCAGGCGTGCCCCCTCTTCGATCCCTTTGCGGATGTACCCCTGTACCCGCTGCCACTGCTTCTCGCTGACCATCGGGCCAACCTCTGTCGCGCTATTGCGCGGGTCGCCGGATTTCACCGCCGCCACGGCCTGCGCCAGCGCGGCTTCCATTTCTGTCTTGCGTGACTGCGGCACCAGAATGCGCGTCCCGGCCACGCACGCCTGCCCGCTGTTCATAAATCCGGCCTGAATCACCAGCGGGATCGCTTGCGCCAGATCCACATCCTCCAGCAGAATCGTCGGCGATTTACCGCCTAACTCCAGCGTCACGCGCTTAAAGCTTTCCGCCGCGTTACGCAGGATCGCCTTGCCGGTATGGGTCGAACCGGTAAACGAGATCTTCGCCACGTCCGGATGACGGCTGAGGGTTTCGCCCACCGTCTCGCCGCGCCCGGTGACGATATTAAACACCCCCGGCGGCAATTCAGCATCGCGCAGCGCTTCGGTAACGATCTGCGTTTGCAGGGCGCTCATTTCGCTCGGCTTGATCACCGCCGTGCAGCCCGCGGCGAGCGCGGCCGCCAGTTTGCCGCAGATAAACCCCGCATCGCTGTTCCACGGCGTGATCAGCCCGGCCACGCCAAGCGGCGTCATCTGTACCGTTGCGGCACCTGCGGTGCTGACAAACTCAAACGCCTCCAGTGCCGCAATGGCCTGAGCAATCACCTCCGCCGGGTAGCTTGCCATCCACGCCGAGCGCGAAGCCGGCGCGCCGTACTCCTCGACAATGGCGTCCAGCAGCGCATCGTGACGGGCAGCCACGGCGGCGTGCATCCGCTTCAGCGCGTCGATGCGCGTCTGCTTTGTGGTCCGGGACCACGCCGGAAACGCCGCTTTCGCCGCCGCGATAGCGCGTTCGGCGTCAACCTCATCCGCCAGGCGAACCTGACCCATAACCTGCGCCGTTGCCGGGTTGTACAAGTCAAAACGTTCGGTACCGTGCGGGGTAACAAACTCGCCGTTGATAAAGATCTGTTCGATGATGTGCATATCATCCTCCTCAGGTTGTGTGGGTCCAGTCTGGCACGGCTTCTCCGTTGCGATAATCCACGCTATGCTGCAAGGGTTGTTTCGATTTTCAGGATAATCTATGCATCGTTCAGGTCTGACAGAGCTGGAAGTGGTGATGGCGGTGGTGCGACGCGGCAGCTTTCGCGGCGCGGCGCAGGAGCTGGGGATGTCCGCCACCGCGGTCAGCAACGCCATCGCCGGGCTGGAGAGCCGCCTTGAGACGCGCCTTTTTAACCGCACCACCCGCAGCGTGGCCCTCACCGACGCCGGGCAGCGCTATGTGGCGCGAATTGGCCCGGCCCTGCAGGAGATCCGTCTCGCCGGGGAGGAGATCCACAGCGACACCGGGGAACCTGCCGGCACGCTGCGCCTCAACGTGCCGAACCATATCGGCGCCCTGTTTCTGGACCAGCTGCTGATCGACTTCATGATCCGCTACCCGAAAATGCGCGTGGAAACGCTGAGCGAAGCGAGGATGATCGACATCGTTGCGGAAGGCTATGACGCGGGGATCCGCCTTGAAGAGTCCGTCCCGCAGGACATGATCGCCGTGCCGCTGACCGGCGAGATCCGCCAGCTTGTCACCGCCACGCCGGACTACTTCGCCCGTCACGGCATACCCGAGACGCCGGACGATCTGCTGCAGCACCAGGGGATCGGCATGCGTATGGCCCACGGCGGGATCTACCGCTGGGAGCTGGCCCGTCGGGGGGAAACGTACGCGCTGGCCGTGCCGCCGCGCTTTGCCACCTCCGATCTCTTCGCCTCGATCCGCGCCGTGAAAGCGGGGCTAGGGGTCGGTTTTTTACCGGAACTCTATATTCAGGAAGAGCTGAAAAGCGGGGAGCTGGCGAGCGTCTTAAACGACTGGGCACAGCCGTTTGCCGGGCTGCGCCTGTACTATCCTGGCCATCGCCACGTCCCGCCGGGGTTGCGGGCGCTGGTGGCGATGATCCGCGAGCGCGGAATTATTCCAGGTTAGCCTTGTTCAGCCCGTAAGCCGCGTCCAGCGCGCCCGGCGCCATGCGGGAGGTGATCCCCAGACGGTTCCAGGCGTTGATCGCCACGATGGCGAAGTTCAGCTCTGAAATCTCCACATCTGAGAAGTGCTCCGCCACGCTGCGGTAGAGCGCATCGCTCACGCCATGAACGCCGATTTGGGTCAGCGCTTCGGTGAAGGCCAGCGCTGCTTTTTCACGGGCGCTGAACAGCGGGGACTCGCGCCATGCCGCCAGATGGTAGAGTCGCAGCTCGCGCTCGCCGGCAATTTTCGCCTCTTTCGAGTGCATATCCAGGCAGAACGTACAGCCGTTCAGCTGCGACACGCGAATGTCGATCAGATGCTTCAGCGCCGGGTCGATGGAGGTTTTCGCCACCTCCATGCTCAGGGCAGACAGCGCGTTAGCGAGGGCAGGTGTGACTTTGTGGTGGTTGACGCGAGTGCTCATGGTCTTTCCTCTGATTTACACGGTATGTGTGATGCGATGAGGCAAATCTACGCCGTTCATGACATAGTAAAAAGATACAAAAAGCGTGAAATGAGGTAGGACATGAAGCCGGGCTATCACGAGATTTATTCCCGCTATCGCGACAACATCACGCGCGGCGTGCTGAAGCCGGGCGATAAGGTGCCTGCCATCCGCGTGCTGGCGGAAGAGCTGAAGGTGGCGCGCAAAACCGTCGAAACGGCGTATGCCATTCTGACGGGGGAAGGGTATCTGGTAAGCCAGGGCGCGCGCGGCACGCGGGTCAACCCGGACCTCCTGCTGCCGGCCACTCCTGCGCCGGTGGAACAGGCCACCGGCACGCTTCCGGCCTCGCTTATCAGCCAGCGCGAGCGGGCAGGTTTTCTGCGTCCCGGCATCCCCTCCCTCGACAGCTTCCCCTATAAAAAGTGGCTGCTGCTGGCAGGCCAGGCGACGCGTTCCATGCGCCAGGAGGAGATGCTCAACCCGCCGGTGCTGGGCTGGTATCCGCTGCGTCAGGCCATCGCCCGCTATCTCAACATCTCACGCGGATTGTCCTGCACTGCCGAACAGGTGCTGATTACCAGCGGCTACAGCGGCAGCCTGCGCCTGATCCTCGACACCCTTGCCAGCCGCAGCGACAAGGTGGTGTTTGAAGATCCGGGCTATTTTATGGGGCAGCAGTTGCTCAAGCGGATCGTGCCGCGCCTGCACACCGTGCCGGTCGACCGCAACGGTATCGACACAGAATACCTGCTCCGTCACCATCGCGACGCCCGTTTTGCCATCGTGACCCCGTCGCACCAGAGTCCGCTGGCGGTCACGCTCTCTTTGCCGCGTAAACAGCAGTTGCTCGACTGGGCCAGCCAGAACGACGCATGGATTATCGAAGACGATTACGACGGGGAGTTTCACTACACCCGCAAGGTTCTGCCGTCGCTGAAAAGCCTCGATCGGCACGACCGGGTAATCTTTATGGGCACCTTCAGTAAAACCATTATGCCGTCGCTGCGCATGGGCTACGTGGTGATGCCCGCCAGCACCGTCGGGGCCTTTACCGACTGCGCAGACATTACCACCAGCGGCCAGCCGGTGTTGACGCAAAAAATCCTCACCACCTTTCTCAATGAAGGCCATTTTTTCCGGCATCTGAAGAAGATGCGCGCCCTGTATCAGACCCGCCGGGAGTGGATGATTGCCGCCCTGCGTGAGGTGTATGGCGATCTGTTTTTCACCGAGCAAAACGATGGCGGGATGCATATCGTGGCATTTCTCACCAGAGGAAGCGCTGACCAGGACGTGGCGCGCTGCTGGCAGGAACAGCAACTGCAGGTTAATGCGCTTTCGGAGTGGTATCGCGGGTCGGGCAAACGCTACGGGCTGGTGATGGGCTATAACAACGTGCGGTCGTATCAGGAGACGCTGGATTTGCTGGAAAGGCCGAAGCGGCAGACGTTTGAGCTGTTGCGCTGAAAATCGCCCGGTGGCGCTACGCTTACCGGGCCTACGGGATCGAGTAGGCCGGGTAAGGCGCAGCCGCCACCCGGCGACGACGTGGATCACACATCATTACGCGACAACCCAATGTCCTTGAGCTGCTCGTCGCTCATCTGGCTCAGAATGCGACGGGTACGGTTGATGCGATACCAGTTACGCAGCGTTTTCGCGATCCAGACAAAGGCGATAAACGGACGTTTTGAACGATTTTCGTAGAATTCCATGATGCTCTCCTCGCTGTGCCAGTGGGCTTATCATCATGGAAAACGGCCTGTACAATACAGATTCAAAAATTGCTTTTGTTTACCATACAGATCCGCTAAAACGGTATCTGCATGGCGTTTAGCCTATCAATCTGTACTGGTTTAACAATCTGTATGGTGAAAACAAAGGATACAGCATGACGCGCTACCAACATCTGGCCAATCTACTGGCAGAACGCATTGAACAAGGGCTGTATCGCAGCGGCGAACGTCTGCCGTCGGTACGCGCGCTGAGCCAGGAACACGGCGTAAGTATCAGCACCATACAGCAGGCCTATCAGATCCTCGAAAACCTCCAGCTGATCACCCCTCAGCCGCGCTCCGGCTATTTTGTCTCGCCGCGCAAGGCCCAGCCGCCCGTCCCGGCGATGACCCGCCCGGTGCAGCGCCCGGTGGACGTCACCCAGTGGGACGAGGTGATGATGCTGCTGGATGCCCGCGCCGACAAAGAGATGATCTCCTTCGGCGGCGGTTCGCCGGACATTAGCCAGCCGAGCCTGAAACCCCTGTGGCGCGAAATGAGCCGCATTGCGCAGCATAACCCGGGCGAGATGCTGAGCTATGACGTGCTGGACGGGCGCCTGGAGCTGCGCGAGCAGATTGCCCGCCTGATGCTGGACAGCGGCTCCACCGTATCGGCAAGCGACATTGTGATCACCAACGGCTGCCACGGCGCGCTCTCCATCGCCCTGCTCTCAGTATGCAAACCGGGGGATATCGTGGCGGTGGAGTCACCGTCGTTTCACGGCACCATGCAGATGCTGCGCGGCTTCGATATTAAGGCGATTGAAATTCCCACCGATTCTGAAACCGGGATCAGCATCGAGGCGCTTGAGCTGGCGCTGGAGCAGTGGCCAATCAAGGCGGTGATCCTGGTGCCCAACTGCAACAATCCGCTCGGGTTTATCATGCCGGAAGCACGAAAAAAACAGGTCTTAGCCCTCGCCCAGCGGCACGATATCGTGATTGTTGAGGACGATATTTATGGCGAGCTGGCCGCCGAGTACCCGCGCCCGCGCACCATTCATTCGATGGATATCGACGGCCGCGTACTCCTCTGCAGCTCGTTTACCAAAACCGTGGCGCCGGGCCTGCGCGTCGGCTGGATTGTGCCGGGACGCTACTACGACCGGGTGATGCACATGAAATACGCCGCGGGCGGGTTTAACGTGCCGGGCACGCAGATGGCGGTGGCGGCGTTTATCCGCGACGGCCATTACCATCGCCACGTGCGTCGTATGCGCCAGATTTATCAGCAGAATATGGAAACCTACACCTGCTGGGTGCGGCAGTATTTCCCGGCAGAGATTTGCGTCACGCGCCCGCAGGGGAGCTTCCTGCTATGGGTTGAGTTACCGGAAAACGTGGATATGGTCTGCGTCAGCAAGCAGCTGTGTCGGCTGAAGATCCAGGCTGCGGCCGGGTCGCTGTTTTCCGCCTCCGGGAAGTACCGCAACTGCCTGCGGATCAACGTGGCGCTGCCGCCAACGGATAAGCATCGCGAGGCGTTGAGGAAGATGGGCGAGGCGATTGTGATTGCGATGGAGGAGGGCTAGTGC
>NZ_RXRN01000005.1:0-216372 GCF_003986875.1 Enterobacter sp. WCHEn090032
GGGGGAGAGGGAGCAACCATAAAAAACGGCAACCGAAGTTGCCGTTTTGCTTTTATTTCGCAATACGCTTGTACTTAATACGCTTCGGCTCCAGCGCGTCTGCGCCCAGCGTGCGTTTCTTGTACTCTTCGTATTCGGTGAAGTTACCTTCGAAGAACTCCACTTTACCTTCATCCTGGTAGTCCAGAATGTGGGTCGCGATACGGTCAAGGAACCAACGGTCGTGCGAGATAACCATCGCGCAGCCCGGGAACTCCAGCAGGGCGTTTTCCAGCGCGCGCAGGGTTTCGATGTCCAGGTCGTTGGTTGGTTCATCGAGCAGCAGTACGTTACCGCCCACCTGCAGCAGCTTCGCCAGGTGCAGACGACCGCGCTCACCGCCGGACAGCTCGCCTACGCGTTTGCCCTGGTCGGTGCCTTTGAAGTTAAAGCGGCCAACGTAGGCGCGGCTTGGCATCTCGGTGTTGCCGATACGCATGATATCCAGACCGCCGGAAACTTCTTCCCACACGGTTTTGCTGTTATCCATCGCGTCACGGAACTGGTCAACGGACGCCAGCTTCACGGTTTCACCCAGGGTGATAGAACCGCTGTCAGGCTGTTCCTGACCGGACATCATGCGGAACAGAGTCGATTTACCCGCGCCGTTCGGACCGATGATCCCAACGATAGCCCCTTTCGGTACGGAGAAAGTGAGATCGTCGATCAGCACACGGTCGCCGTAGGACTTACGCAGGTTGGTCACTTCAACCACTTTATCCCCCAGACGTGCTCCAGGTGGAATAAACAGTTCGTTGGTTTCGTTACGTTTCTGGTATTCGGTATTGTTAAGCTCTTCAAAGCGTGCCAGACGGGCTTTGCCCTTGGACTGACGGCCTTTCGTGCCCTGACGTACCCACTCCAGCTCTTTCTCGATAGACTTACGACGCGCCGCTTCCTGAGACGCTTCCTGCGCCAGACGCTGATCTTTCTGCTCCAGCCAGGAAGAGTAGTTGCCTTCCCATGGAATACCTTCACCGCGGTCCAGCTCCAGGATCCAGCCGGCAACGTTGTCGAGGAAGTAACGGTCGTGGGTAATCGCCACCACGGTGCCTTCGAAGTCGTGCAGGAAGCGCTCCAGCCACGCTACGGATTCCGCATCCAGGTGGTTAGTTGGTTCGTCGAGCAGCAGCATGTCTGGTTTTTCCAGCAGCAGGCGGCACAGCGCCACGCGACGGCGTTCACCACCGGAGAGGTTTGCAATTTTCGCATCCCAGTCCGGCAGACGCAGAGCGTCAGCGGCGCGCTCCAGCTGCACGTTCAGGTTGTGGCCGTCATGCGCCTGGATGATCTCTTCAAACTTGCCTTGCTGTGCGGCCAGTTTATCGAAGTCCGCATCCGGCTCGGCGTATTTGGCATACACTTCATCCAGGCCTTTCAGGGCGTTGACGACTTCAGCAACGGCTTCTTCGACGGACTCACGGACGGTGTGTTCCGGGTTCAGCTGAGGTTCCTGCGGCAGGTAACCAATTTTGATGCCAGGCTGCGGACGGGCTTCACCTTCGATGTCTGTATCGATGCCGGCCATGATGCGCAGCAGGGTGGACTTACCGGCACCGTTGAGACCCAGAACACCAATTTTTGCGCCCGGGAAGAAGCTCAGCGAGATATTTTTAAGAATATGACGTTTCGGCGGAACCACTTTGCCGACACGATGCATGGTATAAACGAATTGAGCCACGTTGGACTTCGCCTCTTTTATCGTAATGAGAATGGAATTCAGCCTCGAAGTGTAGCCTTTTTCCCGTCCTAATCCCAGCCAGGAACGTCGGGAGTGTTAAAACGCGCAAGAAAGGTAAAAAAGTGTCCATGACGTGGCGCGTTGCAGGATGCCTGGTTAGCATAAGTTGATTAGACTTTGACGTGGCAAGACGCTGCAATTGACGAAAAAACAATGAGGAAGAGCTTGTGGAAAAAGCCAAACGGGTGGTCTGGCGTCTGCTGGCTGCCAGCGTATGCGTAATGGCGGTAAGCCAGGCGGTGCATGCCGATTCACTGGATGAACAACGTAACCGCTACGCCCAGATTAAACAGGCGTGGGACAACAAGCAGATGGAGACCGTGCAGGCGCTGATGCCGACGCTGAAGGATTATCCGCTGTATCCGTATCTGGAGTATCGTCAGATCACGGACGATCTCATGAATCAACCGACCGTCACCGTGAATAATTTCATTCAGGCGAACCCGACCCTGCCGCCGGCGCGGACTCTGCAGTCTCGCTTTGTGAACGAACTGGCGCGCCGTGAAGACTGGCGTGGCCTGCTGGCGTTCAGTCCTGATAAGCCGAATACCACCGAAGCCCAGTGTAACTACTACTATGCAAAATGGGCCACCGGTCAGCAGGAGGAGGCCTGGGCTGGGGCGAAAGAGCTGTGGCTGACCGGAAAAAGCCAGCCAAACGCCTGCGATTCGCTGTTTGGCGCATGGCGCGCCTCCGGCAAGCAGGACCCCCTGGCCTACCTTGAGCGCATCCGTCTGGCGATGAAAGCCGGAAACACGCGTCTGGTGACCACGCTGGCGGGGCAGATGCCGTCCGATTACCAGACCATCTCTGGCGCCATTATTGCACTGGCAAACGATCCCAACAGCGTTCTCACCTTTGCGCGCAGTACGGGGGCGACCGATTTTACCCGCCAGATGGCGGCGGTAGCCTTTGCCAGCGTAGCGCGTGACGATGTGGAAAACGCGCGGCTGATGATCCCGCAGCTGGTGCAGGCGCAGCAGCTTAATGAAGACCAAACCCAGGAGTTGCGCGACATCGTTGCATGGCGACTGATGGGCACGGATGTGACCGACGAACAGGCGCGCTGGCGAGACGATGCGATTATGCGCTCAAACTCCACCTCGCTGGTGGAACGTCGTGTGCGAATGGCGCTGGGGACGGGCGATCGCCGGGGGCTGAATACCTGGCTGGCGCGTTTACCTATGGAAGCCAAAGAGAAGGACGAATGGCGTTACTGGCAGGCCGATCTGCTAATGGAGCGCGGTCGTGATGATGAAGCCAAAGAGATCCTCCATGCGTTGATGCAGCAGCGAGGGTTCTACCCGATGGCGGCCGCACAGCGTCTGGGCGAGGAGTACACCTTCCGCATTGATAAAGCGCCCGCGAATGCTAACCCGGCGCTGACGCAGGGGCCGGAAATGGCGCGCGTGCGCGAGCTGATGTACTGGAACATGGACAATACCGCGCGCAGCGAGTGGGCGAATCTGGTGACCAGCCGCACTACCGACGAAAAAGCCCAGCTTGCCCGCTATGCCTTTGATAATCACTGGTGGGATCTGAGCGTGCAGGCGACGATCGCCGGTAAGCTGTGGGATCATCTCGAAGAGCGTTTCCCGCTGGCTTATAACGATCTTTTCGAACGCTACACCCGCGGTAAAGATATCCCGCAAAGTTACGCGATGGCGATTGCCCGTCAGGAGAGCGCGTGGAACCCGAAAGTCCGTTCCCCGGTAGGTGCCAGTGGCCTGATGCAGATCATGCCGGGTACGGCGACGCATACGGTGAAGATGTTTAATATTCCAGGGTACAGCAGCCCGTCACAGCTGCTGGATCCGGATACCAACATTAACATCGGTACCAGCTATCTCCAGTACGTGTATCAGCAGTTTGGCAATAACCGCATCTTCTCTTCGGCGGCCTATAACGCGGGGCCGGGTCGCGTGCGTACCTGGCTTGGCAACAGCGCCGGACGCATCGACGCCGTGGCGTTTGTCGAGAGTATTCCGTTCTCGGAAACCCGCGGATACGTGAAAAACGTGCTGGCGTATGATGCCTACTATCGCTATTTCATGGGGCAGAAAGATACCCTGATGAGCGATGCCGAGTGGCAGAGACGTTACTGATCGGCGTGGGTTGTGTTATGCTGTACTCGCTAATGAGTACAAGAGGCAGCATAACATGACCCCGCATTCCCCGTATTCCTCGGCAATGGCCGAACAACGTCACCAGGAGTGGCTTCGTTTTGTGGAGTTGCTTCGCCAGTCATACGATCAGGATCTGCATTTACCCCTGATGCAGTTGATGCTCACGCCAGACGAGCGCGAGGCGCTGGGCACGCGCGTGCGGATCATTGAAGAGTTGCTGCGTGGTGAGATGAGCCAGCGCGAACTCAAAAATGAGCTCGGCGCGGGCATCGCAACGATTACCCGCGGCTCGAACAGCCTGAAGTCGGCCCCGGTTGAGCTGCGCCAGTGGCTGGAAGCGGTGTTGTTGAAAAATGCCTAACGATAAATCGCGTTGTGGAACGGGCTTAACGCCAGGATTACCGCCTGGTGGTAAACGCCTGAACGCGTCAGCGCGCCGGCGGTAAAGACGCCAATCGCCCCTTCTTTACGGCCAATTTCGTCAATGCCGGTGTACTGCGACATCACCGGCCCGAGCGCTTCACCCGCACGCACTTTTTCCAGAATGATCGCCGGCAGCGGCAGGGTGGCCGAACGTGCTTCACCGCGCTGTTCACGACTTTCAATCACCACCCAGCTAAAGGTTGCGCCTTCATCGATACCGGCTTCAATGGCGACCCAAAAGTCAGCGTCTGGTGCTGCAGCTCTGGCATTTGCCACGCGATTTCGTGCGCCAGCGCGCGTTTCCTCGCTGCCAAACGGCTGTTCAGGAACGCCACTCTCGACGCCGATGGCTTCAATATGGCAGGATCCTGCGCCGAAGATCTCTTCAAATGCCCTTAGAATTGCCTGAATTTTGGCAGGATTAGTGGTAGCAGAGACAACATGGTGCATAATTAAGCTCGATTCAAAAAAAACTCATCGCAGTATAACGGAAAAAAAGCATGTTACAGGTATACCTTGTTCGCCACGGTGAAACGCAGTGGAACGCCGAGCGACGTATTCAAGGCCAGTCAGACAGTCCTCTCACTGAGAAGGGTGTGCAGCAAGCGTGGCAGGTGGCAGAGCGTGCCAGAACGCTGGGCATTACCCACGTCATCACCAGCGACTTAGGTCGCACACAGCAGACGGCGCGCATCATCGCGGACGCCTGCGGCTGTGATGTTATGCTTGAGCCGCGTCTGCGCGAGCTGGATATGGGCGTGCTGGAAAAGCGTCATATCGATACGCTGACTGAAACGGAAGAGGGCTGGCGTCGCACGCTGGTGAACGGTACCGAAGATGGCCGTATCCCTGAAGGTGAATCCATGCAGGAGCTCAGCGTACGTATGCATGCCGCACTGGCGGAATGCCTGAAGCTGCCGGCGGGAAGCCGTCCGCTGCTGGTGAGTCACGGGATTGCGTTGGGTTGCCTGGTGAGCACGATCCTCGGATTACCCGCTTATGCTGAGCGCCGTTTGCGTCTACGTAACTGCTCCATTTCCCGGATTGATTATCAGGAAAGCGCGTGGCTGGCGTCAGGCTGGGTGGTGGAGATGGCAGGGGACATTTCACATCTTGATGCCCCTGCGCTCGATGAACTGCAGCGTTAACGACGTATTGGAATCAGGAATTCCATACGCAGATTGATTGGGCCTTCTTCCGGTTTAGCGTCCTGCGCCGGGTAGTAGCGCTCAATGTCCTGACCCTTACGGCGATTCAGATTCAGCATTGGCATGCAGGTCCCGTAAACGGTCAGGATGAACTCCTGAACACCCGTTCCCAGCCCTTCATAGGCGAACATCACGTACTCGCCACCTTCCAGCACCACAGGCTTTGAACCCTGAATGTAGCCATTGGCCATGTCTGGCGTCAGCGCGGTGGTGTAGAACACCTCCTGCTCGTCATCCTTTTCCTGGCTTGGGTGCGTTTCGTTGAGGCCATACAGAATCGGCGGGATCGCCGGCGCGTGGCTCAGGAAGTCGCGCCAGAACTGGACGCGCATCTGATGACGGAACTCAGAAATCTGCTCAAGGGAGCACGAGTAACTCTGCGTTGTCCCGATCAGATGGGTTTCAGGCAGCGTGACGATTTCGTATTTCGGCATCGCGAACTCGCCCAGACGCAGCGGCGGACGCATACCAAACGAGCTCCAGTCAGGCGAGCGACGATAAAGCGCTGGCGTCAACGAGAACTGTTTTTTAAAGGCGCGGGTGAAGGTCTGCTGCGAATCGAAACGATACTGCAGCGCAATATCCAGGATCGGGCGCGCGGTCAGGCGCAATGCCACAGCAGATTTTGACAGACGACGTGCGCGTATATAGGCCCCGATAGCATGACCGGTGACATCCTTGAACATCCTTTGCAGATGCCACTTGGAATAGCCTGCTTTAGCCGCCACATTGTCCAGTGACAAAGGCTGGTCGAGGTGACCTTCCAGCCAGGTGAGCAGGTCGCGAATAATTCCAGCCTGATCCATATACTATCCTCATCCTTAAAACAGCAGGTGCCTGATAACAGGTTAGCGGATAATAGCATTTTTTGATGTTTTAGCATTCAGTGTTTTTTTTGCGCATTCATGCTTTTTGGCGCACATTATGGGCAAATATATTCTAATCCTGTGATCTTGCTACATTTTTGTCTAAAGTGTTGAATAATCGCTCAGCGTAATTTTTAAGAATGGTAACAATATGAAATACAAGACTTTGATCTTCACCGCATTGATGCTGATGGTCGGGCGCGCCGCCCAGGCTGAACAGATTGGTTCTGTCGATACCGTGTTTAAAATGTTTGGTCCTGACCACAAAATCGTGGTGGAGGCGTTTGACGATCCGGACGTGAAAAACGTCACCTGCTATGTCAGCCGCGCGAAAACGGGCGGGATTAAGGGCGGCTTGGGGCTGGCGGAAGATACCTCCGACGCAGCGATCTCCTGTCAGCAGGTAGGTCCGGTTGAACTGAGCGATAAAATTAAAAACGGCAAAGCGCAGGGCGACGTGGTGTTCCAGAAGCGGACCTCGCTGGTGTTTAAAAAGCTGCAGGTTGTGCGCTTCTACGATGCCAAACGCAATACGCTGGCTTACCTGGCCTATTCTGACAAAGTGGTGGAGGGATCACCGAAAAACGCCATCAGCGCGGTGCCGATTATGCCGTGGCGGGAATAAAAAAAACGGCGCATAAGCGCCGTTTTTTAATACGTTAACTGCGGGATTACTCCTGCAGGTCACCACAGAAACGGTACCCTTCGCCGTGGATCGTGGCGATGATTTCCGGCGTATCAGGCGTAGATTCGAAATGTTTACGAATACGACGGATGGTCACGTCTACGGTACGGTCGTGCGGTTTCAGCTCACGGCCGGTCATTTTCTTCAGCAGCTCTGCACGGGACTGAATTTTGCCCGGGTTTTCGCAGAAGTGCAGCATCGCGCGGAATTCACTGCGCGGCAGTTTATACTGCTCACCGTTCGGGCTAATCAGCGAACGGCTATTGATATCAAGTTCCCAGCCGTTGAATTTGTAGCTATCAACGCTACGACGCTCTTCGCTGACCGTACCCAGATTCATGGTGCGGGACAGCAGGTTGCGTGCACGAATGGTTAACTCGCGAGGATTGAACGGTTTGGTGATGTAGTCATCCGCACCGATTTCCAGGCCAAGAATTTTATCAACTTCGTTGTCACGGCCCGTCAGGAACATCAACGCGACGTTCGCCTGCTCACGCAGTTCGCGCGCCAGAAGAAGACCGTTTTTGCCCGGCAGGTTAATGTCCATGATCACCAGGTTGATATCATTTTCAGAAAGGATCTGATGCATCTCTGCGCCATCGGTCGCTTCAAAGACATCGTAGCCTTCTGCTTCGAAAATGCTCTTCAACGTGTTGCGTGTTACCAACTCGTCTTCAACGATAAGAATGTGCGGGGTCTGCATGTTTGCTACCTAAATTGCCAACTAAATCGAAACAGGAAGTACAAAAGTCCCTGACCTGCCTGATGCATGTCGCAAATTAACATGATCGGCTTAACGTGACTAAAGTACGTAATTGCGTTCTTGATGCACTTTCCATCAACGTCAACAACATCATTAGCTTGGTCTTGGGTACTTTCCCTTTGGACCCGACAGTGTCAAAAACGGCTGTCATCCTAACCATTTTAACAGCAACATAACAGGCTAAGTGACACCAGACACCCAATAAAACTACGCTTCGTTGACATATATCAAGTTCAATTGTAGCACGTTAACAGTTTGATGAAATCATCGTAGCGGAATGCTAGCCTTTGTCACAATTTTTCAATAAACCAACTAGTTGCGGTCATTGATTTATAAACGAAGCGAATCCAATCAGAATAGGGTATTCATACCGCTATTATCATTATAAAACATAGGGATAATAGTGTTCTGTTAACATTCTAACTGATTGTTCAGACAAGGAATAGTTTAGCGTTTTTAATTTGTTATGAAACGCTATTTCGGTGATTTGTGTTGCAATTTTGTAAATTCGCGCTGCGTAATATGTTGAAGCGCATCACATTTCTACCCGCTAACCGATTAAAAAGAGAGCATAAATGCATCTGTCGATTGTACTGGTCGCCCCAGCCAGAGCAGAAAATATTGGCGCTGCCGCGCGCGCCATGAAGACCATGGGTTTTACCGATTTACGTATTGTGGACAGCACCGCCCACCTGGAGCCTGCGGCTCGTTGGGTGGCGCATGGATCAGGCGATATTCTCGATAATATAACCACTTACGACACGCTTGCCGCGGCGTTGCACGACATCTCCTTTACCGTTGCCACCACGGCGCGCAGCCGGGCGAAGTTCCACTATTACGCTACGCCCGCGGAGCTGGTGCCGATGCTGAGTGAGAAAAGCCAGTGGCTGGAGAGAGCGGCGCTGGTATTTGGTCGTGAGGATTCCGGATTAACAAACGAAGAGCTGGAACTCGCTGACGTGCTAACGGGGGCACCCATGGTGGCCGATTACCCCTCCCTGAATTTAGGCCAGGCGGTCATGGTCTACTGCTACCAATTAGCCTCCCTAATACAAATTCCCCAGCCTCAGGCGGAAGGGGCAAATGAAAACCAACTGGCTGCGCTGCGCACACGCGTTGAGCATCTGTTATCCCGGTTAGGGGTGGCGGACGATCGCAAAATGGCGGACTGGCTGCAGCAGCGTCTTGGGCGTCTTGAGCAGCGGGACACCGCAATGTTGCATCGTTTGCTGCACGATATTGAAAAAAAATTGGCCGAGTAAAATGCTGCCATAAGTTTTTACTATGGCGGATAAGTCTGTTGCAAAGGGTTGCATCTGGGGGAATCGGATGAAAATAAATCTGCCTGCAGCGGGACGTGAGAGTCTTCTGAAATGTGATCAAATTAAAAATCCATTGACTTAAGGGTCCCGATCCTTTAACCCTAAAAGAATACAGCACAGACAGATAATAATGACAGAGTACACAACATCCATGAAACGCATCAGCATCACCACCATTACCACAACCATCATCATTACCACAGGTAACGATGCGGGCTGACGCGTACAGGAAAAACAGAAAAAAGCCCGCACCTGAACAGTGCGGGCTTTTTTTTCGGCTAAAGGAAACGAGGTAGAACCATGCGAGTGTTGAAGTTCGGCGGTACATCAGTGGCAAATGCAGAACGTTTTCTGCGTGTTGCCGATATCCTGGAGAGCAACGCCAGGCAGGGGCAGGTTGCGACCGTGCTCTCTGCCCCGGCAAAAATCACGAACCATCTGGTGGCAATGATTGAAAAGACCATCGGTGGCCAGGATGCACTCCCGAACATCAGCGACGCCGAGCGGATCTTCGCTGAACTGCTTCAGGGGCTGGCTGAGGCACAACCGGGCTTCCCGCTGGCACAGCTTAAGTCTTTTGTGGAGCAGGAATTCGCGCAAATTAAGCACGTGCTGCACGGTATTAGCCTGCTGGGTCAGTGCCCGGACAGCATCAACGCGGCGCTGATCTGCCGCGGTGAAAAACTGTCGATTGCCATCATGGCCGGCCTGCTGGAAGCGCGTGGCCACAACGTGACCGTGATCGATCCGGTTGAAAAACTGCTGGCGGTGGGCCACTACCTCGAATCCACCGTTGATATTGCCGAATCAACCCGCCGTATCGCCGCCAGCAAAATTCCGTCTGACCATATGATCCTGATGGCCGGTTTCACCGCCGGGAACGAGAAGGGCGAGCTGGTGGTGCTGGGCCGTAACGGCTCCGACTACTCCGCCGCCGTACTGGCCGCCTGTTTACGCGCGGACTGTTGTGAAATCTGGACTGACGTCGACGGCGTCTACACCTGCGACCCGCGCCAGGTACCGGACGCCAGGCTGCTGAAGTCGATGTCGTACCAGGAGGCGATGGAGCTCTCCTATTTCGGCGCTAAAGTCCTTCACCCGCGTACCATTTCCCCGATTGCCCAGTTCCAGATCCCTTGCCTGATTAAAAACACCGGTAACCCGCAAGCGCCGGGTACGCTGATTGGCGCCAGCACCGATGAAGACGGTCTGCCGGTGAAAGGTATCTCTAACCTGAACAACATGGCGATGTTCAGCGTCTCCGGTCCGGGGATGAAAGGGATGGTCGGCATGGCCGCCCGCGTGTTTGCGGCCATGTCCCGCAACGGTATCTCTGTGGTGCTGATCACCCAGTCCTCTTCCGAATACAGCATCAGCTTCTGCGTGCCGCAGGCTGACTGCCTGCGCGCCCGCCGCGCCCTGGAGGAAGAGTTCTATCTGGAGCTGAAAGAAGAGCTGCTGGAGCCGCTCGCGATTCAGGAGCGTCTGGCGATCATCTCCGTGGTGGGCGACGGCATGCGCACCCTGCGCGGTATCTCTGCCAAATTCTTTGCCGCGCTGGCGCGGGCTAATATCAATATCGTGGCGATCGCCCAGGGCTCGTCAGAGCGCTCTATTTCCGTGGTGGTGGATAACGACGATGCCACCACCGGCGTTCGCGTGGTTCACCAGATGCTGTTCAACACCGATCAGGTCATCGAGCTGTTCCTGATCGGCGTCGGAGGCGTGGGCGGTGCACTGCTGGAGCAGGTGAAGCGTCAGCAGGCGTGGCTGAAGAAGAAGCATATCGATCTGCGCGTCTGCGGGATTGCCAACTCAAAAGCGCTGCTGACCAACGTTCACGGTCTGAATCTGGAAAACTGGCAGGCCGAGATGAAGGAGGCAAAAGAGCCGTTCAACCTGGGCCGCCTGATCCGTCTGGTAAAAGAGTATCACCTGCTTAACCCGGTGATTGTTGACTGTACGTCAAACCAGGCCGTTGCCGATCAGTACGCAGACTTCCTGCGCGAAGGTTTCCACGTGGTCACGCCGAACAAAAAGGCCAACACCTCGTCGATGGATTACTACCACCAGTTGCGTCTGGCGGCGAGCAAGTCGCGCCGCAAGTTCCTCTACGACACCAACGTCGGGGCAGGCCTGCCGGTGATTGAGAATCTGCAGAACCTGCTGAACGCGGGTGACGAGCTGCAGCGATTCTCCGGCATTCTCTCCGGCTCGCTGTCGTTTATCTTCGGCAAACTGGACGAAGGCATGAGCCTGTCGGAAGCGACCCGCGCCGCCCGTGAACTGGGCTACACCGAGCCGGATCCGCGCGACGATCTTTCCGGTATGGACGTGGCGCGCAAGCTGCTGATCCTGGCGCGTGAAACGGGCCGCGAGCTTGAGCTTTCTGATATCGTGATTGAACCGGTACTGCCGGCAGAATTTGACAGCAGCGGTGATGTCGGCGCCTTTATGGCCAGGCTGTCGCAGCTTGACGACGTTTTTGCCGCCCGCGTTGCGAAAGCCCGTGATGAAGGTAAGGTATTGCGCTATGTTGGCAACATTGAAGAAGATGGCGTGTGCCGGGTGAAGATTGCCGAAGTTGACGGCAACGATCCGCTGTACAAAGTCAAAAACGGCGAAAACGCCCTCGCGTTTTACAGCCACTATTATCAGCCATTGCCGCTGGTGCTTCGCGGCTATGGCGCAGGGAACGATGTTACAGCGGCGGGTGTGTTTGCCGATCTGCTGCGTACCCTGTCATGGAAGTTAGGAGTTTAACATGGTCAAAGTTTATGCCCCGGCTTCCAGCGCCAATATGAGCGTCGGATTTGATGTGCTGGGTGCGGCGGTGACGCCGGTAGACGGTTCGCTGTTGGGCGACACGGTGACGGTTGAAGCGGCAGAAAGCTTCAGCCTGAATAACGTAGGGCGTTTTGCCAGCAAGCTGCCGTCGGAGCCACGCGAGAATATCGTCTATCAGTGCTGGGAGCGCTTCTGTCAGGAGATCGGTAAAAACGTGCCGGTCGCCATGACGCTGGAAAAAAGTATGCCGATTGGCTCCGGGCTGGGCTCCAGCGCCTGTTCCGTGGTGGCTGCCCTGGTGGCGATGAACGAGCACTGCGGTAAACCCCTCAACAATAGCCGTCTGTTGGGGCTAATGGGCGAGCTGGAAGGCCGTATCTCCGGCAGCATTCACTATGACAACGTTGCACCGTGCTTCCTCGGCGGCATGCAGCTGATGATCGAAGAAAATGGCATCATTAGTCAGCAGGTGCCAGGGTTTGATGAGTGGCTGTGGGTGCTGGCCTATCCGGGCATCAAAGTGTCTACGGCCGAAGCGCGTGCGATCCTGCCCGCGCAGTATCGTCGTCAGGATTGTATCGCCCACGGGCGTCATCTGGCGGGCTTTATCCACGCCTGCTACACCCGTCAGCCACAGCTGGCGGCGAAACTGATGAAAGACGTTATTGCCGAGCCGTATCGCACGAAGCTGCTGCCTGGCTTTAACGAGGCGCGACAGGCATCAATGGATATTGGCGCGCAGGCATGCGGCATCTCCGGCTCCGGCCCGACGCTGTTTGCCTTATGCGATAAGCCAGACACTGCGCAGCGCGTGGCGGACTGGCTCTCTAAACACTACCTGCAAAATCAGGAAGGCTTTGTTCATATTTGCCGTCTGGACACGGCTGGCGCACGAGTACTGGGATAATTAATGAAACTCTACAATCTTAAAGATCATAACGAGCAGGTCAGCTTCGCGCAGGCTGTAACGCAGGGACTGGGCAAAAATCAGGGGCTGTTCTTTCCGCATGACCTGCCGGAATTTCAGCTGACCGAGATTGATGAACTGCTGAAGCTGGACTTTGTCACCCGCAGCACCAAAATTCTGTCGGCGTTTATCGGCGACGAAATTCCGCAGGAGCTGCTGGAAGAACGCGTGCGTACGGCGTTCGCGTTCCCGGCACCGGTTCAGCAGGTTGAGCCTGACGTTGGTTGTCTGGAGCTGTTCCACGGCCCAACCCTGGCGTTTAAAGACTTCGGCGGCCGCTTCATGGCGCAGATGCTGACCCACATCAGCGGCGACAAACCGGTAACCATCCTGACGGCAACTTCCGGCGATACCGGCGCGGCGGTCGCCCATGCCTTCTACGGCCTGAAAAACGTCCGCGTGGTGATCCTCTATCCGAAAGGCAAAATCAGTCCGCTGCAGGAAAAACTGTTCTGTACCCTCGGCGGCAACATTGAAACCGTGGCGATCGACGGTGACTTCGATGCCTGCCAGGCGCTGGTTAAGCAGGCCTTCGACGACGAAGAGCTGAAGGTGGCGCTGGGTCTGAACTCCGCCAACTCCATCAACATCAGCCGTCTGCTGGCGCAGATCTGCTACTACTTCGAAGCGGTGGCGCAGCTGCCGCAGGAAGCCCGCAACCAGCTGGTGATCTCTGTTCCGAGCGGTAACTTCGGCGATTTGACGGCAGGTCTGCTGGCGAAATCACTGGGGCTGCCGGTGAAACGCTTTATCGCTGCCACCAATGCCAACGATACCGTGCCGCGCTTCCTGAAAGACGGTAAATGGGCACCAAACGCGACGCAGGCGACGCTCTCCAACGCGATGGATGTTTCCCAGCCGAACAACTGGCCGCGCGTGGAAGAGCTGTTCCGCCGTAAGATCTGGCGTCTGGGTGACCTGGGCTACGCGGCGGTGACGGATGACACGACTAAATCCACCATGCGTGAGTTAAAAGCGGTCGGATACACTTCTGAACCGCACGCGGCGATTGCTTACCGTGCGCTGCGCGACCAGCTGAATCCGGGTGAATATGGCCTGTTCCTGGGCACCGCGCATCCGGCTAAGTTCAAAGAGAGCGTGGAAGCGATCCTCGGCGAAACGCTGCCGCTGCCGAAAGAGCTGGCCGAGCGTGCTGACCTGCCGCTGCTGTCCCATGAGCTGCCGGCGGATTTTGCCGCGCTGCGTAAGCTGATGATGGCTCGCGCGTGATTTTTGTCGGGTGGCGGCTACGCCTCACCCGACCTACAACAGCTCATAACGTAGGCCGGGTAAGCGCAGCGCCACCCGGCTTTTTTGTGAAGAAATTAAGGAGAAAAATAGCAGGGAAAAAGCAGAAATTCCCAATAAATGCGGTCACTTAGCGTTTAGGATTGCAGAGAATAACATCCCCCGTTCCCCTCGCGTAATCTCCTTACATCGGCCCATGTCGGGCATAGAGAATAAGGAGTCACCGATGTCAAAACTGAAACCTGCGCTGATTGCGCTTTCACTGATGCTGGTCGCTCCCATGGCGGTACAGGCATCCGAAATTACTCTGGTTCCGGCGGTCAAACTGCAGATTGGCGATCGTGATAATAACGGCCACTACTGGGATGGCGGTCGCTGGCGCGATCATGACTGGTGGAAGGCGCATTATGACTGGCGCGATAACCACTGGCGTCCCCACGATGAACATCGCGAGCGTGACCACCATCATGACGATCGTCGCCATGACGATCATCGTCCGGGCCCGGACTGGAAACACCCTTAATGCAAAACCCCGCCAGCTGGCGGGGTTCTGTTTTACTGCTCGTGGCGCTTAAACACCAGTTCACCTTTCCCTGACGACGCCTCGTCAAAGAAATAGCCTTCGCTGTTGAAGGCGGTTAGCTGCTCCGGCTTCGTCAGGCGGTTCTGGATAATGTAACGGCTCATCAGGCCGCGCGCTTTCTTGGCGTAGAAGCTGATCACTTTGAACTTACCGTTCTTCTCGTCGAGGAATACCGGCTTGATGATTTCCGCATCCAGTTTTTTCGGTTTCACTGACTTGTAGTATTCATCCGACGCCAGGTTAATCACCACGTTATCGCCCTGAGCGCGCAGCGCCGCATTCAGCTTGTCGGTGATGATATCGCCCCAGAAATGGTACAGGTCTTTGCCTTTGGCATTTTCCAGGCGAATGCCCATCTCCAGACGGTACGGCTGCATCAAATCCAGCGGACGAAGTACGCCATACAGGCCCGACAGCATGCGCAGATGCTGCTGGGCAAAATCGAAATCAGCTTCGCTAAAATCTTCCGCCTGCAGGCCGGTATAGACATCGCCTTTAAATGCCAGAATGGCCTGGCGGGCGTTAGCGGGGGTGAAATCCGGGTGCCACTCGTGAAAACGGGTTGCGTTAAGATCTGCCAGCTTGTCGCTGATGCTCATCAGCGAGGCGATTTGCGGCGCGGAGAGCTTGCGCGCTTCGTGAATCAGCTGTTGGGAATAGTCCAGCAATTCAGGCTGGGTATAGCGCTCGGTGGCGAGCGGGCTCTGGTAGTCGAGCGTTTTTGCAGGTGAAATCAGAATCAGCATATCCAGTCCTTGCAGGAAATTTAGAGCGACTTTAGCAAAAAATCGCCCTGAATTGATCGATAGCTGTTATTGCCGCGGCAAATCATCCCACGTGCCGGGGGCAAGTTGCGCTTTAATATCCGGATAACGCGCGGGATCAAAGACCGGTGGCACACCCAGTTTACGCTGACGAAGGTAGTCTTTCGCAATCAGGGTCACTACGGGAGAGAGCAGCAGGATCGCCGTGAGGTTAGTGATCGCCATCAGCGCCATGATGATATCAGCCAGTTGCCAGACCAGCGGCATGCTGAGCAGAGAGCCTGCTACCACCATCAGTATCACGCCCAGGCGAAGCGTGCCGATGGCGGCGCGGGAGTCAAGCTTCAGGAAAATAAGGTTGTTTTCGGCGTAGAGGTAATTTACCACGATCGAACTGAAGGCAAACAGCAGCAGAATGAGCGAGACAAACCCCGCTCCCCAGCCGCCGGTGAGGTTCACAAGCGCCTGCTGGAGAAGCTGTATTCCGGCCGTTCCCGACGAATGTGAGACAGGGCCTGCCAGCAGCAAAATCATGGCGCTGGCGGAACAGATAATGATGGTATCGGTAAAGACGCCAATCATCTGCACAATGCCTTGTGCGGCCGGGTGCGGCGGCCATGAAGCCGCGGCTGCGGCTGCATTGGGTGTTGACCCCATACCGGCTTCATTGGAAAACATGCCGCGCTGAAAACCCGCCATCAGCGCCTGACTGAAGGTGTAGCCCAGCGCGCCGGATGCGACCTCACGCCAGCCAAAGGCGCTTTTAACGATGGTCATTATGACGCCCGGCACCTGATCGAGATGCAGTGCCGCGACGAGCAGGCTCGCGGCGATCCAGATCAGCGCGATGAGAGGAACCAGCCATTGCATCAGGCGGGCGATGCCTTTAAGACCGGCAGAAAGGGTGAGCAGAACGACGAGGGCTAAAATGCTACCGGCGACCCACTCCGGACACGCGAAGGCATAGCGCAGGGCATGGGCGACCGAGTTAGCCTGGACGGTGTTAAAGATAAGACCGTAAGCGAGCAGTAAAAAAAGCGAGAACAGGACGCCCATCCAGCGCATCCCCAGGCCACGCGCCATGTACCAGGCAGGGCCTCCGCGGAACTGACCGTTTTTATCTTTCTCTTTGTAGAGTTGTGCGAGCGCGCTTTCGGCAAAAGCGGTGGCCATACCGAGCAACGCCGTCACCCACATCCAGAACACTGCGCCTGGCCCGCCGGCGCTGATAGCCAGCGCCACCCCCGCCAGATTTCCGCTACCGAGGCGTGCCGCAAGGCTGGTGCAGAGTGCCTGGAACGAGGTTAATCCACCCGGCTGGGGCGTGACGCTGTTTTTCAGACTTCTGCCAAACTTGCGGATATAGCGAAACTGGATAAACCCGCTGCGTAGCGTAAACCATATACCTGCTCCCAGAAGCAGGTAAATCATTATCGAACCCCACAGGACTTCGTTAATAAAGAAAAAGAAATCAGGCATTAACGTCCCTCTTGTTGATGCCAAAGTGAATATGTAAGCGCTACCACTGATTGAGCATGCTGTTGCTTAGCAGGCTGTTAATATTCCGAGTTTATCATACTCTGCCTAAGCGCACTGTCTGCGGTTGCGCTACCCCTCTGTCGTGTTATCATCAGGGCAGACCGGTTACATCCCCCTAACAAGTAAACCTGTCATTTTTCCGCTGCAGGCATGCTGTCGGTAGCGTGAATTATCCAGGGCACGTTAAAAGAGAAACACTATCATGACGGATAAATTGACCTCCCTTCGTCAGTTCACCACTGTCGTAGCTGACACCGGAGATATCGCGGCAATGAAGCTGTACCAGCCGCAGGATGCCACAACTAACCCTTCTCTGATCCTTAACGCCGCACAGATCCCTGAGTATCGCAAACTGATTGACGACGCTGTGACCTGGGCGAAAGCGCAGAGCAACGACCGCGCGCAGCAGGTTGTGGATGCCACTGACAAACTGGCCGTAAACATCGGTCTGGAAATTCTGAAGCTGGTGCCTGGCCGTATCTCTACCGAAGTGGATGCGCGTCTGTCCTACGACACCGAAGCGTCTATCGCGAAAGCAAAACGCCTGATCAAAATGTACAACGATGCGGGCATCAGCAACGATCGTATCCTGATCAAACTGGCTTCGACCTGGCAGGGCATCCGTGCGGCAGAGCAGCTGGAAAAAGACGGTATCAACTGTAACCTGACTCTGCTCTTCTCCTTCGCGCAGGCGCGTGCATGTGCAGAAGCCGGTGTGTACCTGATTTCTCCGTTCGTGGGCCGTATTCTGGACTGGTACAAAGCCAACACCGATAAGAAAGAGTACGCGGCGTCTGAAGATCCAGGCGTGATTTCCGTGACTGAAATCTACGAATACTACAAGCAGCACGGCTATGAGACTGTCGTTATGGGCGCAAGCTTCCGTAACGTCGGCGAAATCATTGAGCTGGCTGGCTGTGACCGCCTGACCATCGCGCCTGCACTGCTGAAAGAGCTGGCTGAAAGCGAAGGTACCCTGGAGCGTAAACTGTCTTACACCGGTGAAGTGAAAGCACGTCCGGAGCGCATCACTGAGTCCGAGTTCCTGTGGCAGCACAACCAGGATCCAATGGCGGTAGACAAACTGGCGGACGGTATCCGTAAGTTTGCTATCGACCAGGAAAAACTGGAAAAAATGATCGGCGACCTGCTGTAATCATTCCGCGTGGCCGGGTTCCCGGCCACGCGACTTCTTACGCACTCTGTCTGAAATTCCCCTCTGCGTGTATCATTCCCTTTAATCAGTACTTTTGAATGGAATGAATATGAATACCTTACGCATCGGCTTAGTGTCGATTTCTGACCGCGCCTCCAGCGGTGTTTATCAGGATAAAGGCATCCCCGCGCTTGAAGAGTGGCTTGGCAACGCGCTGACCACCCCGTTTGAAATCCAGACCCGCCTCATCCCTGACGAACAGCCAATCATTGAGCAGACGCTTTGTGAGCTGGTGGATGAGATGAGCTGCCACCTCGTGCTGACCACCGGCGGAACCGGTCCTGCGCGTCGTGATGTGACGCCGGACGCGACGCTGGCCATCGCCGATCGTGAAATGCCGGGCTTTGGCGAACAGATGCGCCAGATCAGTCTACACTTTGTCCCGACGGCCATTCTCTCCCGTCAGGTGGGCGTAATCCGCAAACAGGCGTTGATTCTGAACCTGCCTGGCCAGCCGAAGTCGATCAAAGAGACGCTGGAAGGGCTGAAATCGGACGACGGTAACGTCATCGTGCAGGGCATTTTCGCCAGTGTACCGTATTGTATACAGCTGCTTGACGGTCCTTATGTGGAAACCGATGAGAAAGTGGTAGCAGCATTTCGTCCTAAAAGCGCGCGTCGCGAAACAATCTCCTGAAAATAATGATTATGTGACATTAGCTGAAGCGGCGATGGCGTGGTAAAGGTTTTACGGTATAGTAACTTTTTCTTTACGATTGCTGTAAAAATAAATCCACAACTAAAGCTAAAGGGTTCGCTATGTCACATAACACCCGACCTCTGAATCGACAGGACTATAAAACCCTTACGCTCGCGGCCTTAGGCGGCGCGCTGGAGTTTTACGATTTTATCATCTTCGTCTTCTTCGCCGCCGTGGTGGGGGAACTCTTCTTCCCGGCGGATATCCCCGAGTGGCTGCGTCAGGTACAAACCTTCGGCATTTTTGCTGCCGGGTATCTGGCGCGTCCGCTGGGCGGCATTATCATGGCCCACTTTGGCGATCTGGTTGGCCGTAAAAAGATGTTTACCCTCAGCATTCTGCTGATGGCGGTACCCACGCTGGCGATTGGTCTGTTGCCCACCTATGCCTCGATGGGCATTCTCGCGCCATTGCTGCTGTTACTGATGCGCGTGCTGCAGGGGGCAGCCATTGGTGGTGAGGTCCCGGGCGCGTGGGTGTTTGTGGCGGAGCATGTTCCGGCGCGGCGGATAGGTATCGCCTGTGGAACCTTAACGGCGGGTCTGACCGTCGGGATCTTGCTGGGGTCGGTGGTCGCGACCATTGTAAACACCAGCATGACGCAGCAGGCCGTTCACGACTGGGGCTGGCGTGTGCCGTTCCTGCTGGGTGGGGCGTTTGGTCTGGTGGCGATGTATCTGCGTCGCTGGCTGCAGGAAACGCCAATATTCCTCGAGATGCAGCAGCGTAAGGCGCTGGCGCAGGAGCTGCCGGTGAAAGCCGTCGTGGTACGCCATAAAAAAGCGGTGGTGGTGTCGATGCTGCTCACCTGGCTGCTTTCAGCAGGGATTGTGGTGGTGATATTAATGTCGCCGGTCTGGCTGCAGAAACAGTATGGTTTCGCGCCAGCCGTGACGTTACAGGCGAACAGTATCGCAACCATTATGCTCTGCTTTGGCTGTCTGGCCGCCGGGCTGGCGGCGGATCGTTTCGGTGCCAGCATCACCTTTATCGTCGGTAGCCTGTTACTGGCCGCCTCCAGCTGGGCGTTTTACCACCTTGCAGGCAGCCATCCTGAACAGCTGTTCCTGCTGTACGGCGTGGTCGGGCTGTGTGTGGGCGTTGTCGGCGCGGTGCCCTATGTGATGGTGCGTGCGTTCCCGCCAGAGGTTCGCTTCACCGGGATCTCATTCTCTTACAACGTGTCGTATGCCATTTTTGGTGGACTGACGCCGATTGCGGTTACCGTGCTGATGGGCGTGTCACCGATGGCGCCCGCCTGGTATGTTCTTGCACTTTCGGTGATGGGACTGGTACTGGGGATGTGGCTTCGTCAGGCGTGGGGATGTCGTGCCCGCGAGGCGGGCACGACAGAAGGATCAGTGTTTTTCACCAATCGGTAGAACGGTGCGATCAAACTGTTCGTTCAGCACTTCACCCATTGCCAGGTAGATAGCGCTTGCGCCACAAACCAGACCAATCCAGCCGGCAACGTGAACGATGCCTTCGTTATCCACCAGGTGGCCAATCGCCAGCAGGGCGAACAGCACGGTCAGGCTCAGGAAAACGAACTGCAGCATGCGGTTGCCTTTCAGAGTACCGAAGAACATAAACAGGGTGAAAACGCCCCACAGGCCCAGGTAGACGCCCAGGAAGTGGGCGTTTGCCGCCTCTGCCATACCCATTTTAGGCAGCAGCAGAATGGCAACCAGGGTCAGCCAGAACGAACCGTAAGAGGTGAAGGCGGTTAAGCCGAAGGTATTACCTTTCTTATATTCCAGCAGGCCCGCGAAGATTTGCGCGATACCGCCGTAAAAAATGCCCATCGCCAGGATGATGCCATCCATCGGGAACATCCCGATATTGTGCAGGTTCAGCAGAATAGTGGTCATGCCAAAACCCATCAGGCCCAGCGGAGCCGGATTAGCCAACTTAGTGTTGCCCATAAGTCCTCAAAAAAATCATCATTAAAATGGTGAAATGGTTAAACCCGCGTCAGTTCTCCCTGACGGGGCGCGGCATCATAATGGGCGCAATCGATGGCGTCTATGATCTCATCAGGGTGAAATTAAAATTTTTTTTATCATTCCCCCTTGATGGATGTCGCAGCGACCCCATCTTGTAGTCAACCGCAGTGTGTGGACCTGAAAAAAATCAAATCTGGGCAGTTGAAAAAGCACGATCTGCCCTTATTACAGGTACACAACCACATGTTGACTGAATTTTTAGTGGAGACGTTTAGATGGGTAAAATTATTGGTATCGACCTGGGTACGACCAACTCTTGTGTAGCGATTATGGATGGCACTACTGCACGTGTGCTGGAGAACGCCGAGGGCGATCGCACCACGCCTTCTATCATTGCTTATACCCAGGATGGTGAAACTCTGGTTGGTCAGCCGGCTAAACGTCAGGCAGTGACAAACCCGCAAAACACCCTGTTTGCGATTAAACGCCTGATCGGCCGCCGCTTCCAGGACGAAGAAGTTCAGCGTGACGTTTCTATCATGCCTTACAAAATCATCGCGGCAGACAATGGCGATGCGTGGCTTGATGTGAAAGGCACCAAAACTGCACCACCGCAGATCTCTGCTGAAGTGCTGAAAAAAATGAAGAAAACGGCTGAAGATTACCTGGGTGAGCCGGTAACCGAAGCTGTTATTACCGTACCTGCTTACTTCAACGATGCTCAGCGTCAGGCAACCAAAGATGCTGGCCGTATCGCAGGTCTGGAAGTCAAACGTATCATCAACGAACCTACCGCGGCTGCACTGGCTTACGGTCTGGATAAAGAAGTCGGCAACCGTACTATCGCGGTTTACGACCTGGGTGGTGGTACCTTCGATATCTCTATTATCGAAATCGACGACGTTGACGGCGAAAAAACCTTCGAAGTTCTGGCAACCAACGGTGATACTCACCTGGGGGGTGAAGACTTCGATACCCGTCTGATCAACTACCTCGTTGACGAGTTTAAGAAAGATCAGGGCATTGACCTGCGTAATGACCCGCTGGCTATGCAGCGCCTGAAAGAAGCCGCTGAGAAAGCGAAGATCGAACTGTCTTCCGCTCAGCAGACCGACGTGAACCTGCCGTACATCACTGCAGACGCGACCGGTCCTAAACACATGAACATCAAAGTGACCCGTGCGAAACTGGAAAGCCTGGTAGAAGACCTGGTGAACCGTTCTATCGAGCCGCTGAAAGTAGCGCTGCAGGACGCTGGCCTGTCCGTGTCTGACATCAACGACGTTATCCTCGTTGGCGGCCAGACCCGTATGCCAATGGTTCAGAAGAAAGTGGCGGAGTTCTTTGGTAAAGAGCCACGTAAAGACGTTAACCCGGACGAAGCGGTTGCTATCGGTGCGGCGGTTCAGGGTGGCGTACTGACCGGTGAAGTGAAAGATGTACTGCTGCTGGACGTTACCCCGCTGTCTCTGGGTATCGAAACCATGGGCGGTGTGATGACTGCGCTCATCAACAAAAACACCACTATCCCAACCAAGCACAGCCAGGTATTCTCTACCGCCGAAGACAACCAGTCTGCGGTAACCATCCATGTGCTGCAGGGTGAACGTAAGCGCGCATCTGATAACAAATCTCTGGGTCAGTTCAACCTGGACGGTATCAACCCGGCGCCGCGCGGTATGCCTCAGATCGAAGTCACCTTCGACATCGATGCTGACGGTATTCTGCACGTGTCTGCGAAAGACAAAAACAGCGGTAAAGAGCAGAAGATCACCATCAAGGCCTCTTCCGGTCTGAACGAGGAAGAGATCCAGAAAATGGTTCGTGAAGCGGAAGCTAACGCGGAATCTGACCGTAAGTTCGAAGAGCTGGTTCAGACCCGTAACCAGGGCGACCATCTGCTGCACAGCACCCGTAAGCAGGTTGAAGAAGCAGGCGATAAACTGCCAGCGGAAGACAAAACGGCTATCGACGCTGCACTGAGTGCGCTGGAATCTTCACTGAAAGGTGAAGATAAAGCGGACATCGAAGCGAAGATGCAGGAACTGGCTCAGGCTTCTCAGAAGCTGATGGAAATCGCTCAGCAGCAGCACGCGCAACAGCAGGCAGGTGCTGACGCTTCAGCGAACAACGCGAAAGACGACGACGTTGTCGACGCTGAGTTCGAAGAAGTTAAAGATAAAAAATAATCGCCCTGATGCAGGGTAATTAATCGGCGCGGGCGTAGGAGAATTCTCCACGCCCGTGCTCGCATGTTAAGGGGCTTAAAAAAACCAATGGCAAAGCAAGACTATTACGAGATTTTAGGCGTTCCGAAAACTGCGGAAGAGCGTGAAATCAAAAAGGCGTATAAGCGCCTGGCCATGAAATTCCACCCGGACCGTAACCAGGGTGACAAAGAGGCTGAAGCCAAATTTAAAGAGATCAAAGAAGCCTACGAAGTCCTGACCGATGCACAAAAACGTGCAGCCTATGACCAGTACGGTCACGCAGCCTTTGAACAGGGCGGCATGGGCGGCGGTGGATTCGGCGGTGGCGGCTTTGGCGGCGGCGCTGATTTCAGCGATATCTTTGGCGATGTGTTTGGCGACATCTTCGGCGGTGGTCGTGGACGTCAGCGCGCGGCGCGTGGCGCGGACCTGCGCTACAACATGGAGCTGACGCTGGAAGAGGCCGTTCGCGGTGTCACTAAAGAGATCCGTATTCCAACGCTGGAAGAGTGTGACGTCTGCCACGGCAGCGGCGCGAAAGCGGGCACTCAGCCGCAGACCTGTCCAACCTGTCACGGTTCTGGCCAGGTACAGATGCGTCAGGGGTTCTTCGCGGTGCAGCAGGCCTGTCCGCACTGCCATGGTCGCGGTACGCTGATCAAAGATCCCTGCACCAAATGCCATGGTCACGGTCGCGTTGAGAAAACCAAAACCCTGTCCGTTAAAATCCCGGCTGGGGTCGATACGGGCGACCGCATCCGTCTGGCTGGCGAAGGCGAAGCTGGCGAACACGGCGCACCGGCGGGCGATCTGTACGTTCAGGTGCAGGTCAAGCAGCACGCTATCTTCGAGCGCGAAGGCAACAACCTGTACTGTGAAGTGCCGATCAACTTCGCGATGGCTGCTCTCGGTGGCGAAATTGAAGTCCCGACGCTGGATGGCCGCGTGAACCTGAAAATTCCTGGCGAAACCCAGACCGGTAAGCTGTTCCGCATGCGCGGTAAAGGCGTTAAATCCGTTCGCGGGGGCGCACAGGGCGACCTGCTGTGCCGCGTCGTTGTGGAAACACCGGTTGGCCTGAACGATAAGCAGAAACAGCTGCTGAAAGAGTTGCAGGAGAGCTTTGGTGGCCCGACGGGTGAGAAAAACAGCCCACGCTCCAAAAGCTTCTTCGATGGAGTCAAAAAATTCTTCGATGATTTGACCCGCTAAACTGTTTGTCGCAGGTATTCGCAAAAGCCCGGGAGAGATTCCGGGCTTTTTTGTTTATCGGTATTGTTCGGTTAAACTGAATCAATACTCAATATTAATCTGTTTTTGCCGAGCTATAAGGCTTGGTATTATGGTTTTATCGAGGTATTGCTGTATAAGAGAGAATTAAAGTGAAATTACTACACCGTTTTTTTAGTAGCGAAGCATCCGGGGGCGTGATCCTGATTTTGGCTGCCGCCGCCGCGATGGTGCTGGCAAACGTCGGATTTACCCGCGATCTGTATCATGCTTTTCTGGAAACGCCCGTCGAGCTGAAGGTTGGGGCGCTGGAAATCCACAAGAACATGCTGCTGTGGATCAACGATGCGCTCATGGCGGTGTTCTTCCTGCTTGTCGGGCTTGAGGTTAAGCGGGAGCTGGTACTGGGTTCGCTTGCCAGTCGCCAGCGAGCGGCGTTCCCGGTCATTGCCGCGCTCGGTGGGATGGTGGTTCCGGCGCTGCTCTTCCTCGCGTTTACCTGGCAGGATCCGGTTGCACGTCACGGCTGGGCGATCCCGGCGGCAACGGATATCGCCTTTGCACTCGGGGTGCTGGCCTTACTGGGAAGCCGCGTTCCGGTTGCCCTGAAAATCTTCCTGATGGCGCTGGCGATCATCGACGACCTGGGCGCAATTGTGATTATCGCGCTGTTTTACACAAGCGATCTGTCGATCCTGTCTTTGAGTGTGGCTGCAGGGGCGATTGCGGTTCTGGCGCTGCTGAATATCTTGAATGTTCGTCGCATCGGTATCTATATCCTCGTAGGGATGGTGCTGTGGACTGCGGTGCTGAAATCGGGCGTGCATGCCACGCTGGCAGGAGTGATCGTCGGCTTCTTCGTGCCGCTTAAACCGCAGGAGGGTAAATCACCTGCGAAGCAGCTGGAGCATGTGCTGCACCCCTGGGTCGCCTTTATGATCCTGCCTCTGTTTGCATTTGCTAACGCGGGAGTTTCCCTTGGCGGCGTGACGCTGGACGGGCTGACCTCCGTGCTGCCGCTGGGTATCATCGCCGGGTTGTTTATCGGCAAGCCGCTGGGCATTAGCCTGTTCTGCTGGCTGGCGACGAAGCTTAAGCTGGCATCATTGCCGCACGGCACCACGTTTACGCAGATCATGGCCGTCGGCGTGCTGTGCGGGATAGGCTTTACGATGTCGATTTTTATCTCGACGCTGGCGTTTGGTGCGCATGCACCTGAGCTTATCGTCTGGGCGAAACTCGGCATTCTCATCGGGTCATTACTGGCCGCGGTGATCGGTTACACCTTGTTGAAGGTGAAGTTGTCCGGGCAGACCGTCCAGGCATAACGGAAAACCGGGAGGAGGGTGACCTTCTCCCGACAGGCACTCAGGGAGAGAAGACGCGATGTCTCATTTGAATTACAACCATCTTTACTACTTCTGGCATGTCTACAAACAGGGCTCGGTGGTCGGGGCGGCAGAGGCGCTTTACCTGACGCCGCAAACCATCACCGGGCAGATCAAGGCGCTGGAAGAACGTCTGCAGGGTAAGCTGTTCAAGCGTAAGGGACGCGGAATTGAACCCAGCGAGCTGGGTGAGCTGGTTTTCCGCTATGCGGATAAAATGTTCACCCTGAGCCAGGAGATGCTGGATATCGTCAACTACCGCAAAGAGTCGAACCTGCTCTTTGATGTTGGCGTGGCGGACGCGCTGTCAAAACGACTGGTGAGCGGCGTGCTTGATGCGGCTGTGGTCGAAGATGAGCAAATCCATCTGCGCTGTTTTGAATCCACCCACGAGATGCTGCTGGAACAGCTGAGCCAGCACAAGCTGGACATGATCATCTCGGATTGTCCGATCGACTCCACGCAGCAGGAAGGGCTGTTTTCGGTGAAGATTGGTGAATGCGGCGTGAGCTTCTGGTGTATTAACCCGCCGCCGGAAAAACCCTTCCCGGCTTGCCTGGAAGAGCGTCGCTTGCTGGTGCCAGGAAGACGTTCCATGCTGGGACGCAAGCTGCTGAACTGGTTTAACTCTCAGGGGCTGAATGTCGAAATCCTCGGTGAGTTCGACGATGCGGCGCTGATGAAAGCCTTTGGCGAAGCGCACAATGCGATCTTCGTTGCACCGACGCTCTACGCGCACGATCTTTATTCAGATAGCAAGATTACGGAGATTGGTCGGGTCGATAACGTAATGGAAGAGTATCACGCGATTTTTGCCGAAAGGATGATTCAGCACCCGGCGGTGCAGCGTATCTGTAATCGCGACTACTCGGCGCTGTTTACGCCACCGGCAATCTGAAGGCATAAAAAAACCCGCGTTAAGCGGGTTCTTTAAACAAGCAACAACAAGCGGCAATTAAGCCAGTTTGTTGATCTGCGCGGTCAGGTTTGCTTTATGACGCGCTGCTTTGTTTTTGTGGATCAGACCTTTAGCAGCCTGACGATCCACGATTGGTTGCATTTCGTTAAATGCGTTCTGCGCTGCAGCTTTGTCGCCAGCTTCGATTGCTGCGTATACTTTCTTGATGAAAGTACGCATCATAGAGCGACGGCTTGCGTTGTGCTTACGAGCCTTTTCAGACTGAACGGCACGTTTCTTAGCTGATTTGATATTAGCCAAGTCCAACTCCCAAATATGATCTATGTGGACAATTCAAAGGCCGAGGAATATGCCCTCTTTGCCTTCTTTTGTCAATGGATTTGTGCAAATAAGCGCCGTTAATTAGCGACGCTACGTTACGTAGTGATGGCGCAGGATTCTACCAGCTTGTCTTCTCTGAATACAGCCTTTCGGCATAAAAATCGCAGTTCAGGAGCAGATTTTTTCGCTGTGAAAGGTCAGCCTGATGAAATCATTACGGCTTTCTGTTTTGTGCGAACAATCGCCGGTTAACCTTGACCGCTGTACAAGGTATACTTTGGCGATTTTCACTGTTTTGAGCCAGACATGAAGCTGATACGCGGCATACATAATCTCAGCAGAGCACCGCACGGGTGCGTGCTGACCATTGGTAATTTCGACGGCGTGCATCGTGGTCATCAGGCGCTGTTGCAGGGATTGCGTAAAGAAGGGGAGGCCCGTGGCCTGCCCGTAGTAGTGATGATTTTCGAACCACAGCCGCTGGAGCTGTTTGCGGGCGATAAATCTCCCGCCCGTCTCACTCGCCTGCGCGAGAAGTTGCGCTATCTGGCCGAGTCCGGCGTGGACTACGTTTTGTGCGTACGTTTCGATCGTCGCTTTGCCGCGCTGACAGCACAAAATTTCGTCAGCGACCTGCTGGTTGAACGTCTTGGCGTGCAGTTTCTGGCCGTGGGGGATGATTTCCGCTTTGGCGCTGGTCGTCAGGGCGATTTCTTGCTATTACAGAAGGCTGGTCTGGAGTACGGTTTTGACGTCACCAGTGCGATGACCTTCTGTGAAGGCGGCGTTCGCGTCAGCAGCACGGCGGTACGTCAGGCGCTGGCCGATGATGAACTGGGGACGGCAGAAACCCTGCTTGGGCATCCGTTCACTATCTCCGGTCGCGTCGTCCATGGCGATGCGCTCGGACGTACCATTGGTTTCCCGACGGCGAATATACCGCTACGCCGTCAGGTTTCCCCGGTCAAAGGGGTCTATGCGGTGGAAGTGGCAGGACTGGGCGATAAGCCGTTTTACGGTGTTGCCAACATTGGCACACGTCCGACCGTCGCCGGTGTGCGTCAACAGCTGGAAGTGCACCTGCTGGACGTTGTAATGGACCTTTATGGTCGCCATATAGATGTGATACTGCGTAAAAAAATACGCAACGAGCAGCGATTTGGTTCGCTGGATGAACTCAAAGCGCAAATTGCGCGAGATGAATTGACGGCCCGCGAGTTTTTTGGGCTTTAGAACCGGCTTAACTGCCTACGTGATAAATACGGAACCGAGAATCTGATGAGTGACTATAAATCAACCCTGAATTTGCCGGAAACAGGGTTCCCGATGCGCGGCGATCTCGCCAAGCGTGAACCGGGAATGCTGGCGCGTTGGACTGATGATGACCTGTACGGCATCATTCGTGCAGCCAAAAAAGGCAAAAAAACCTTCATTCTGCATGATGGCCCTCCCTATGCGAATGGCAGCATTCATATTGGTCACTCGGTTAACAAGATTCTGAAAGACATTATCGTGAAGTCGAAAGGCCTCGCGGGATATGACTCGCCATACGTTCCGGGCTGGGACTGCCACGGTCTGCCAATCGAACTGAAAGTGGAGCAGGAATTCGGTAAGCCTGGTGAGAAATTCACCGCCGCTGAGTTCCGTGCGAAATGCCGCGAATACGCCGCTACGCAGGTTGAAGGTCAGCGCGCGGATTTCATCCGTCTGGGCGTGCTGGGCGACTGGTCGCACCCGTACCTGACCATGGACTTCAAAACCGAAGCCAACATCATCCGTGCGCTGGGCAAAATCATCGGTAATGGCCACCTGCACAAAGGCGCTAAGCCTGTACACTGGTGTGTGGATTGCCGTTCTGCGCTGGCAGAAGCGGAAGTGGAGTATTACGACAAAACCTCTCCGTCTATCGACGTGGCGTTCCACGCCGTTGATCAGGATGCGGTGAAAGCCAAATTTGGCGTCTCCTCCGTTAATGGCCCTATTTCACTGGTGATCTGGACCACTACCCCGTGGACCCTGCCAGCAAACCGTGCGATCTCCCTGTCCGGTGAGTTCGACTACGCGCTGGTGCAGGTTGACGGTCAGGCGGTTATCCTGGCAAAAGATCTGGTTGAGAGCGTGCTGAAACGCGCGAATATCACCGACTACACCGTGCTGGGCACCGTGAAAGGCGACGCGCTTGAGCTGATGCGCTTTAAACACCCGTTCCTGGACTTTGATGTGCCAGCGATCCTGGGCGACCACGTCACGCTGGAAGCCGGTACCGGTGCGGTCCATACCGCCGGTGGCCACGGTCCTGACGACTACAACATCAGCCTGAAATACGGTCTGGAAATCGCTAACCCGGTGGGCCCGGATGGTTCTTACCTGCCTGGCACTTACCCGGCGCTGGACGGTATCAACGTCTTTAAAGCTAACGACATTATCGTTGATATGCTGCGCACCAGCGGCGCGCTGTTGCACGTTGAGAAAATGCAGCACAGCTATCCGTGCTGCTGGCGTCACAAGACGCCGATCATCTTCCGTGCGACCCCACAATGGTTCATCAGCATGGATCAGAAAGGCCTGCGCGCGCAGTCTCTGAAAGAGATCAAAGGCGTGCAGTGGATCCCCGACTGGGGCCAGGCGCGTATCGAATCCATGGTTGCTAACCGCCCTGACTGGTGTATCTCCCGTCAGCGTACCTGGGGCGTGCCGATGTCGCTGTTCGTGCATAAAGAGACGCAGGAACTGCATCCGAACACCCTGGAACTGATGGAAGAAGTGGCGAAGCGCGTCGAAGTTGACGGCATTCAGGCATGGTGGGACCTCGACGCCCGCGACATCCTGGGCGCTGACGCAGACAACTACGAGAAAGTGCCGGATACCCTGGATGTATGGTTCGACTCCGGATCCACTCACTCTTCCGTGGTTGACGTGCGTCCTGAGTTTGCCGGTCACGCCGCCGATATGTATCTGGAAGGTTCTGACCAACACCGTGGCTGGTTCATGTCATCCCTGATGATCTCCACCGCCATGAAAGGAAAAGCGCCTTACCGTCAGGTACTCACCCACGGCTTCACCGTGGATGGTCAGGGCCGTAAGATGTCCAAATCTATCGGCAACACCGTGTCTCCGCAGGATGTGATGAACAAGCTGGGCGCAGACATTCTGCGTCTGTGGGTGGCTTCCACCGACTACACCGGCGAAATGGCGGTGTCTGACGAGATCCTGAAACGTGCCGCCGACAGCTATCGTCGTATCCGTAACACCGCGCGCTTCCTGCTGGCGAACCTGAACGGGTTTGATCCGGCTAAAGACATGGTGAAACCGGAAGAGATGGTGGTGCTGGACCGCTGGGCGGTAGGCTGCGCGAAAGCGGCGCAGGAAGATATCCTGAAAGCCTATGAATCTTACGACTTCCATGAAGTGGTGCAGCGCCTGATGCGCTTCTGCTCCATCGAGATGGGTTCGTTCTACCTCGACATCATCAAAGACCGTCAGTACACCGCGAAAGCGGACAGCGTGGCGCGTCGTAGCTGCCAGACCGCGTTGTTCCACATCGCAGAAGCGCTGGTGCGCTGGATGGCACCGATCATGTCCTTCACCGCGGATGAAATCTGGGGTTATCTGCCAGGCGACCGTGAGAAGTATGTCTTCACCGGCGAGTGGTACGAAGGTCTGTTCGACCTCTCCAGCACCGAAGCGATGAACGATGCCTTCTGGGACGAGCTGCTGAAAGTGCGTGGTGAAGTCAACAAGGTGATTGAGCAGGCGCGTGCTGACAAGAAAGTCGGTGGCTCTCTGGAAGCGGCAGTGACCCTGTACGCCGAACCTGAGCTGGCGGCGAAACTGACGGCGCTGGGCGATGAATTGCGATTTGTCCTGTTGACCTCAGGCGCGCAAGTTGCGGATTATGCCGAAGCTACTGCTGATGCTCAGCAGAGCGAACTGCTCAAGGGACTGAAAGTCGCGCTGAGCAAAGCCGACGGTGAGAAATGCCCGCGTTGCTGGCATTACACTACCGATGTTGGCCAGGTGGCGGAACACGCAGACATCTGCGGACGCTGTGTAAGCAACGTCGCCGGTGACGGCGAAAAACGTAAGTTTGCCTGATGAGTAAAACTCTCTGTTCAACGGGACTGCGCTGGCTATGGCTGGTTGTGGTGGTGCTGATTATTGATCTGGGCAGCAAATTCCTGATCCTCCAGAATTTTGCGCTGGGGGATACGGTTTCGCTGTTCCCGTCGCTTAACCTGCACTACGCACGTAACTATGGTGCGGCGTTTAGTTTCCTTGCTGACAGCGGTGGCTGGCAGCGCTGGTTCTTTGCAGGTATTGCAATCGGTATCTGTGTGGTGCTAACGCTGCTGATGTACCGTTCGAAAGCGACGCAAAAGCTGAACAACATCGCCTACGCGCTGATTATTGGCGGCGCGTTAGGTAACCTGTTTGACCGCCTGTGGCACGGCTTTGTGGTCGATATGATCGACTTCTACGTCGGCGACTGGCACTTCGCGACCTTTAACCTCGCCGACAGCGCAATTTGTATCGGTGCGGCGTTAATCGTGCTGGAAGGTTTCTTACCGAAACCGACCGAGAAAGAGCAGGCGTAACAAAACCAGCCGGGTGACGCGTAGCGATCCCGGCCTACCGAATATGCCGACACCTGTAGGCCGGGTAAGCGAAGCGCCACCCGGCACACAGGCGAGACAACATAAAGAGCAATGTGCATGTCTAAATCCGTACAAAGCAACAGCGCGGTTCTCGTTCACTTCACGCTGAAACTGGATGACGGCTCCACGGCTGAATCCACCCGCAATAATGGCAAACCGGCCCTGTTTCGTCTGGGCGATACCTCCCTGTCTGAAGGACTTGAACAGCAGCTTCTGGGCCTGAAAGAGGGGGAGAAAAAAGCCTTTTCGCTTGAGCCGGATGCGGCGTTTGGCGTGCCAAGCCCGGATTTGATCCAGTACTTCTCCCGTCGTGAGTTTATGGACGCGGGTGAACCTGAAATCGGGGCGATTATGCTCTTTACCGCTATGGACGGCAGCGAAATGCCTGGCGTGATCCGCGAAATTAACGGCGACTCTATTACCGTTGACTTCAACCATCCGCTTGCCGGGCGCACTGTCCATTTTGATATTGAAGTGCTGGAGATTGATCCGGTACTGGAGGCCTGAAATGCAGATCCTGTTGGCTAACCCGCGCGGCTTCTGCGCCGGTGTAGACCGCGCTATCAGCATTGTTGAAAACGCGCTGGAGATTTACGGCGCGCCGATTTACGTGCGTCACGAAGTGGTGCACAACCGTTACGTGGTCGACAGTCTGCGCGAGCGCGGTGCTATTTTTATCGAGCAAATCAGCGAAGTGCCGGACGGTGCCATCCTGATTTTCTCTGCGCATGGTGTCTCTCAGGCAGTACGTAACGAAGCGAAAAGCCGCGATTTGACGGTGTTTGACGCTACCTGTCCGTTGGTCACGAAAGTGCATATGGAAGTGGCACGTGCCAGCCGTCGTGGTGAAGAGTCGATTCTGATTGGCCATGCGGGTCACCCGGAAGTCGAAGGCACCATGGGCCAGTACAGTAACCCGGAAGGGGGCATGTATCTGGTTGAATCGCCAGAAGATGTGCTTACGCTGAACGTGAAAAATGAAGCCCGTTTGTCGTTCATGACCCAGACAACACTCTCTGTCGACGATACCTCTGACGTGATTGACGCCCTGCGCCAGCGTTTCCCGAAGATCGTCGGTCCGCGTAAGGATGACATCTGCTACGCGACCACGAACCGTCAGGAAGCGGTGCGTGCCCTGGCTGAACAGGCGGATGTGGTGCTGGTGGTCGGCTCGAAAAACTCCTCTAACTCAAACCGTCTGGCCGAACTGGCGCAACGGATGGGGAAAACGGCTTTCCTGATTGATGACGCGACGGATATTCAGGAAGCGTGGGTTAAAAACGCGACCTGTGTCGGCGTGACGGCCGGCGCATCTGCGCCGGATATTTTGGTACAGAACGTCATTGCCCGTCTGCAGGAGTTGGGCGGTGGCGAAGCGGTGCCGCTGGAAGGACGTGAAGAGAACATTGTTTTCGAAGTCCCGAAAGAACTGAGAATCGATGCCCGGGAAGTCGAATAATCCCTTTTCTGATGAAAGGCCAGCACCTCCTGTGCTGGCCTTTTTTTTACCCGTTACTTTATCGTGACGACAAAATCATGTCTTTTACTGATATTTAAGTCGGTTTCACGTTAAATTCTAATTATTGGTGTTTTCAGTTGGCAGTGCTCAGAAAGGCTGGTTAATCTGAAAACGGTTTACATCATTTTAACGTAAGAGAATAACTATGCATGATGCACAGATCCGTGTCGCCATTGCGGGCGCGGGTGGACGTATGGGTCGTCAGCTGATTCAGGTGGCACTTCAGATGGAGGGCGTCGCCCTTGGCGCAGCGCTGGAGCGTGACGGTTCATCGCTTCTGGGGACCGACGCTGGCGAGCTGGCGGGCGCGGGCAGGACGGGCGTCACCGTACAAAGCAGTCTGGATGCGGTAAAAGATGACTTCGATGTCTTTATCGATTTTACCCGCCCGGAAGGGACGCTCACGCATCTGGCGTTTTGCCGTCAGCACGGCAAGGGGATGGTGATCGGCACCACCGGTTTTGACGATGCGGGTAAGCAGGCTATCCAGGATGCATCAAAAGAGATTGCGATTGTCTTCGCCGCAAACTTTAGCGTGGGCGTTAACGTCATGCTTAAGCTGCTGGAGAAGGCTGCGAAAGTCATGGGTGACTACACCGACATTGAGATCGTTGAAGCTCACCACCGCTATAAAGTGGATGCGCCATCAGGCACGGCGCTGGCGATGGGTGAAGCGATCGCCCATGCACTTGATAAAGATTTAAAAGACTGCGCGGTCTATACCCGCGAAGGCCACACCGGTGAACGCGTGCCTGGCACTATTGGCTTCGCCACGGTCCGTGCGGGTGACATCGTCGGCGAACACACCGCGATGTTCGCCGATATTGGCGAACGTGTAGAAATTACGCATAAAGCTTCCAGCCGAATGACGTTTGCCAATGGTGCCGTACGCTCCGCTTTGTGGCTAAAAAACAAAGAAAAGGGACTTTTTGATATGAAAGATGTCCTGGATCTCAATAATCTGTAAACATTATTACCCATCGTGATGTGGTTATTGCAGTCGTAATTCATTGATTGCATAGGGCAATATTTTATTGCCCTTTTATTTTTGCTGTTACATTTTATTTTCTCCCTTAAGGCTCTAAAAATCTGTCTATTGTTCTGATTTTTCGTTGCTAAAATGTAAATTTTGACCATTTGGTCCACTTTATCATGTTCCATCTCGTGATTTTTTATTAAACCAGCCGCGCAAGCGTTTTCTGCAGTGATTTACCTGATCTTTTTGTCGCTTAAGTTGCATTCCGCCTTTCAGGCCTGCAAAAGAGTAAACAAAATATCCGTTTTAAGTTGACTTTTACCGACCAAATCTCCAGAATGCCGCCGTTTGCCAAAAATCCGCTGGCAACACATTTGCATTGATCCATGACATGGTTATGAATTAATATGCAAATAAAGTGAGTGAATATTCTCTGGAGGGTGTTTTGATTAAGTCAGCGCTATTGGTTCTGGAAGACGGAACCCAGTTTATCGGTCGGGCCATAGGGGCAACGGGTTCGGCGGTTGGGGAAGTCGTTTTCAATACTTCAATGACCGGTTATCAAGAAATCCTCACTGATCCTTCCTATTCTCGCCAAATCGTTACTCTTACTTATCCTCATATCGGCAATGTCGGCACCAATGCGGCTGACGAAGAGTCCTCTCAGGTACATGCGCAAGGTCTGGTCATTCGTGACCTGCCGCTGATTGCCAGCAACTTCCGCAACACTGAAGACCTCTCTTCTTACCTGAAGCGCCATAACATCGTGGCGATTGCCGATATTGATACCCGTAAGTTAACGCGTCTGCTGCGCGAGAAGGGTGCACAAAACGGCTGCATCATCGCAGGGGATAACCTGGATGCGGCTCTGGCGCTGGAAAAAGCGAAAGCCTTCCCGGGCCTGAACGGCATGGACCTGGCAAAAGAAGTGACCACAGCTGAAGCCTACAGCTGGACGCAGGGGAGCTGGACGCTTGAAGGCGACCTGCCGGAAGCGAAAAAAGAGAGCGAGCTGCCGTTCCACGTGGTGGCTTACGATTTCGGCGCCAAGCGCAACATCCTGCGCATGCTGGTTGACCGCGGCTGCCGCCTGACGGTGGTGCCGGCGAAAACGTCCGCTGAAGAGGTGCTGAAAATGAATACGGACGGCATCTTCCTCTCTAACGGCCCTGGCGACCCGGCACCTTGTGACTACGCCATCAATGCCATTAAGTCCTTCCTGGAAACAGACATCCCGGTATTCGGTATCTGCCTCGGCCATCAGCTGCTGGCGCTGGCGAGCGGTGCGAACACCATCAAGATGAAGTTCGGCCACCACGGTGGTAACCACCCGGTGAAAGACATTGATAACAACACGGTGATGATTACCGCGCAGAACCACGGTTTCGCCGTCGATGAAGCGTCGATGCCGGCTAACCTGCGCGTGACCCATAAGTCACTGTTCGATGGCACCCTGCAGGGTATCCATCGCACCGATAAGCCAGCGTTCAGCTTCCAGGGCCACCCGGAAGCCAGTCCGGGCCCACACGATGCCGCGCCGCTGTTCGATCACTTCATCGAACTTATCGAGCAATACCGTAAGACCGCTAAATAATCAGGAGCCGAGAAGACAATGCCAAAACGTACAGACATAAAAAGCATCCTGATCCTTGGCGCTGGCCCGATCGTCATCGGCCAGGCCTGCGAATTCGACTACTCCGGTGCGCAGGCATGTAAAGCCCTGCGTGAAGAGGGTTACCGCGTTATCCTGGTGAACTCGAACCCGGCTACCATCATGACCGACCCGGAAATGGCGGATGCAACCTACATCGAGCCGATTCACTGGGAAGTGGTACGTAAAATTATTGAAAAAGAGCGCCCGGATGCGGTGCTGCCAACCATGGGTGGCCAGACGGCGCTGAACTGTGCGCTGGAGCTGGAGCGTCAGGGCGTGCTGGCCGAGTTCGGTGTAACCATGATTGGCGCGACCGCCGACGCGATTGATAAAGCTGAAGATCGTCGCCGTTTCGACGTGGCGATGAAGAAAATCGGCCTCGACACCGCGCGTTCCGGTATTGCTCACAATATGGAAGAGGCGCTGGCCGTCGCGGCTGAAGTGGGTTATCCGTGCATCATCCGTCCATCCTTCACCATGGGTGGCACCGGCGGCGGTATCGCCTACAACCGCGAAGAGTTCGAAGAGATTTGCGAACGCGGTCTGGATCTCTCTCCAACCAAAGAGCTGCTGATTGATGAATCGCTGATTGGCTGGAAAGAGTACGAGATGGAAGTGGTGCGTGATAAAAACGACAACTGCATCATCGTCTGCTCCATCGAAAACTTCGATGCGATGGGGATCCACACCGGTGACTCCATCACCGTTGCGCCAGCCCAGACGCTGACCGATAAAGAGTATCAGATCATGCGTAACGCCTCGATGGCGGTACTGCGTGAAATCGGCGTGGAAACCGGCGGCTCAAACGTGCAGTTCTCTGTGAACCCGAAAACCGGCCGTCTGATCGTTATCGAAATGAACCCGCGGGTGTCCCGTTCTTCCGCGCTGGCCTCCAAAGCAACCGGCTTCCCGATTGCCAAAGTAGCAGCGAAGCTGGCGGTGGGGTATACCCTTGATGAGCTGATGAACGACATCACCGGTGGCCGTACGCCTGCGTCCTTCGAACCGTCCATCGACTACGTTGTGACCAAAATTCCTCGCTTCAACTTCGAGAAATTCGCCGGCGCGAACGACCGTCTGACCACCCAGATGAAATCTGTCGGTGAAGTGATGGCGATTGGCCGCACGCAGCAGGAGTCCCTGCAGAAAGCGCTGCGCGGCCTGGAAGTGGGTGCGACCGGATTCGATCCGAAAGTGAGCCTGGACGACCCGGAAGCACTGACCAAAATCCGCCGCGAGCTGAAAGACGCGGGCGCGGAGCGTATCTGGTACATCGCCGATGCCTTCCGTGCAGGCCTCTCCGTCGACGGCGTATTCAACCTGACCAACATTGACCGCTGGTTCCTGGTGCAGATTGAAGAGCTGGTACGTCTCGAAGAGAAAGTAGCAGAGCTGGGTATCAACGGTCTGGATGCGGACTTCCTGCGCATGCTGAAGCGTAAAGGCTTCGCCGATGCGCGTCTGGCAAAACTGGCGGGCGTACGTGAAGCGGAAATCCGCAAGCTCCGTGACCAGTATGACCTGCACCCGGTCTACAAGCGTGTGGATACCTGTGCGGCGGAATTCTCGACCGACACCGCGTACATGTACTCCACCTATGAAGACGAGTGCGAAGCGAACCCGTCCGTTGACCGCGACAAGATTATGGTGCTGGGCGGTGGTCCAAACCGTATCGGCCAGGGCATCGAGTTTGACTACTGCTGCGTGCACGCTTCGCTGGCGCTGCGCGAAGACGGTTATGAGACCATCATGGTCAACTGTAACCCGGAAACGGTCTCAACCGACTATGACACTTCTGATCGCCTCTACTTCGAGCCCGTTACCCTGGAAGACGTGCTGGAAATCGTGCGTATCGAGAAGCCAAAAGGCGTTATCGTGCAGTACGGTGGCCAGACCCCGCTGAAGCTGGCGCGTGCCCTGGAAGCCGCTGGCGTACCGGTTATCGGTACCAGCCCGGACGCGATTGACCGTGCGGAAGACCGCGAGCGTTTCCAGCAGGCGGTTGATCGTCTGAAGCTGAAGCAGCCGGCGAACGCCACCGTAACGGCCATTGAACAGGCTGTTGAGAAGGCGAAAGAGATTGGCTATCCGCTGGTGGTTCGTCCTTCCTACGTACTGGGCGGCCGCGCGATGGAAATCGTCTATGACGAAGCAGACCTGCGTCGCTACTTCCAGACGGCGGTGAGCGTTTCTAACGATGCGCCAGTTCTGCTCGACCGTTTCCTCGACGATGCGGTTGAAGTGGACGTTGACGCTATCTGCGACGGCGAAATGGTGCTGATTGGCGGCATCATGGAGCACATCGAGCAGGCGGGCGTACACTCCGGCGACTCTGCCTGTTCTCTGCCAGCGTACACGCTGAGTCAGGAAATTCAGGACGTGATGCGCCAGCAGGTGCAGAAGCTGGCCTTCGAGTTACAGGTTCGTGGTCTGATGAACGTTCAGTTTGCGGTGAAAGACAACGAAGTCTACCTGATTGAAGTGAACCCGCGTGCGGCGCGTACCGTCCCGTTCGTCTCCAAAGCCACGGGTATTCCGCTGGCGAAAGTGGCGGCACGCGTGATGGCGGGCCAGACGCTGGCTCAGCAGGGCGTAACCAAAGAGATCATTCCGCCGTACTACTCGGTGAAAGAAGTGGTGCTGCCATTCAACAAATTCCCGGGCGTTGACCCGCTGTTAGGGCCAGAGATGCGCTCTACCGGGGAAGTGATGGGCGTGGGCCGCACCTTTGCTGAAGCATTCGCGAAGGCGCAGCTGGGCAGTAACTCCACCATGAAGAAATCTGGCCGTGCGCTGCTCTCCGTTCGCGAAGGCGATAAAGAGCGCGTGGTTGACCTGGCTGCCAAGCTGCTTAAGCAGGGCTTCGAACTGGATGCCACTCACGGTACGGCGATTGTGCTGGGTGAAGCCGGTATCAACCCGCGTCTGGTGAACAAGGTGCATGAAGGTCGTCCGCACATTCAGGATCGCATCAAAAATGGCGAATATACCTACATCATCAACACCACTGCGGGCCGCCAGGCGATTGAAGACTCCAAGCTGATTCGCCGCAGCGCGCTGCAGTATAAAGTGCACTACGACACCACCCTGAACGGCGGTTTCGCGACGGCTATGGCGCTGAATGCGGATGCCACCGAGAAGGTGATTTCGGTTCAGGAAATGCACGCGCAGATTAATAAGTAAGTTCACATGCCCGGCGGCGTAGCGTTGCCGGGCACTCTCCCTCTCTTCAGAACCTTCTGGTTTTCCATCCGCATTCAGTCAGTTAGCCTAAAATTGTTAGGTCGATAACGAAATTTAACTGAGAGCAGGGGAAAACACCATGCAAAATAAATTACTGATCGCGTCTCTTCTGTCTGCCACAACATTGTTCACCGTTGCGGGCTGTTCATCCAACCAGGCTGTAAAAACGACCGATGGCAAAACCATTGTCACCGACGGCAAACCGCAGGTGGATGACGATACCGGTCTGGTGTCGTACAAAAACGCCGAAACCGGTCAAACCGAGCAGATTAACCGTGACCAGGTGAAATCCATGGGCGAGCTGGATAACTAATAAAAAAAGCCGTGGCATTTGCCACGGCTTTTAGCCTTTCCGGAACGCTTACCAGCGGTGGTTCAACAGGATATGACCGCCATAGGCAGCATAACTGTTTTCATCCCATTCGCCGCTGGCCCGCAGAGAAACGGTGGTAGTCTCGTTCAAATTCCCGGTAACGCCCAGCTCTAGCTGGCCACGGTCTTCCGGCGTGTCGTTGCTGACAGTTTCACCGTTAAACGCCAGATCGTTTTGACCCGCGCCTTTCAGCCAGTTCACGGCAACGTACGGCTGCCAGGCTTTGACATCCTTCTGCTGGAAGTAGCTTGATTTGACGCCCAGACGACCAAACAGACCGTCGTTGTCCAGGGTTGTCACCCGGACGCCGTCACGGTCGGTATGGTTTTCCTGATCAAGGTAGCTGTAAACGATCTGCGCCTGAGGCTCGATTTTCCAGGTGCGCTCATTTTCTGAATCAATCACCCACGCATGACCCACTTCGACAGAGGCAGCGAAACCTTCACTGTCGTAATCTTCGTCATTACGGTTGCTGGTCACTTTATTGTTGTACCAGCTATAGGCGGCCCAGGTATCAATGTAGCTGCCAAGGCGTAAGTTCTGATCTTCCTGCCAGGTGGCGTATAAACCTGCATTGAAGCCGTCGACTTTACCCTGCGCATCACGCACATTGTGTCTGGCCTCCGAGTGGGTTTTTGCCTGACCCGCACCAAACATGCCGCCCGCCCGCAGGATACCGTTATCCAGTGGCTTGCTCATGAAATCGCTGCCTATCTGAAGCACGGTAGTGGTGGTGTCATAATTGACTCTGTCGCCACCTGCGTCGTTTTCATGATAGCGGCCCTTAACGTACATCCAGGTATTGAGGTTATCTTCATTGCGGAAGGTGATTTGATCGCGATCGTCGCGCTTGTGGAGGAACATGCTTTGAGCAGCAAGGTAGTTGCCTAAATATGCGCCGACTTCCGGAGCCATGACTTCAGGGTTATTGTTGCTGCCATTACCGCCGTTGTCTCCGTTACCGCCATTGTCACCATTGCCGCCGTTGTCACCGTTGCCGCCGTTGTCACCGTTGCCACCATTGTCGCCGTTGTCACCATTGCCACCGTTATCACCGTTATCTCCGTTATCTCCGTTATCGGGATCGTCAGCCGGATCGTCGGAGGGTGAAGCCTTCGATTCCAGATACCAGTTGCCATTACTGTGTTGATAAAGATTATATTCCCACGCGCCGGCAACGACGGGTTTGGCAAGCGTCAGCTGAGCTTCAGAGCTTCCACTCACGCTGACAATTTCCATGCCATTGACCGTTTGAGCGCCTAACCCACCCATATTGGAGACAGTAACGCCTGACTGCCCAAAGCTGCTGCCCGTAATCGTAAGATGATCGGTAGGTGCATCATCCGCGCCCAGCGTGCTGTTCAATACGATTTGGCTCCCCGCAGTGCCGGTATAATCTCCATTGATGGTAAAGTCATTGCCGACTGAATTATCCGCTGCGCTCAGTAAAAGCGTACCGCTGTTGGTCACGTTGCCGTTGATGGTATCCGCGCCCGAGTTGCGCAATGTCGGGTTGCCCTGAATGGCATTCCATGCAGCCAGCGTGCCGCCGCTAAGAATAGTGATGTTATCGTATACCGTCCCGGCCGTAGCAAACCTGGCTCCGCTCTGCACGGTCACCGTGGCATGACTGTTTTCAACGCCCAGGGTCGCACCGGACGCGACCAGCGTGGTGCCGCTATACAGGGTAGTATCACCGCTATAGCTGTTGTTACCGGTCAACGTCAGCGTATGCGAATCCCTTTTTTCAACACTCCCGCTGCCGGTCATGTTAGTGGTGAAGGTGAAATTATCACCCTGGTTGAAGATAACCGAGCCGTTATTCGTGAGTCCCCCACTCAGGTTTGCGACGCTTTCGCCATTACCCAATTGCAGAGCCGCATTTTCAGCGACCAGCGTGTTCCCCGCATTTGCGACGGTTCCAGCCAGGGTCAGATTGCCGCTATTGACCTGCAGTGAATCACCCGTGCCGATAATGTCGACATCACCAGTGAGCGTCCAGTCTTCCCCGTCCATAGCAAGAGAAGCGAAACCGTCACCTTCGTTTAGCCCAATAAAATTGCTGTCCTCGGCGCCGGTTCCCACCAGCCTTAGGATGTTCCCTTTTGAGAGGGTAGAAATGACATCACCTGACAGTGACGATCCTGTATTAAGCGTCAGTGTATTATGTTTGTTGCTGGCGAACAGGATTGCAGTACTACCGCCGCCAATTGAACCAGTATTAATGATCTCAATTTTGGATGAGCCCATGACGTTAATACCATTCTGATAACCATCAATAATACCACTATTGATAATTTTCGAGTTTCCGTCACTTAGGGCAATTCCATCATTTTGAGTGCCTTTGATAGAACCCTCGTTGTTAATTGGCGTGCCGATATTCACCAGCATACCCGTCTTGCCTTCAATAAGGCCTGTTGCGCTGTTTGAAATATTTACTGCTGAGGACTCTTCATCAATATAAATACCATTTTCAAAACCAATGATACTTCCATTGTTATTGAGTTCGCCCTGCATGGATTGAATGTTCACTGCGTTTGCGGTTGTTGAGGAAATAGTTGCCCCCTCCTCGTTGTTAATCACAACACGCTGTGCGTTAGTATTAATATCAAGTCCGTCCGCTTTTGCGGTGATTTTTCCTTTATTGGTGACAGAGGTAACGTCCATACCAGAAACAGTTACTGCGGCAACATTATCGAGAGAGGAAATCGTGACGTTTTTATTAATGATATATTCAGATTCTGAGGAAAAATCTTGCGGGACAGAAGTCGACTGATCAATGGTTGCTGCATGGATTATTATTGGCGTAAAAACTAACAGGACGGGAAATAACTTTCCCAGTAATTGGGTTGTCCTGTTTAATATGTGGTGTTTGTCACTCATATTCACATCCATTTAAAATGAAAGTTGAAGAACAAAGAAGTATGTTCTCTTTTAAAGAGAGTTGTTATTCGGAAAGGGGTTAAATTATTATATTTTCAATGGGTTATGTATACATCTATTTATTAAAATGCGATTTTAATTATTCTTAATATTTCATATGTGCAAATGAAAAAGAGTCATTTATTGGTGAGATTAATAAGATTAACGATGTTCAGATAAGTGCTGGCATAATCATGTGAATGGGGCGCCGTGAGTAGCAATACTTGCGTTTTGCATCTGCGATGCCAATCAACACTTTCAGCAGGCTGGTTAACTGTCTACACTCACACCTACAAGAGAGATAAGCCAGTCAACGCAGGCCCATTGATGATTCTGATAATTTACGCCCATCCTTATCCGCAACACTCGCATGCGAATAAGCGGATGCTTGAGCAGGTAAGGACGCTTGATAACGTAGAGATACGCTCCCTGTATCAACTCTATCCCGATTTTAATATCGATATCGCCGCCGAGCAGGAGGCACTTTCCCGTGCCGATCTGATCGTCTGGCAGCATCCCATGCAGTGGTATAGCACGCCCCCGCTTCTGAAACTGTGGATTGATAAAGTGTTCTCCCACGGCTGGGCGTATGGCCACAATGGCCATGCGCTAAAAGGGAAAAGCCTGATGTGGGCGGTCACCACCGGCGGCGGGGAAAGCCATTTTGATATTGGCACCTTCCCGGGGTTTGACGTCCTGGCGCAGCCGCTGCAGGCGACGGCGCTCTACTGTGGTCTGAACTGGCTCCCGCCATTTGCGATGCACTGTACGTTTGTCTGCGATGATGAAACGCTGCAGGCGCAGGCTCGTCATTATAAACAACGCTTACTTGAATGGCAGGAGACGCATCATGGATAGCCATACGCTAATACAGGCGCTGATTTACCTCGGCGCGGCGGCGCTGATTGTGCCCGTCGCGGTACGCCTGGGGCTGGGTTCTGTTCTTGGCTACCTGATTGCGGGCTGCGTCATTGGTCCGTGGGGCTTTCGTCTGGTGACGGATGCCGAGGCGATTCTCCACTTCGCTGAGATTGGCGTCGTGCTGATGCTCTTTGTGATTGGCCTGGAACTCGATCCGCAGCGCCTGTGGAAACTTCGCGCTTCGGTATTTGGTGGTGGGGCGTTACAGATGGTGGCCTGCGGCCTGCTGCTGGGTGGGTTCTGTATCCTGTTGGGAATGGACTGGAAAGTGGCAGAGCTTATCGGCATGACGCTGGCGCTCTCCTCAACGGCGATTGCCATGCAGGCGATGAACGAGCGTAATTTGACGGTTTCGCAGATGGGGCGCAGTGCGTTCTCAGTGCTGCTGTTCCAGGACATTGCCGCTATTCCGCTGGTGGCGATGATCCCGTTGCTGGCGGCCAGTGGGTCCTCGACGACGCTGGGCGCTTTCGCGCTGTCCGCACTGAAAGTGGTGGGTGCGCTGGCGCTGGTGGTTCTGCTTGGACGCTATGTCACTCGCCCTCTGCTGCGGTTTGTTGCCCGCTCCGGTTTACGCGAAGTGTTCAGCGCCGTGGCGCTGTTCCTGGTGTTTGGCTTTGGTCTGCTGCTGGAAGAGGCCGGGCTGTCGATGGCGATGGGGGCGTTCCTTGCCGGCGTTCTGCTGGCGAGTTCTGAATATCGTCACGCGCTGGAAAGCGATATCGAGCCGTTCAAAGGGTTGCTGCTGGGGCTGTTTTTCATCGGCGTGGGGATGTCCGTTGACTTCGGCACGCTGGTGACGCACCCGCTGCGGATTGTCATCCTGCTTGTCGGCTTCCTGGTTATTAAAATGGCGATGCTGTGGCTGATTGCGCGTCCGCTGAAGGTGCCGAATAAGCAGCGCAGCTGGTTTGCGGTTCTGCTGGGGCAGGGGAGCGAATTTGCGTTTGTGGTCTTCGGCGCAGCGCAGATGGCAAATGTTCTCGATCCGGAGTGGGCGAAAGCCCTGACGCTGGCGGTCGCCCTGTCGATGGCGGCGACGCCCGTTCTGCTGGTTGTACTGACGCGCCTGGAAAAATCGGGCAGCGAACAGGAGCGCGAAGCTGATGAGATCGACGAGGAGCAGCCGCGCGTGATCATCGCCGGATTTGGTCGCTATGGGCAGATCGTGGGCCGTTTACTGCTGTCGAGCGGCGTGAAAATGGTCATCCTCGATCACGACCCCGACCATGTCGATACCCTGCGTAAGTTCGACATGAAAGTCTTTTACGGCGACGCAACGCGTGTCGATTTGCTGGAATCTGCAGGCGCGGCAAAAGCCGAGGTATTGATTAACGCCATTGACGATCCGGAAACCAGCATGCAGATGGTGGAACTGGTCAAAGAACATTTCCCGGCGCTGACTATTATCTCCCGCGCCCGCGATGTGGATCACTATATCCGGCTGCGGCAGGCGGGGGTAGAAGCACCGGAGCGTGAAACGTTTGAAGGTGCGCTGAAATCTGGCCGTATGGCGCTGGAAAATCTGGGGCTCGGCGCGTATGAAGCGCGCGAGCGTGCAGACCTGTTCCGCCGCTTTAATACCGGGATGGTGGAAGAGATGGCGGCAATGGCTGGCAGCTCGGCCACGGAGCGCGCGGCCGTGTTCAAACGCACCAGTGCGATGCTGACGGAAATCATTAATGAGGACCGCAATCATCTGTCGCTGATCCAGCGTCACGGCTGGCAGGGCACGGAAGAGGGCAAGCATACCGGCGATCCGGCTGATGAGCCTGAGAGTAAACCTTCCGCGTGAAGTGGAGTTGCCAGCAATAATAAAAAATTTCTTTATCTTTACCCTACCGCCAGTCGACGAAAGATTAAGCTTTCCGTATAGTGGCGGCAATTTTTTGCATCCGGGAAATTTTCAATGATCAGTCTGATTGCAGCGCTGGCGGTGGACCGCGTTATCGGTATGGAAAATGCCATGCCGTGGAACCTGCCTGCCGATCTTGCATGGTTTAAACGTACTACGTTAAACAAGCCGGTAGTGATGGGCCGCCTGACCTGGGAGTCGATTGGTCGTCCATTGCCGGGCCGGAAGAATATCGTTATCAGTAGCCAGCCAGGCACTGACGATCGCGTCGAATGGGTAAAATCTGTCGACGAGGCGATTGCTGCGTGTGGCAATGCCGAAGAGATCATGGTGATTGGCGGTGGGCGTGTATATGAACAGTTCCTGCCAAAAGCGCAGAAGCTGTATCTGACCCACATTGATGCGGAAGTGGAAGGGGATACCCATTTCCCGGACTACGATCCGGACGAGTGGGAATCAGTATTCAGCGAATTCCACGACGCGGATGCTCAGAACTCCCACAGCTACTGCTTCGAGATTCTGGAACGTCGTTAAGTGATGTACCCTCTCCCGGTTGGGAGAGGGAATGACGTATCAGGAGGCAACGGCCTCGTCTTCCCCTAAGTCCAGCTGTCGGTTGGATGGCTGAACAAAGTAAGCTTTATCTTCCCAGCGCAGGCAGGTTAACTCTCCGCCCCAGCAGCATCCGGTATCCAGACCGTAGATCCCCTCCGGTGTCCCTTTTCCTTCCAGTGCCGCCCAGTGACCAAATACCACGCTGTACTCGCTTGTCACCGGCCCCGGAATGGCAAACCACGGCTTGAGCGGGGCTGGCGCGCTTTCCGGCGTCTCTTTGGAATACATGTCCAGCTGCCCGTTCGGGAAGCAGAAACGCATCCGGGTGAAGGCGTTGGTGATAAAGCGTAGACGAGCCAGGCCGCTGAGATCCTCGCTCCAGTGGTTCGGCATATCGCCGTACATGGCATCAAGGAAGAAAGGATAGGAGTCGCTCGCCAGCACCGCCTCCACGTCACGCGCACAGGTTTTCGCCGTCTCCAGATCCCATTGTGGCGTGATCCCGGCATGCGCCATGACCAGCTTTTTCTCTTCGTCGATCTGCAGCAAGGGCTGACGACGCAGCCAGTTAATCAGATCGTCGGCGTCCGGCGCATCCAGCAGCGGAGTGAGGCGATCTTTAGGCTTGTTGCGACTGATCCCGGCGAAGACCGCCAGCAGATGCAGATCGTGATTGCCCAGCACCATGCGTACACTGTCGCCGAGTGATTTTACGAAGCGCAGAACCTCCAGTGAGCCAGGGCCACGCGCGACCAGATCGCCCGTCAGCCAGAGCGTGTCCTGCCCTGGCGTAAAGTCGACCTGTTTTAATAATGCGATCAGTTCATCGTAGCAACCGTGAACGTCGCCAATCAGATATGTAGACATTAGATTAATGAATGAGTGTTGTAACGGCGAGACGGAACACAGGAATGGCAACGCGGAATCCATTGCCATCGACGTCGACCATTTCATAATGGCCTTGCATGGTACCCATCGGCGTTTCAATCACTGCACCGCTGGTGTACTGATACTCTTCACCAGGGGCGATGTGGGGTTGTTCACCGACCACACCCTCTCCCTGAACTTCGATTTCGCGGCCATTGCCGTTGGTAATAAGCCAGTAGCGCCCACGCAGCTGCACGGGCACCCGCCCCAGATTACGAATGGTCACAGTGTAAGCAAAGACAAAACGTTCTTCATCCGGCGAGGATTGCGATTCAACATAGACGCTTTGTACATGGACACATACGCGGGGCGAATCAATCATGGCTTAACTCTCCTTCGGCGGCGCATTTTCGCTGATGTAATTAGCCAGCTTGCAGTACTGCTCTACGGAAATATTTTCCGCACGCATTGCCGGGTCGATCCCCAGTTCCGCTAACACCTCAACGGTGAACGAATTGCTCAGACTGTTGCGGATCGTTTTCCGGCGCTGATTAAAGGCTTCTGTGGTGATGCGGCTCAGTACACGCAGATCTTTTACCGGGTACGGTTTCGTTTTATGCGGCACCAGGCGTACAACCGCAGAATCCACTTTCGGTGGTGGCGTAAAGGCGGATGGCGGAACTTCGAGAACCGGGATCACGTTGCAGTAATATTGCGCCATCACGCTTAAACGACCATACGCTTTACTGTTCGGGCCTGCAACCAGACGGTTCACAACCTCTTTTTGCAACATGAAGTGCATGTCGGCAATGGCATCAGTATAGCTAAACAGGTGGAACATCAGCGGGGTGGAAATGTTGTACGGCAGGTTGCCGAACACGCGCAGCGGCTGACCCATTTTCTCCGACAGCTCGCCAAAGTTCATGGTCATGGCATCCTGCTGATAAATGGTCAGCTTCGGCCCAAGGAACGGGTGCGTTTGCAGGCGTGCGGCCAGATCGCGGTCCAGTTCGATGACGGTCAGTGCGTCAAGGCGTTCGCCGACCGGCTCGGTCAGCGCGGCAAGGCCCGGGCCGATTTCGACCATCGCCTGACCTTTTTGCGGGTTAATAGCCGAGACAATGCTTTCGATCACGAACTGATCGTTAAGGAAGTTTTGCCCGAAACGTTTACGGGCTAAGTGGCCCTGATGGACTCGATTAGTCATTGAGTATTAACAATCATTTTGATGGCGAGATTAAGCGCCGTAATAAAACTGCCGACATCCGCTTTCCCCTGGCCTGCCAGATCCAGCGCAGTACCGTGGTCAACGGACGTTCGAATAAAGGGTAAACCGAGAGTGATATTCACCCCGCGGCCAAAGCCCTGGTATTTTAGCACGGGCAGGCCTTGATCGTGGTACATCGCGAGCACGGCGTCGGCATTATCCAGGTATTTCGGCTGGAAAAGGGTATCAGCAGGCAGCGGCCCGCTTAAGTGCATCCCTTTTGCGCGCATTTCTTCAAGGACCGGAATAATGGTGTCGATCTCTTCGGTACCCATATGCCCGCCTTCACCGGCGTGCGGATTCAGGCCGCAGACCAGAACGTGCGGCTGCTTGATGCCGAATTTGGTTTGCAGATCATGATGCAGGATCCCGATGATCTCCCGCAGCAGTTCCGGGGTAATGGCATCCGGAATGGCTCTGATGGGCAGATGGGTTGTGACAAGCGCAACACGCATCGCCTCCGTTGCCAGCATCATGACGACTTTCGGGCTGTGCGAGCGCTCTTCAAAAAACTCCGTATGCCCGGTAAAGGGAATACCCGCTTCGTTAATGACGCCTTTGTGGACCGGGCCGGTAATCAGGGCGGCAAATTCACCCTTCAGACAACCGTCGCAGGCGCGCGCAAGCGTTTCAACGACATAGTGGCCGTTTTCCGTGCTGAGCTGGCCCGGAATAACAGGCGTACGCAGGGGAACAGGAAGGAGCGTGAGCGTACCGGCTTGCTGTGGTGCAGGCTGTTGACCTTCAACGTAGGGGATGAGCGTTAAAGGCAGACCGAGCAGCGTTGCCCGGTCTTGTAACAGTGTTGCATCAGCGCAAACGACCAGCTCTACCGGCCAGCTGCGCTGGGCAAGCTGAACGACGAGGTCAGGCCCAATCCCGGCGGGTTCGCCGGGCGTGATCACAACACGATGCTGTTTCATTAGTTGCTCAGAATTTTTACGTAAGCGCTGGCGCGTTGTTCCTGCATCCAGGTTGCCGCTTCTTCAGAGAACTTACGGTTAAACAGCATACGGTAGGCTCTGTCTTTCTGCGCCGCATCGGTTTTATCCACGTTACGGGTGTCCATCAGCTCGATAAGGTGCCAGCCAAATGAAGAGTGTACTGGCGCACTGATCTGGCCTTTGTTCAGCTTCATCAGGGCATCACGGAACGCAGGATCGTAAATATCTGCAGCCGCCCAACCCAAATCGCCGCCCTGGTTAGCAGAGCCGGGATCCTGAGAGAACTCTTTTGCCGCATTTGCAAACGAGGTTTTACCGCTCTTAATGTCAGCAGCAATCTGCTCAAGCTTTGCACGTGCCTGATCGTCAGTCATGATCGGTGACGGTTTCAGAAGAATGTGGCGAGCATGCACTTCGGTGACGGAAATACTCTGGCTCTGTCCACGCAGATCGTTCACTTTCAGAATATGGAAGCCCACACCTGAACGGATTGGACCGACGATATCACCTTTCTTCGCGGTGCTCAGTGCCTGAGCGAAGATGGAAGGCAGCTCCTGAATACGACCCCAGCCCATCTGGCCGCCTTTCAGCGCCTGCTGGTCAGCGGAGTAGGTAATGGCCAGCTTGCCGAAGTCACCGCCATTACGCGCCTGCTCTACAATGGAACGCGCCTGGCTTTCGGCTTCTGCAGCCTGGTCGGAGGTTGGATTCTCAGGAAGCGGGATCAGAATGTGGCTCAGGTTAAGCTCTGTACTGGCGTCATTCTGGTTGCCCACCTGTTTTGCCAGCGCGTCCACTTCCTGCGGCAGGATCGTGACGCGGCGGCGCACTTCATTGTTACGCACTTCCGAAATCAGCATCTCTTTACGGATCTGGTTACGGTAGGTGGCATAGCTGATTCCGTCATAGGCCAGACGGCTGCGCATCTGGTCTAAAGACATATTGTTCTGCTTCGCGATGTTAGCGATGGCCTGATCGAGTTGCTCGTCAGTGACCTTCACGCCCATTTTCTGACCCATCTGCAAAACGATCTGATCCATGATCAGACGCTCCAGGATCTGGTGGCGCAATGTGGCGTCATCCGGCAGCTGCTGACCTGCTTCGCCGGAATTGAGCTTCACCGATTTCATCAGACCGTCAACGTCACTTTCGAGTACAACGCCGTTGTTAACCACAGCGGCGACTTTATCAACAACCTGGGGGGCCGCGAAGCTGGTATTCGCAACCATAGCGACACCGAGCAGCAGCGTTTTCCAGTTCTTCATACTTTTTCCATTTCAATTAACCGCAAAGCGGATTACGTTGCAAATCAAGCACATTACAAGGAACTGCGGTAAGGCAGAATGTTCGAGCGCAGCATCTGCTGCGTGCCCAGGCCATAGTTGGAGCTCAGGCCGCGCAGTTCGACATTGAAGCCAATCACGTTATCGTATTTGCTCTGATTGTTGTCAGTATTCCAGCCGTTAAGCTTACGTTCGTAACCGACGCGCAGCGCGTAGCAGCAGGAGTTATATTGCAAACCGACCATCTGGTCGGCAGGCTTACTGGTATTGGTGTCAAAGTAGTAAGCACCTACGATTGACCAACGGTCGGCGATAGGCCAGCTTGCTGCGCCACCGACCTGCGAAATACCGTCTTTATACTGTTCTCTGTTCGCATAGTCTGGCAATGTCGCCTGGATATATTCCGGGCTGGCATAACGGTACGTCAGCTGCACCATACGGTCTTCATCACGACGGTACTCAATTGCCGCACTGCTGGTCGCAATGTTGTCGAGACGCGTATCGTACTGCAGCCCACCGCGTAAGCCCCAGCGGTCCGTCATGCGCCAGTAGGTATCGCCCGCCCAGACCAGGGAACCGGTCTTGTTGTCTTTCTCCCAGTTAATGTTGTCATCACCGGTGCGAGACTCGGTGAAATAGTAGATTTGACCAACAGAAACGTTAAAACGTTCAACGGCAGCGTCATCATATACGCGCGTTGTGACACCGGTCGTTAACTGGTTAGCGGAGGCAATACGGTCAAGACCGCCGTAGGTACGGTCACGGAACAGGCCGCTGTAGTCAGACTGCAGGAAGGACGAGTCGTAGTTCTGGATTTTGCTCTGGTCGCGATACGGCACGTAGAGATACTGCATCCGCGGTTCCAGCGTTTGCGTATAGCCATCAGCCAGTAACCCCATATCACGTTCAAAGATCAGCTTACCGTCCATTTTAAATTGCGGAAGGGTACGGTTAACCGATTCCTGAAGATCGGTGTTGTTACTGGCGTTGTAATCATCCACATTTTTCTGCTGATAGTGTGTCGCCATCAGCTTGGCTTCTGTGTTCAGGCTTGCCCAGTCGTTAGACCACGGCAGGTTGATGGTCGGCTCCAGGTGGATACGCGTGGCTTCCGGCATATCCGAGTTGGTATTCACGAAATGGACCGCCTGCGCGTAAACGCGGGTGTCAAATGGCCCAACATCGTTCTGGTACCAGTTCACATCCAGCTGCGGCTCTGCGCCGTAAGTGCTTCGCGTCTGGGTACTAAAGACCTGGAACTGTTTCGTTGAGACCGTGGCGTTAAAGTTTTGAATAGCATAGCCAACGCTGAATTTCTGCGTCGCATAACCATCGGTACTTGAATAGTATTTGGAGTCAAAGTCGTTGAAGTAGTAAGGATCGCTGACCTTGGTGTAGTCGACGTTAAAACGCCAGACCTGATCCATCACACCCGCATGGCGCCAGTAGTACAACCAACGGTGTTTGTCCCCTTCGGTCGGATGCTCATCCTGGAAGACTTTATCTGACGGCAGATAATCGAGCTCCATCAGGCCTGCACCCGCCTGGGTCAGGTAGCGGAACTCGTTCTCCCACATGACGTTGCCGCGCTTATGGATATAATGCGGCGTGATGGTCGCGTCCATGTTGGGCGCGATGTTCCAGTAATACGGCAGGTAGAACTCAAAATAGTTCGAGGTGCTGTATTTGGCATTCGGGATCAGGAAGCCTGAGCGACGTTTGTCACCGACAGGAAGCTGCAGATAAGGGCTGTAGAAAACGGGCACCGGACCCAGCTTGAAGCGGGCATTCCAGATCTCCGCGACCTGCTCTTCACGGTCGTGGATAACCTCGCTTCCGACCACGCTCCAGGTATTAGAACCCGGCAGACAGGAGGTAAAGGAGCCATTTTCCAGGATCGTATAACGGTTTTCACCGCGCTGTTTCATCAGGTCTGCATTACCACGCCCCTGACGACCCACCATCTGGTAATCACCTTCCCAGACGTTAGTGTCTTTGGTGTTCAGGTTTGACCAGGCTTTCGGACCTTTCAGGATGACCTGATTGTCGTCATAGTGCACATTACCCAGCGCATCCACCGTTCGTACCGGCTCGGCCGCACCTTCCGGCTGCTTCTGGTGCAACTGCACTTCATCTGCCTGCAGGCGGCTGTTGCCCTGGTTAATATCCACATTGCCCGTAAACGTGGCATTGTCAGGATAGGTACCTTTCGTACTGTCGGCAGTAATGGTTACCGGCAAGCTATTTGTATCGCCCTTCACCAGTGGACGATTATAGCTTGGGACGCCAAGCATACATTGCGAGGCGAGATCGGCCGCCAGCCCCTGTTGACTGTACAGGGCGGAGCCAATCATTGTGGCCAGGAGGGTGGGGATACGTTTTTTCATACGTTGTATTTTATTGTTCCGTCATCAGTGGCTACGGCTTACAAACGCTCAGAGACTATCTTACTCATCTGCGCAGTACCAGCGTTAATCCTGCCTGTTTGCGTGCCAGAGTGTTAGGCTCGCTATCGAATGACGAGTATGATAAAGCAAATTATAGGCGATGTCCTTCAATTGACCGTGACTTGAACACAGTGATGATGACGTTGCGTCGGCAAGGAATATGACTATCCGGGGAGTATATGCAGTATTGGGGTAAAATAATCGGCGTTGCGTTCGCCATCATCATGGGTGCCGGGTTCTGGGGAATCGTGCTTGGGCTGATTATCGGGCATATGTTTGATAAGGCGCGCAGCCGCAAAATGGCCTGGTTTGCCAATCAGCGCGAGCGTCAGTCGCTCTTTTTCTCCACCACCTTTGAGGTCATGGGGCACTTAACCAAATCCAAAGGACGTGTGACAGAAGCCGATATTCAGATTGCCAGCGTCTTTATGGATCGCATGAACCTGCATGGTGACTCCCGTCTGGCAGCGCAAAATGCGTTTCGCATCGGCAAATCGGACAACTATCCGCTGCGTGAAAAAATGCGTCAGTTCCGCAGCATCTGCTTTGGTCGCTTTGATTTAATTCGGATGTTTCTGGAAATCCAGATTCAGGCGGCCTTCGCCGACGGTTCCCTGCACCCCAATGAACGCGACGTGCTGTACGTCATTGCGGAAGAGCTGGGTATCTCCCGTATGCAGTTCGACCAGTTCCTGCGCATGATGCAGGGCGGGGCACAGTTTGGCGGCGGTTATCACCAGCAGTCGTCTGGCGGCACCTGGCAGCAGGCGCAGCGTGGCCCGACGCTGGAAGATGCTTGCAACGTACTTGGCGTGAAGCCCATGGATGATGTCACCACTATTAAACGTGCCTATCGCAAGCTGATGAGTGAACATCACCCGGACAAGCTGGTCGCGAAAGGTTTACCGCCGGAGATGATGGAGATGGCGAAGCAAAAAGCGCAGGAAATCCAGAAGGCCTACGAGCTCATTAAAGAGAAGAAAGGTTTCAAATAAAAAAAGCCCGACGATGTCGGGCTTTTTTTTAGAAGTCCACCGGGGCTTTAAACGTCATCGCGTTACCGAAGGCCGGATGGGTGATGGTGAGCGTCTGCGCATGGAGCTGAAGACGTGGCGCTAACGCCAGCGCCTCAGGCGGGGCGTAAAACCGGTCGCCCAGAATCGGATGTCCCAGAGCGAGCATATGCACGCGCAGCTGATGTGAACGTCCGGTAATCGGTTTAAGCAGGACGCGCGCAGTGTTATCCGTCGCGTACTCCAGCACTTCATACTCAGTCTGCGCGGCCTTGCCGGTTTCATAGCACACCTTCTGCTTTGGCCGGTTCGGCCAGTCGCAAATCAGCGGTAAATCCACCAGCCCTTCCGCCTGCGCGGGATGACCCCAGACGCGGGCGACATACTGCTTTTTCGGCTCACGCTCGCGGAACTGGCGTTTTAACTCGCGCTCCGCGGCTTTATTCAGCGCCACCACAATCACGCCGCTGGTGGCCATGTCCAGGCGATGGACGGACTCCGCCTGAGGATAATCACGCTGAATACGCGTCATCACGCTGTCTTTGTGCTCATCCAGACGCCCCGGTACGGACAACAGGCCGCTGGGCTTGTTGACCACCATAATATGCTCATCCTGATACAGAATGACCAGCCAGGGATCCTGCGGCGGATTGTACGGCTCCATCACCATCTTGCGCTCCGTTTACTGATGCGTCACAACGATAAGACGCAGGGCGTCCAGACGCCAGCTCGCCTGATTCAGGCTTTCCAGCACCTGCTGACGGTTGCTTTCAATCGCCGTCAGTTCGTCGTCACGGATGTTGGGGTTAACCGCTTTTAACGCTTCCAGACGTGACAGCTCCGCAGACAGTTTCTCGTCGGCTTCATTGCGCGCGGCATCAATCAGCGCTCGGGCCGATTTTTCAATCTGGGTTTCACCCAGTTGCAGAATGGCGTGCACATCCTGCTGTACCGCGTTAACCAGTTTGCTGCCCGTATGGCGGTTCACCGCGCTCAGCTGGCGGTTGAAGCTCTCAAATTCAACCTGTCCTGCCAGATTAGTGCCGTTTTTGTCCAGCAGCAGACGGACAGGCGTTGGCGGCAGGAAGCGGTTGAGCTGCAGCTGTTTCGGCGCCTGCGCTTCCACCACATAAATCAGCTCCAGCAGCAGGGTGCCGACAGGCAGCGCCTTATTTTTCAACAGGGAGATGGTGCTGCTGCCAGTATCGCCGGACAGGATCAGGTCCAGGCCGTTGCGGATCAGCGGGTGTTCCCAGGTGATGAACTGAGCGTCTTCACGGGAGAGCGCCACATCACGCTCGAAGGTGATGGTGCAGCCATCTTCTGGCAGGCCCGGGAAATCCGGAACCAGCATGTGATCGGACGGGGTCAGGACAATCAGGTTCTCGCCGCGATCGTCCTGGTTAATGCCCACGATGTCGAACAGATTCATGGAGAAGCTGATCAGACTGGTGTCATCATCCTGCTCTTCAATGCTCTCGGCAAGCGCCTGCGCTTTTTCACCGCCGTTGGAGTGGATCTCCAGCAAACGGTCGCGGCCCTGTTCCAGCTGCGCTTTCAGCGCCTCGTGTTTCTCACGGCAGGAAGCGATCAGCTCATCGAACCCGTCCACGTTTTCCGGTGCGGCAAGATAGCCGATCAGATCGCCATGCACCTGATCGTAAATCGTGCGGCCCGTCGGGCAGGTATGTTCAAACGCATCCAGACTTTCGTGGAACCAGCGGACCAGCACGGACTGGGCGGTTTTTTCCAGATAAGGGACATGGATCTGAATATCATGCGCCTGGCCGATACGATCGAGACGGCCGATACGCTGTTCCAGCAGATCCGGGTTGAACGGCAGATCGAACATGACCAGGTTGCTGGCGAACTGGAAGTTACGGCCTTCAGAACCGATTTCAGAGCACAGCATCACCTGAGCGCCGCTGTCCTCTTCGGCAAACCACGCCGCGGCGCGGTCGCGTTCAACGATGGACATGCCTTCGTGGAACACGGCGGCGCGGATACCTTCGCGTTCACGCAGAACCTGTTCCAGCTGTAGCGCAGTCGCCGCTTTGGCACAGATCACCAGCACTTTCTGGGAACGGTGGGCGGTCAGGTAGCCCATCAGCCACTCCACGCGCGGATCGAAGTTCCACCAGGTGCCGGTATCACCTTCGAATTCCTGGTAGATTTGTTCCGGATAGAGCATGTCACGGGCACGCTCTTCCTGAGTTTTGCGTGCGCCCATGATGCCGGAGACTTTTATCGCCGTCTGATACTGCGTCGGCAGCGGCAGCTTTATGGTATGCAGTTCGCGTTTCGGGAACCCTTTCACACCGTTACGGGTGTTACGGAACAGCACGCGGCTGGTGCCGTGGCGGTCCATCAGCATGTCGATCAGCTCTTTACGCGCGGATTCTGCGTTATCGCTTTCACTGTTGGCAGCCTGCAGCAGCGGCTCAATGTCCTGCTCGCCAATCAGATCGCTCAGGGTATTAAGTTCGTCATTAGAGAGACGCTTGCCCGCCAGCAGCAGGGCGACGGCATCCGCGACCGGACGGTAGTTATTTTGTTCTTCGACGAACTGCGCAAAATCGTGGAAACGGTTAGGGTCGAGCAGGCGCAGACGGGCGAAGTGGCTTTCCAGACCCAGCTGTTCCGGCGTTGCGGTCAGCAGCAGGACGCCAGGCACGCGTTCGGCAAGCTGCTCAATAGCCAAATATTCGCGGCTCGGCGCCTCTTCGCTCCAGACCAGATGGTGCGCTTCATCGACCACCATCAGATCCCATTCTGCATCACACAGGTGCTCAAGACGCTGCTTGCTGCGGCGTACGAAGTCCAGGGAGCAGATCACCAGTTGTTCCGTTTCGAACGGGTTATCCGCGTCGTGCTGGGCTTCGGCATAGCGCTCGTCATCAAACAGGGAGAAGCGCAGGTTAAAGCGACGCAGCATTTCGACCAGCCACTGGTGCTGCAGGGTTTCAGGAACCACAATCAGCACGCGCTCGGCGGCGCCGGAAAGCAGCTGCTGATGCAGGATCATACCTGCTTCAATGGTCTTACCCAGGCCCACTTCATCTGCCAGCAGCACGCGCGGGGCGTGACGACGGCCTACATCATGGGCGATGTTCAGCTGGTGGGGGATCAGGCTGGTGCGCTGGCCACGCAGGCCGCTCCACGGCATACGGTACTGTTCACTCTGGAACTTACGTGCGCGATAGCGCAGCGAGAAGCGGTCCATTCGATCGATTTGCCCGGCAAACAGGCGATCCTGCGGTTTGCTGAAAACCAGTTTGCTGTCGAGCAGCACTTCACGCAGGACGACATTGGTCTCGTCGGTATCCAGGCGAGTGCCAATGTAGGCGAGCAGTCCATTCTCTTCTTTTACGTCTTCAATCTTGAGCTGCCAGCCATCATGGCTGGTCACGGTGTCACCCGGATTAAACATTACGCGGGTCACAGGGGAGTCATTGCGAGCGTACAGGCGGTTTTCACCGGTGGCGGGGAAGAGGAGGGTAACCATACGCGCATCGACAGCAACGACGGTTCCCAATCCAAGTTCGCTTTCTGTATCGCTGATCCAGCGTTGACCAAGTGTAAAAGGCATAGTTGTTCGGCTCTAATCTTTAATTGCAGGCAATAGTTCGACCCCGTCAAAAAAGACGGTCATCGAAAAATGGGTCCGGGAATGGAAAGGGCGCTATGGTACTGGATGGCAGCCATTTCGTCACGCGTCAAAATAGGCCAAGTTGCCCTGTAACCAGTGTAGCAAAATCGTCGTCGATGAAGGGCAAAATTCCGTCTGCGACGGGCTGAAGCTGACGCGTCAGATAGTGATCGTAATCCAGAGGAGAGTGTTGATAATCCACGGGTTCCGGGCCGTTAATCGTCCAGACATATTTAATGGTTCCCCGGTTCTGATACTGCGGCGCACGACCCCGGCGCACGTTTTCTTCATCCGCCAGCCGCGCGGCGCGAACGTGGGGAGGGACGTTACGCTGGTACTCTGCGAGCGGGCGGCGCAGGCGCTTGCGATAGACCAGCTGTGCGTCAAGCTCACCCGCCATCAGGCTGGCTATCGTCTCGCGCACGTAATCCTGATAGGGCTCATTGCGAAACACCCGCAGATAGAGTGTTTGCTGGAACTGCTGCGCCAGGGGCGTCCAGTCGGTACGCACAGTCTCCAGCCCTTTAAAGACCATCCGCTGCGCGTCGCCTTCCTGAATCAGTCCGGCGTAGCGTTTCTTGCTGCCCTGCTCGGTCCCGCGAATCGTGGGCATTAAAAAGCGGGCGAAATGGGTTTCAAATTCCAGCTCCAGCGCGCTGGTTAGCCGCGCTTTTTGCAAATGCTCCTGCCACCAGCCGTTCACGAATTCGACCAGCGTTTTGCCGATGCGCGCGGCATCCTCTTCTGAATGCACGCCCTTAAGCCACACGAAGGTGGAGTCCGTGTCGCCATAGATGACGTCATAGCCCTGAGATTCAATCAGCGCTTTTGTCTGGCGCATAATCTCGTGCCCGCGCATGGTGATCGAGGAGGCCAGCCGTGGGTCGAAGAAGCGACAGGCGCTGGTGCCCAGTACCCCGTAAAAGGCATTCATGATGATTTTCAGCGCCTGTGAGAGTGGCTTGTTGCCGTGGCGCTTTGCCTCGTCGCGGCCGTGCCAGATATTTCCCACAATGTCAGGCAGGCAGTGTTTTTCCCGCGAGAAGCGGGCGCCGAGGAAGCCTTCTGTGCTGTGTTCATCATCCGGCTGGGCCATGCCCTCAATCAACCCGACGGGATCGATCAGAAAGGTGCGGATAATCGACGGATAGAGGCTTTTGTAATCGAGGACCAGTACGGAGTCATACAGTCCTGGCCTGGAATCCATAACGTAACCGCCAGGGCTGGCCTGCGGCGGCACCTCGCCGAGGTTAGGGGCGACATAGCCTGCCCGGTGCATCCGGGGGAAGTAGAGGTGGCTAAAGGCCGCCACGGAGCCGCCGTGCCTGTCAGCCGCAAGACCGTTCACCGTCGCACGCTCCAGCAAAAACGGCATAATCTCGGTTTTGTGGAAAATCTGCGTGACCAGCTCGCAATCTTTCAGGTTATAGGTGGCGAGCGCCGGTTTATCTTCGTGAAAGCGCCGGTCAATCTCATCCATTCTGTCCCAGGGGTTGTCGATGGATTTGCCCTCGCCAAGCAGCTCCTGTGCGACCGCTTCAAGGGAGAAGGAAGAGAAATTCCAGAAGGCGGATTTCAGCGCCTCAATGCCGTCGATAATCAGGCGGCCAGTCGCCTGGGCGAAGAAGACGCCGTTTTTAAAACCGTGTTCGCGCCACTCCAGCTCGTTGTTGCCGCGCCCGAGCATCAGCGGGATGCGATACCGCTCGGCGTGTTTTTGCAGTACGCGCAGGTCGAACTGCACCACATTCCAGCCGATCAGGACGTCGGGATCGTAGTCGTTAAACCATTGGTTGAGCTTCTCCAGCAGCTGTGGCCGGCTGTTAACATACTCAAGCCGGAAATCCAGCGCGGAGGCATCACCGTTCGGCGGCCCAAGCATATAGACAACGCGATCGCCGCAGCCTTCAAGACCGATGCAGTACAGTTCACCGTGGCGGGTGGTTTCAATGTCCAGCGACACCCATTTTAGTGGCGGGCGGTAGTGCGGGTTCGGCTTCAGGCGCGCGTTGCTAATTTTGCCGTTTTGCAATGAGCCATCGACCCAGACGGGAGCGGTAATAAACCGCTCCATCAGAAAGCGTTCAGGTGGGCGGATATCGGCTTCGTAGAGCGTCACGCCCGCTTCACGAAGCAGTTTTTCATAGCGCATCAGCTGGCGATGTGCGCGGCAGTAGAGGCCGAAAACTGGCTGACGGTGGAAGTCTTTCAGTTCAAGCGGCGTCAAACGCCAGCCGTTTTCGCCGCGCAGCAGCTGCTTTACTTTCCCGACATGCGCTTCAGGAATAAACGCGACGGACTCCTGCGGGGGCAGCGTGACCTGCAGCGGGCCGTTATCCGTTGCCAGCCAGAATTCCACTTCAGTACCCTGAGGGGTATCCCGCCAGTGTCGGGTCAGTAAAAAGCCTTCTTGCGCCTGCGCCACGCCGTTATCCCATAAAACAAAACCAGGCCTGATTATAGCCTGGTTGAATGTTTTATGCTGGGGATATATACAGCTTACTGCCCGTAGTACGCCTTTGCACCGTGCTTGCGCAGATAATGCTTATCCAGCAGGGTTTGCTGCATGTCCGGCAGCTGTGGCGCCAGCTGGCGACAGAAGATCCCCATATAGGCAACTTCTTCAAGCACAATCGCGTTATGCACCGCATCTTCCGCGTTTTTACCCCAGGCGAACGGGCCGTGGGAGTGTACCAGCACGCCGGGCATTTGCGCCGCGTCGATTCCCTGTTTCTCGAAGGTTTCAACAATCACGTTGCCGGTTTCCCACTCGTACTCGCCGTTAATTTCAGCGTCGGTCATCAGGCGCGTGCAGGGGATGGTGCCATAAAAGTAGTCTGCGTGGGTGGTGCCGGTCGCCGGGATGGACTGGCCCGCCTGCGCCCAGATGGTGGCATGGCGCGAATGGGTATGCACAATACCGCCGATGGTCGGAAATGAACGGTACAGCAACCGGTGGGTTGGCGTATCGGAGGAGGGCTTTTTGTTCCCTTCCACCACTTCACCCGTTTCGATGCTGACAACGACCATATCGTCTGCGGTCATCACCGTGTAATCCACGCCGGAAGGCTTGATCACGAAGACGCCTTTTTCGCGGTCAACGGCGCTCACGTTGCCCCAGGTGAGGGTGACGAGATTGTGTTTCGGCAGCGCCAGGTTAGCTTCAAGAACCTGACGTTTGAGATCGTCTAACATTGTTGTCTCCTGCCGGATGGCGCTTCACTTAGCCGGCCTACAGAATCGTAGGCCCGGTCAACGCAGCGCCACCGGGCATTCAGGGCTTAGCGTTTTGAACCGTAATAAACTTCGTTCCAGCGCAGCGCGTCTTTGAAAGCCGGCAGGCGGGTATCGTTATCAATCACGGTCAGTTCGATGTCGTGCAGCTCGGCGAACTGACGCATGTCGTTCAGATCCAGCGCGTGGCTGAAGACGGTATGGTGCGCGCCGCCGGCCAGGATCCACGCTTCTGACGCGGTTGGCAGATCCGGCTGTGCTTTCCACAGGGCGTTAGCGACCGGCAGTTTTGGCAGAGAATGGGGCGTTTCAACGGCATCAACGCAGTTCACCAGCAGGCGGAAACGATCCCCCAGATCGATCAGGCTGGCGTTGATGGCCGGGCCGGTACGGGTGTTGAAGATCAGACGTGCCGGATCGGCTTTACCGCCAATGCCGAGGTACTGCACGTCGAGGATCGGCTTCTCTTCCACCGCGATAGAAGGGCACACTTCAAGCATGTGTGAGCCGAGCACCAGATCGTTGCCGTTCTCGAAGTGGTAGGTGTAGTCCTCCATGAAGGAGGTGCCGCCCTGCAGACCGGTCGACATCACCTTCATGATGCGAAGCAGAGCGGCAGTTTTCCAGTCGCCTTCCCCGGCAAAGCCGTAGCCCTGCTGCATCAGACGTTGTACTGCCAGGCCGGGCAGCTGTTTCAGGCCATGAAGATCTTCAAACGTCGTGGTAAAGGCGTGGAAACCGCCCTGTTCCAGGAAGCGCTTCATGCCCAGCTCAATGCGCGCCGCATCCAGCACGTTCTGGCGCTTGTCGCCGTTGATTTGTGCCGCAGGCGTCAGGCGGTAGCGGCTTTCGTACTCATCCACCAGCGCGCTGACGTCGCCGTCGCTGATTTCATTCACCACCTGTACCAGGTCGCCCACGGCCCAGGTGTTGACGGAGAAGCCAAACTTGATCTGCGCGGCCACTTTGTCGCCGTCGGTCACCGCCACTTCACGCATGTTGTCGCCAAAACGCACCACTTTCAGATGGCGGGTGTCCTGTTTAGAGACCGCCTGGCGCATCCAGGAGCCGATACGTTGTTGTGCATGGCTGTCCTGCCAGTGGCCGGTGACCACCGCGTGCTGCTGACGCATACGCGCGCCGATGAAGCCGAACTCACGGCCGCCGTGCGCGGTCTGGTTCAGGTTCATGAAGTCCATGTCGATGCTGTCCCACGGCAGGGAGGCGTTGAACTGGGTATGGAACTGCAGCAGCGGTTTGTTAAGGATGGAGAGACCGTTGATCCACATTTTGGCCGGTGAGAAGGTGTGCAGCCACACCACCAGACCGGCGCATTTATCATCGTAGTTCGCGTCGCGGCAGATATGGGTGATCTCATCCGGCGTCGTGCCCAGCGGTTTCAGCACCAGTTTGCAGGGCAGTTTGGCTTCCGCATTCAGCGCGTTAACAACGTGCTCCGCGTGTTTCGTTACCTGTTGCAGCGCCTGTGGTCCGTACAGATGCTGGCTGCCAATCACAAACCACACTTCATAATTATTAAAAATGGTCATCATCGTGTCCTTAATGGGTCAGGGTTGCCGTAGTGTCCGCGGTGCTTTTGGCCGGGGCGGCGACAGGGAGATAGTGAAGTTCGGCGCTTTTTGCCCATTGCTGGTAGCGCTGATAAAGCTGTTCGAAGCGTTGTGCCTGCTGGGTACGCGGCTGGAGCGTATTTTCCACGGCGCTTGCCATGTGCTGCTGCGCAGTCGGGATATCGGCATGAACACCGGCGGCCACGGCGGCGAATATCGCTGCGCCCAACGCGCAGCATTGATCGGAGGCGACAATCTGCAGTGGACGGTTCAACACGTCGCAGCAGGCCTGCATGATGACCGGGTTTTTACGGGCAATGCCCCCCAGCGCCATCACGTTATTCACGTCGATGCCCTGGTCGGTGAAGCACTCCATAATCGCGCGGGCACCGAAGGCGGTGGCGGCAATCAGGCCACCGAACAGCGCCGGTGCGTCGGTCGCGAGATTGAGATCGGTAATAACCCCTTTCAGGCGCTGGTTGGCAAATGGCGTGCGGCGACCGTTAAACCAGTCCAGCACTACCGGCAGGTGATCGAGAGACGGATTTTTTGCCCAGGCGTCCGTGAGCTGCGGCAGAAGCTGTTTTTTACTCTCGGCAATGTGCGCTTTCAGTTCTGGATGCGAGGCCGCCAGCTGATCCAACGGCCAGCCCAGCACGCGACCAAACCAGGCGTAGATATCGCCAAACGCGGACTGACCGGCTTCGAGGCCGATGAAGTCCGGCACCACGCTGCCATCAACCTGGCCGCAGATGCCTTTCACCGCACGCTCGCCGACGGTGGCTTTATCCGCCGTCAGGATGTCGCAGGTTGAGGTGCCAATCACTTTCACCAGCGTATTAGGCTGCGCGCCGGCACCGACGGCGCCCATATGGCAGTCAAACGCGCCGCCGGAGATCGCCACGTTCTGCGGCAGGCCAAGACGCGTCGCCCACTCTTCGCAAAGCGTGCCGACGGGAATATCGGCGGTGAAGGTGTCGGTAAACAGCGGGTATTTCAGGTTTTTGTTGATGATCGGGTCGAGTTCATCGAAGAACGCCGCCGGAGGCAGGCCGCCCCAGCTTTCGTGCCACAAGGATTTATGCCCGGCGCTGCAGCGGCCGCGGCGGATATCCTGTGGCCGCGTGGTGCCAGAGAGCAGGGCGGGAACCCAGTCGCACAGTTCAATCCAGGAGACGGCTGCCTGGGCAACCGATGCGTCCGTGCGGGTAACGTGCAGGATCTTGGCCCAGAACCATTCGCTGGAGTAAATCCCGCCAATGTAGCGCGAGTAGTCTGTTTTACCTGGCTGATGGCACAGGCGGGTGATGGCTTCGGCCTCTTCCACGGCGGTATGGTCTTTCCACAACACGAACATGGCGTTCGGGTTGTCGGCAAACTCCGGGCGCAGCGCGAGTACGCGCCCTTCGGCATCCACAGGGGCGGGCGTGGAGCCGGTGCTGTCGACGCCAATCCCGACAATCTCTGCCCGCTGGGCCTCAGTCAGGTCAGCAAGGACGGTTTTGATTGCCGCTTCCATCGACTCAATGTAGTCACGCGGGTGGTGACGGAACTGGTTGTTTGGCGCATCGCAGTAGCGCCCCTCTTGCCAGCGCGGGTACCACTCAACGCTGGTTGCTATCTCCTGGCCGGACGTACAGTCCACTGCCAGCGCGCGAACCGAATCGCTGCCAAAATCGAGGCCAATCGCAATTGCCATGGTGTTGCTCCATCGAAAAAACAGGTATGGAAGAACATTAGAGACTGGGGGCGAAAATCGTCAGGCAGGATCCGCTAATCTTATGGACTAAATTGCTGTTACAACGGAAAGTGTGACGCCGTGCAAATATTCAATGTGGACATTTCTGCCGCACTTATAGACACTTTTGTTACTGCTTATCTGCCTACTCTGGCGGAGAAATCAGGGGGAAAGGCTGAAACATGGCGGACGTAAAAGAGGCATAACGCTTTTGAGATCTTTTCGCAGACCATTTTTGACCTGCTTTTAATGATATGGACAATTGGTTTCCTTCAGGACCCTTGGGAGAACTGAATCTATGGCCGAAACGCAAAACGATCCCCTGCTGCCGGGATACTCGTTTAACGCGCACCTTGTGGCGGGGCTGACCCCTATCGAGGCTGAGGGATATCTCGATTTTTACATTGACCGACCGCTCGGGATGAAAGGTTATATTCTCAACCTGACCGTGCGAGGGGAGGGAGTTATCAAGAATGGTGACCAGCAGTTCATCTGCCGCCCCGGTGACATCCTGTTGTTCCCTCCGGGAGAGATCCACCATTACGGCCGTCACCCGGATGCCAAAGAGTGGTATCACCAGTGGGTCTACTTCCGTCCGCGCGCCTACTGGCAGGAGTGGCTTTCATGGCCAGCCATTTTTGCGCACACCGGTTATTACCGCCCGGATGAGGCGCATCTGGCGCAGTTTCGCGAGCTTTTTGCGCAGATTATTGAGGCGGGGCAGGCAGGAGGCCGTTATGCCGAACTGCTGGCGATTAACCTGCTTGAACAACTGCTGCTGCGACGGATGGAGGCGATTAACGCATCGCTGAATCCGCCGCTGGATAACCGCGTGCGCGATGCCTGCCAGTACATCAGTGACCATCTGGCCGATAGCCAGTTTGATATCGCCAGCGTTGCCCAGCATGTCTGTCTCTCACCGTCGCGGCTGTCGCATCTGTTTCGTCAGCAGCTTGGCGTCAGCGTGCTGAGCTGGCGTGAGGATCAGCGGATAAGCCAGGCGAAGCTTCTGCTCAGCACCACCCGGATGCCGATCGCCACCGTGGGGCGCAACGTAGGCTTTGAAGATCAGCTCTATTTTTCTCGCGTGTTTAAAAAGTGCACCGGCGCCAGCCCGAGCGAATTCCGCGCGGGTTGTGAATGAACGGTAAAAAAAGATAAACAAACAGGTGAATGCTCAAAGCAACCTGTAAACTATTCAGACAATTGTTGCCTTGACGCGGTGCGGGGCGCTAAGCAGAATCGCTGATTCGTTTTCTGACCGGAATAGTTATGCAGGCATTGCTGGAACACTTTATTACCCAGTCCGTTATGTATTCGCTCATCGCCGTGGCGCTGGTGGCCTTTCTGGAATCGCTGGCGCTCGTGGGGTTAATCCTGCCCGGCACCGTGATGATGGCAGGGCTTGGCGCGCTGATTGGTAGCGGTGAGGTCAATTTCTGGCAGGCGTGGCTGGCCGGGATCGTCGGCTGTCTGCTGGGCGATTGGATCTCCTTCTGGCTGGGCTGGCGCTTTAAGAAGCCGCTGCACCGCTGGTCGTTCATGAAAAAGAACAAAGCCTTGCTGGATAAAACCGAGCATGCGCTGCACCAGCACAGCATGTTTACCATTCTCGTCGGCCGCTTTGTCGGCCCCACGCGTCCGCTGGTTCCCATGGTCGCCGGGATGCTGGATCTGCCGGTCGCAAAATTCGTAGTGCCGAATATTATCGGCTGCGTCTTCTGGCCGCCGTTCTACTTCCTGCCGGGGATCCTCGCGGGTGCGGCCATCGATATTCCTGACGGTATGCAAAGCGGCGAGTTTAAGTGGCTGCTGCTGGGTACCGCGCTGCTGCTGTGGCTGGCGGCATGGCTGTGCTGGCGTCTGTGGCGCAGCGCGAAAGCGAATATCGATCGCCTGACGCGCTATCTTCCCCGCGCTCGCCTGTTGTGGCTGGCGCCGCTGACGCTGGGCGTGGCGGTGGTGGCTCTGGTGGCGTTGATTCGTCACCCGCTGATGCCGGTGTACGGTGAGATCCTGTTGAAGGTTGTGAGCCGTTGATGTTGTTTTCCCTCTCCCCAGACTGTACATGGGAGAGGGGCAGGGTGAGGGCATCAGGCCGCAGGAATGCCCAACAATGAAGACGCCCCCGCTTTACCACTCAGCAGCGCTTCTGTTGCTCCATCCCACAAAATGCGTCCCTCCGCGATCACTACCGATCGCGGCGCAATCCGTGCGGCATCCTCGATGCTGTGCGACACCATCAGCATCGTCAGCTGCTGGCGCTGACAGACGTCCTGCACCAGCGCCAGCATCTCCTGGCGCAGGGCGGGATCGAGCGCAGAGAACGGCTCATCCAGCAGCAGTACCGGCTGTTCGCGCACCAGACACCGCGCCAGCGCCACGCGCTGACGCTGGCCGCCGGAGAGCTCGCCCGGCAGTCTGTCGATAAACCCGATGATCCCCATCTGTGTGGCAATGTTCTCCAGCTTTTGACGTTGGGCTGCGTTCAGCTTGAGTCCCGGATCCATCCCGAGAGCAATGTTCTGCCGCACTGTCAGATGGGTAAACAGGTTATTTTCCTGAAACAGCATGGAGACAGGGCGTTTTGCGGGCGGCGTGTGGGTATGGTCCCGGTTTTCAATGACTATCGATCCGCTCGCCGGCTGCAGAAAACCCGCAATCAAATTAAGCAGCGTGCTTTTGCCCGCTCCGCTTGGTCCGAGCACGGCAATCATCTCTCCCTGGCGCACGGAGAGCGTGAAGCGCATCGGCAGATGCTGATAGAGCCAGGTTACATCAGTCAGTTTTAACATTACGCCCCGGAAGTTTTTCGATTACGGTAAATAAAGCAAAGCACAGCAGCAGCAGTAACAGTGCGGTAACCGCGCCGTCCTGGCTGCGGTAAGAGCCGATTTGCTGATACAGCCAGTAGGGCAGCGTACGGAAATTGTCATTGCCAAACAGCGCCACGACCCCAAAGTCACCAATGGAGAGCACGCAGGCAAACGCCAGCGCCTGCGCCAGCGGGCGTTTTAGCGCGCGTAATTCCACCACTTTCAGCCGTTGCCAGCCCTGCATCCCCAGCGACTGACAGAGCAAACTGTAGCGGCTGTTGACGTCGCGCATCGGGTTTTCCAGTACCTTGAGCGCGTAAGGGATGGCCATTAACGCATTGGTAAAGATCACAATGCCGTCAGCGCTGTCCGGCAGGCCGAGGGTGCTGTTGAACAGCAGGAAGAAGCCCGTCGCCAGCACGATGCCTGGCATGGCCAGAATCAGCATGCCTGTCAGCTCCAGCGCGTGTCCGGCCTTTCGGGCGTGCCGGGCATAGAGTTCACGGCTGCTCCACAGCAGCATCATGGTCAGCATGACGCACAGCAGCCCGGCCGCCAGCGCAATGCGAAGCGAGGTCCCGGTGGCCTGCCAGAGGACAGGCTGTTGCAGAACGGACAGAAGATTGAGGTTCAGACCGTCAATGATAACGGCCAGCAGCGGCGGCAGCAGCAGCGCCAGCGCCAGCGCAATCAGGAGAAAATCGGAGATGCGGCTGTGCAGGCTGTCCTGCGGATCGCGCCAGCCCGCTATCTGATTACTGCCCGGGGGAATGGCTTTACTCAGGCGCTGGCTGAGCATGACCAGAGCCAGACAGCACGTCATCTGGACTATCGCCAGCAGCGCGGCGCGTCCAGGATCGTAGTCGTAACTCAGCGCCTGGTAAATCGCCAGCTCAATGGTGGTGGCCTGCGGCCCGCCGCCGAGTGAAAGCACGGTAGCAAAGCTGGCAAAGCAGAGCATGAAGATCAATGCCGCTACGGGCGGGAGCTGGCGGCGCAGCCACGGCCATTCGACAAAGCGGAAGAATGAGATGCCGCGCATACCAAGCTGGGCGGCAATCTGACGCTGTTCGCCGGGAATGTTCTCCAGCGCCTGCAAAAAGAGGCGTGTCGCCATCGGCATATTGAAAAACACGTGCGCCAGCAAAATGCCTTTCAGCCCGTAAGGCGAGAAGGTCCATTCAAAACCAAGCAGGCCGCACAGAGAGGCCAGCCAGCCCTGGCGGCCGTAAACGCTCAGAATGCCAAAAACGGCCACCAGCACGGGCAGGATCAGGGTCATGGCGCACAGGCGCAGCAGGGCCTGCCTGCCGGGGAAACGCCTGCGATAGAGCGCGCGCGCAAGAAAAATGGCCGGAATGACCGACAGCAGGGCAGACAGAAACGCCTGCCAGAATGAAAAACGGATGACGTGCCAGAGATAGCTGTCGTGCCAGAGCGCGAGCAGGTCGCTCTCTGGCGCGTTAAACCACAACGCAAGAAAGGCACCCAGACTGACCGCCACCATCACGCTGGCGGCGAGCAGCCCGGGCAGTAACCAGCCGGGAATTAACGGCTGACGGCGCGTTGCCATTCACTTACCCATGCTGCACGCTGCGCGGCGACCTGCTGCGGCGTAAATTCCAGCGAGGTTTTTGGTTTGGTCAACTGCTCGAACCCTGCAGGTAGCGCAACATTCGTGACGGGATACATCCAGTTCCCTGCCGGAATGGCGTTCTGGAAGGCGGGTGATACCATAAATTTCAGGAACTTTTCTGCCAGCTCCGGCTGTTTGCTGGCGGCGGTACGCGCGGCCACTTCCACCTGCAGATAATGCCCTTCAGCAAAATCAGCGGCGGCATAGTTATCTTTCTTCTCGGCGATAATGTGGTAAGCCGGAGAGGTGGTGTAGCTCAACACCAGGTCGCTTTCGCCTTTCAGGAACAGGCCATAGGCTTCGCTCCAGCCTTTGGTCACCGTCACGGTTTTGGCGGCCAGCTTCTGCCACGCCTGGGGCGCTTTGTCCCCGTAGACTTTTTGCATCCACAGCAGCAGGCCCAGACCCGGCGTACTGGTGCGTGGGTCTTCATAAATTACACGCCATTTCTGGTCGCTTTCCACCAGCTCTTTCAGGCTCTTCGGCGGGTTTTTCAGTTTGTTTTTGTCATAGACAAAAGCAAAGTAGCCGTAGTCGAACGGCACAAAGGTGTCGTTTTTCCAGCCGCCAGGCACGTTAACGGCTTCTGCCGCTACGCCGCTTTTGGCAAAGAGGTTGGTTTGCGAGGCGGCCTCCAGCAGGTTGTTATCGAGCCCGAGCACCACATCCGCTTTGCTGTTTTTTCCTTCCATGCGCAGACGGTTGAGCAGGGAAACGCCGTCCTCCAGCGCCACGAACTTCAGTTCGCAGTTGCAGTCCGCTTCAAAGGCTTTTTTGATGACCGGGCCAGGACCCCAGTCGGCAGAGAAAGAGTCGTAGGTGTAGACCGTCAGAACGGGCTTAGCTAAAGCAGGCAGCGCAAACAGCGCCAGCAGGGGAAGAACTTTTTTTAACACTTTGCACCTCAGGGTTGAGTGGCAAAGGATTTTGAGCGACAGCCTCAAATCCCTTCGCCGGCGTTATCCGGATCAGGTTCGACGGGTATTATCTCAGCGCACATCTGTGATGCAGCACCCCGTTGAGAACGGCGGTATTGTAATGATTTGGTGAATATTACGAAAGCGTTATGGTTCCGGCGGGGCAAACCAGGCCGATTTGAAATCGAACCAGCCCAGAGTATTCATCCGCAGGCCTCGCATACTGCGTTGTCCCTGGATCATCAGCCAGTGGTGGATCAAGGGAACGATCGCCTGTTCAGCCAGTAGCTGCTGGCACCATACGGCAAGATTCATCTCGCCCGCACGCCACCGGGCGGCATCCTGTTGCCAGTCACGATCGATGCAGTGCTGGATCAGCGGGACTTCATAAAGGTGCGAGAATAATGAAAAATCGAGCGGCAGGGTGAAGTTGGCGCTGTTCAGCCAGATATCACTGGTTATCTCCCCCTGGTGCCATTCGTGATAATCCACTTCCCTGATCTCCAGCCTGACGCCTTCCGCTGCCAGCAGTCTGGTCATGATCCTGGCGATAAAACGATGCTCCACATGCTCGCGGTAGTAGGTCAGTGAGATGGACTCCAGCCCAGCAGGTTTGTCGGCGTGCGCCGGGCGGGCATGGTGCCAGCGCGGTAGCAGGCCGTACGCCGGGAACCAGTAGGTCTGATACTGCTCTTCCGCATGGTAGATCAGGTTGGAAGGGGACAGTATATGGCTGATCCACTTACGGACGGCCGGGTTGGCCCCGCGGTGGGTGCGGCTGTCGAACAGCAGATAGTAGCATCCCTCCTCCAGGCGACTCTCCACGGCCTTTTCTCCCGTGGTTGGACCTTCCAGCGTCAGGCCGGCGCTCAGCTCTTCATTCAGATCCGGTAATACCCACACATTCACTTCGTCGATCAGTGCCCGATAGCCAAAGTAGTCATCAAACGCGCGGATTTTCAGCTGGTTGTTATTATTGCGGGAGACGGCGTAGGGCCCGGTACCTATCGGCAGGCTGGCAAAATTGTTCATCGATTCCCACTCGCCGGGCAAAATCATTGACGGCACATAGCCCAGCAGCCAGGGAAGCCACTGGTCCTGCTGTGAAAGCTCAATATCCAGCGTCCATGCCGTTGGCGAGTGGACGCGCGAAATATGCGAGTAGAGCGGCAGCGTGCGGGCGCGTTCCAGAGAGGTGATGACGTCGTGCATTTCCAGCTCGCGGCCATGATGAAAGTGGATGCCGGGGCGTAAAAAAAAGCGCCAGTGAAGCGGGGAAAGTTGCTGCCAGTGGTGAGCGATATCTGCTTCCAGTTCCCCATTTTCCTCATTTATCCGCGTCAGGCCGCTGAAGATTTGTCGGGCCATATGGGTTTCTGAGCGGCGTAAGGCCGTGCCGGGCAACAGGTTTTTCATCGGGCGATAGTAGAGGACCCGCAGGATGTGACGGCCCTGGCGGAAACTGCGTCCGAGATGGGAAACCAGCATCTGGCGCACCGCGGCTTTATCGCCCACCAGCTGCACCAGCTGGTCAATTCGGTCCTGCTCCAGCAGGTCTTCGGCGCGCTGCTGCTGCAACGCCAGCCCGGTATAGAGGAAGGTCAGGCGCGATCGTTTGCCGCGTCCAGCCTCCGCTTCCCAGCTTAACCAGCCCTGCTGCTGCATGGTATTGAGCAGCGTGCGCATATGGCGGCGGGAGCAGCTCAGCAGGTCGGCCAGCTCGTTCAGCGTGGTCTCCTGCGATTGCCCCTCGCAGCACTGCCAGAGGCGGATAAATTGTTGTTGCAGTCGACCAGAAGGCATAAAAGGGGAACTCCTGACAAAAAATCAGCAATTTATTAATCCCTATATTAAGCCAATAATCCTTACCGATGAAGTGAGGAGGTAAATTATGAAGAGGTCTACCGCACGTCAGTTTTATCAGCACTATTTTTCAGCGACAAAAGGAACGTCCTGGCTGGCCCGCCAGTGTGCAGAGCAACGGCTGAAAATACTGGAAGAGCTGATGCAGTGGGATGTTACGAAACCGACCTCTTCTCGCTAACTCGCCTCGATCATGTGTGACTGAGTATTGGTGCTTATCACCCGCCAGCAAAATGTTTTTGCTGGCTTTTTTCGTTTATTCTTTCACCCGGTTTTGATCCGCTTTCACAAGGACTTGCGCATGCTCTGGTTGATGACGATGGGGCGACGCCTGAATGGCGTCTATGCCGCTTTTATGCTGGTGGCCTTTATGATGGGCGTGGCGGGGGCGCTGCAGGCACCGACGCTGAGCCTCTTTCTCAGCCGCGAGGTGGGCGCGCAGCCGTTTTGGGTGGGGCTGTTTTATACCGTCAACGCCGTTGCCGGGATCCTGGTCAGTCTCGCGCTGGCGAAACGTTCGGACAGCCAGGGCGATCGTCGTAAGCTGATCCTCTTTTGCTGCGCCATGGCCGTGGGTAACGCGCTGCTCTTTGCTTTCAATCGGCACTACCTGACGCTCATTACCTGTGGCGTGCTGCTGGCCTCGCTGGCGAACACCGCCATGCCGCAGCTGTTCGCCCTGGCCCGGGAATATGCCGATAACTCGGCGCGGGAAGTGGTGATGTTCAGCTCAGTGATGCGTGCGCAGCTCTCGCTGGCGTGGGTCATTGGCCCGCCGCTGGCCTTTATGCTGGCACTGAACTATGGCTTTACCGCCATGTTCTCTATCGCCGCAGGGATTTTTGCCATCAGTCTGCTCCTGATCGCCTTTGCCCTGCCGTCCGTGGCCCGCGTTGAACAGACGACGGATAAACCCATCACCGAGGTGAGCGGCTGGCAGGACAAAAACGTCCGGATGCTGTTTATTGCCTCCACGCTGATGTGGACCTGCAACACCATGTACATCATCGATATGCCGCTGTGGATCAGCAGCGATCTGGGCTTGCCGGACAAGCTCGCCGGGATCTTAATGGGGACCGCGGCCGGGCTGGAAATTCCGGCAATGATTCTGGCGGGTTACTACGTCAAGCGTTTCGGAAAGCGTCGGATGATGATCGTGGCGGTGGCGGCTGGGGTACTGTTTTACGCGGGACTGATCCTTTTTCATTCGCGCGAAGCGTTACTGGCGCTGCAGCTGTTCAACGCTGTGTTTATTGGCATTGTCGCCGGTATTGGCATGCTCTGGTTCCAGGACTTAATGCCTGGCCGCGCGGGCTCGGCAACGACGCTTTTTACCAACAGTATTTCGACCGGGGTGATCCTGGCGGGCGTGATTCAGGGGGCGCTGGCGCAAAGTTACGGACATGCCTCGGTGTACTGGATGATGGCGGCGATTTCGGTGGTTACGCTTGGGCTGACCTGCCGGGTCAAAGACGTTTGATTCTGGAAGACGGCTTCACGAAATGGAACGACTTTCTGACAGGTACGAAGAAGGGGAATAGAGTGCGTGGCGGGTGCTTGAGGCTGTTTGCCTCAGGCTTTCGCAAGAGGCAAACAGTGGAGAGTCCCACATCAATAAACTGATGGGGAGACCAACTTCACAACCAACATTGCGAGGTTAGTCTCTTCATTGCCGAAAAGCAATAAGGAGGCTGGAATGCCAAAACGTACTCTGCTGTTAGGTTTGTTTCTGATCTGTACGACGCTGTTGATCTTCACCTGGATGGTGCGCGACTCGCTGTGCGAGTTGCACTTCAGACAGGAGAAAACGGAGCTGGCGGCAGTGTTGGCTTACGAAGCAAAACGTTAGCGGTATTGGCGGGGGACGTTGCCCCGCCTCGCCAGAGCGGTTGAGCCTCAACGCACCCTTATCAATGGCCCGCTATTTGCGGGCCATTGCCTTTAGCCCATAAACGCTGGCTGTTTTTTCTCGTAGGCTGAAATGGCATCTTCGTGCTGCAGGGTCAGACCAATACTGTCCAGACCGTTCAGCATGCAGTGACGACGGAACGCATCGATGCTAAAGCGGTAGGTTTTATCGCCCGCTTTAACCACTTCTGCTTCCAGATCCACCTCAAACGACATCCCCGGATTCGCCTTAACCTGCGCGAACAGTTCATCGACCTGTTCGTCGCTCAGCGTGACCGGCAGCAGCTGGTTGTTAAAGCTGTTGCCGTAAAAGATGTCCGCGAAGCTTGGGGCGATAACCACTTTAAAACCGTAGTCGGTCAGTGCCCAGGGCGCGTGCTCACGGGATGAGCCGCAGCCGAAGTTTTCCCGCGCCAGCAAAATGGAGGCCCCTTTGTATTCCGGGAAATTCAGAACGAACTCGGGATTCGGCACTTCGCCTTTGTCGTCCAGGAAACGCCAGTCATTAAACAGGTGGGCACCAAAACCGGTACGCGTTACTTTCTGCAGAAACTGTTTCGGAATGATCGCGTCAGTATCGACGTTAGCGGCGTCCAGGGGGACAACCCGGCCGGTATGTTGGGTAAATTTCTCTGCCATGATTGTCTCCTTATTTCAGGCTGCGAATATCGGCGAAATGGCCGGTGACTGCCGCAGCGGCGGCCATTGCCGGGCTGACCAGGTGGGTACGCCCACCGCGGCCCTGACGGCCTTCAAAGTTACGGTTACTGGTGGAAGCGCAACGCTCGCCCGGATTCAGGCGGTCATTGTTCATCGCCAGACACATGGAGCAGCCAGGCAGGCGCCACTCGAAACCTGCCTCGATGAAGATCTTATCCAGACCTTCGGCTTCCGCCTGAGCTTTCACCGGACCGGAGCCTGGAACGACCAGCGCCTGCACGCCCGGCGCCACTTTGCGGCCTTTGGCAATCTCTGCAGCCGCCCGTAAATCTTCAATACGGGAGTTGGTGCAGGAACCGATAAATACCTTATCAATGGCCACGTCGGTTAACGGTACACCGGGCTTCAGGCCCATATAGGCCAGCGCTTTTTCCGCACTGGCACGCTCCACCGGATCGGTAAAGGACGCCGGGTCAGGAATCGTGTCGTTAACGGAAATCACCTGGCCCGGGTTGGTGCCCCAGGTCACCTGAGGTGCAATCTCTTCTGCCTGCAGCGTGACGACGGTATCAAAGGTTGCGCCGTCGTCGGTTTTCAGGGTTTTCCAGTACGCCACCGCGTCGTCAAAATCCTGACCTTTCGGCGCGTGCAGACGCCCCTTCACATAGTTAAAGGTCGTTTCATCTGGCGCGACCAGACCGGCTTTGGCACCCATCTCAATGGCCATGTTGCAGAGGGTCATACGCCCCTCCATGCTCAGCGCCTGGATAGCCTCGCCGCAGAATTCCACCACGTGGCCGGTACCGCCCGCGCTGCCGGTTTTACCGATGATCGCCAGCACGATATCTTTTGCAGTAATACCCGGCGCAGCTTTACCCTTCACTTCAATCTTCATGGTTTTGGCGCGGCCCTGCTTCAGGGTCTGTGTTGCCAGCACGTGTTCAACCTCAGAGGTACCAATCCCGAACGCCAGGGCGCCAAACGCACCGTGGGTCGCGGTATGGGAGTCACCGCAGACGATGGTCATGCCCGGCAGGGTAATCCCCTGTTCAGGTCCCATCACGTGAACGATGCCCTGATAAGGGTGGTTCAGATCGTAAAGCTCAACGCCAAACTCGTTACAGTTCTTAATCAGCTCCTGCATCTGGATACGTGCCATCTCACCCGAGGCATTAATGTCTTTGGTCTGGGTGGAAACGTTGTGATCCATCGTGGCGAAGGTTTTTCCCGGCTGACGTACCGGACGCTTGTGCGCACGCAGGCCGTCAAATGCCTGAGGAGAGGTCACCTCGTGTACCAAATGTCGGTCGATATACAGCAGCGGGGTTTCGTTTGGTGCCTCGTAAACAACGTGCGCATCAAACAATTTTTCATATAAGGTTTTGGCCATGATTACACCCCTTGCGCGACATAGCGGGCAATAATGTCGCCCATTTCATCAGTACTGACTGCCGCCGTGCCGCGTGCTAAATCACCGGTACGGACGCCTTCTTCTAACGCCCGGTTAATGGCGTTTTCAATTGCGGTTGCCGCATCGCCTGCATCCAGGCTGTAGCGCAGCAGCAGGGCCAGAGAGAGGATCTGCGCAATCGGGTTCGCGATGTTTTTGCCCGCGATATCCGGGGCGGAACCGCCTGCCGGCTCGTACAGGCCAAACCCTTCTTCGTTCAGGCTTGCGGATGGCAGCATGCCCATCGAGCCGGTGATCATTGCGCACTCGTCCGAAAGAATGTCCCCGAACAGGTTGGAGCACAGCAGGACATCAAACTGCGAAGGATCCTTGATCAACTGCATGGTCGCGTTGTCGATGTACATGTGCGACAGCTCAACGTCCGGGTACTGCTTAGCGACTTCACTGACGATCTCGCGCCATAAAATGGAAGACTGCAGCACGTTCGCTTTATCAATAGAGGTCACTTTATGACGGCGCTTGCGCGCAGACTCAAACGCGATATGAGCGATACGTTCAATTTCGAAACGGTGATACACCTCGGTATCGAACGCTTTTTCATGCTGGCCGCTGCCTTCACGTCCTTTGGGCTGACCGAAATAGATCCCGCCGGTCAGTTCACGCACGCACAGAATATCGAACCCATTTGCGGCGATGTCCGCGCGCAGCGGGCAGAACTCTTCCAGCCCCTGATACAGCTTCGCCGGACGCAGGTTGCTGAACAGCTTAAAATGCTTACGCAGCGGCAGCAGCGCACCACGCTCGGGCTGCTCTGCGGGCGGCAGGTGTTCCCATTTGGGGCCACCGACGGAACCAAACAACACGGCATCGGCATTTTCGCAGCCTTCAACGGTGGCTTTCGGCAATGGCGTGCCGTGGTTATCAATCGCAATACCGCCCACATCGTAGTGGCTGGTGGTGATTTTCATCGCAAAACGCGCGCGAACGGCTTCCAGTACTTTCAGCGCCTGTGCCATCACTTCCGGGCCAATACCGTCACCCGGCAACACAGCAATATGGTAATTCTTCGACATTACACGGTTTCCTTGTTGTTCTCTTTATTCTGAGCTTTGCGTTGCAACTCTTTCTCGACTTCGGCGGCGCGCCAGATGTTGTTCAGGACATGCACCATCGCTTTGGCGGAAGATTCCACGATGTCGGTCGCCAGACCTACGCCGTGGAAGCGACGGCCGTTGTAATTGACGACGATATCCACCTGCCCCAGCGCATCTTTGCCGTGGCCTTTGGCCGTCAGGTCATATTTCACCAGCTCAACGTCATATTCGGTGACGCGGTTAATCGCCTGGTAGATGGCATCGACAGGGCCGTTACCGTTAGCCGCTTCTGCTTTAATCTCATCCCCGCAGGCCAGTTTGATGGACGCCGTGGCGATGTCGCTGGAGCCGGACTGGACGCTGAAGTAATCCAGACGGAAGTGCTCCGGCTCTTCCTGCTGCTTGTTAATAAAGGCCAGCGCTTCCAGGTCATAGTCGAACACCTGACCTTTTTTGTCGGCCAGTTTCAGGAACGCGTCGTACAGCTGATCCATGTTGTAATCGCTGTCCTTATAGCCCATCTCTTCCATACGGTGTTTCACCGCCGCACGCCCGGAACGCGAGGTCAGGTTCAACTGCACCTGATTCAGACCGATAGATTCCGGGGTCATGATTTCGTAGTTTTCGCGGTTTTTCAGCACGCCATCCTGGTGAATACCGGAGGAGTGCGCGAAGGCGCCAGTTCCGACAATGGCTTTGTTGGCCGGAATTGGCATGTTGCAAATCTGGCTGACGGTCTGGCTGGTGCGCCAGATTTCGTTGTGATTAATGCGGGTGTGCACGTTCATGATGTCTTTGCGCACTTTGATCGCCATGATCACTTCTTCCAGCGAGCAGTTACCTGCGCGCTCACCGATGCCGTTCATCGCCCCTTCAACCTGACGTGCGCCAGCATGTACCGCGGCGATGGCGTTACCGACGGCCAGGCCTAAATCGTCATGGGTATGAACGGAGATAATGGCTTTATCAATATTCGGTACGCGCTCATACAGACCGGTAATGATGCTGGAGAATTCAAATGGCATGGTGTAGCCGACGGTGTCCGGGATATTGATGGTTTTTGCGCCCGCGTTGATGGCCGCTTCCACCACGCGCGCCAGGTCTTCAATTGGCGTACGGCCTGCATCTTCACAGGAGAATTCAACGTCATCGGTATAGTTGCGTGCGCGCTTAACCATATACACGGCACGTTCAATTACCTCATCCAGCGTGCTGCGCAATTTGGTCGCGATATGCATTGGCGAGGTCGCAATAAAGGTATGGATACGGAACGCTTCGGCGACTTTCAGCGACTCGGCTGCGACGTCGATGTCTTTCTCTACACAGCGTGCCAGGCCACAGACGCGGCTGTTTTTGATGGTGCGGGCGATGGTCTGTACGGATTCGAAATCACCCGGAGACGAGACAGGGAAACCGACCTCCATCACGTCGACACCCATACGTTCGAGAGCCAGCGCGATCTGCAGTTTCTCTTTAACACTCAGGCTTGCCTGTAATGCCTGTTCACCGTCACGTAAAGTGGTATCGAAAATAATGACTTGCTGGCTCATGGGTTAGGTCCTTGTCAGTCTTAGGGCGCCTTGCTACGAGCATAAAAAAACCCGCGCAATGGCGCGGGTTTTAGTCTTACTGGTGACGATTCAACGCTGAATTTCGCCCGCCAGTCTACCGCGCACAGTGGATGCGTTTAGTAGTAGTAGACCGGTGAAACGAATGGTGCGAATCATGAATCGTGCTCCGTTAAATTCAATATGCTTTTAGTGGTACTGGATACGCCCGTTCATGTCAACCCCTGAGGATAAAAACGGCGCTGACAGCCAATACGTGCAGTCTGTTTGCTTTAGCTAATTGTGCTGGTTTTGTGTTTTTTGACCTGTTTAATTGTCTATTTTTGGACTTAAAAAAAGGTTGCAGAATTAAATAAAAATAATTTGTTTAAACCGGAAAGGTGCCGTTGTTAAGTGTGTTGCAGGCGTAAAGGGTTTTAATATCATTAAGTTATAAGTTCGATGAATCAATTCAGGCCTTTCGGTAAAAGAGTGTGAATAACAGCCTGTTAACGTAATGAGGTGCAGCGGTAATAACAGTTTAATAATACTTAAGTCATCATTAACTCTCGGGGAATTGTATATTTGTTTGGTTTATGGTTTCATCTCAATCCTAAAGTTAAACATATCATTTACGCCTTTTATTGCCGTTCTTTTAGTGTCTTTATATATTCCGAATTTTAAACAATTCTCTTTCGCTGGTCATATTTGCATGATAAATCATATTTTTCGAGATTATTACAATGCGTTGGCAAAGGGAGTGTAGCGTGACAGTGGAGTCTGAAGTGCCAGAAAATAATATTAAACAAGCTCAAGCTGCTGATGGGATTAAACCGCAGTTACGTACCGTGGACCTGAATCTGTTGACGGTGTTTGATGCTGTCATGCAGGAACAGAATATCACCCGCGCGGCACAAACGTTGGGGATGTCACAGCCTGCGGTCAGTAATGCCGTCGCCAGGCTCAAGGTTATGTTTAACGATGAACTGTTCGTCCGCTATGGCAGGGGGATTCAGCCCACGGCGCGTGCATTCCAGCTATTCGGCTCAATCCGCCAGGCGCTGCAGCTGGTACAAAATGAGCTGCCGGGCTCGGGTTTTGAACCCTTAAGCAGCGAACGCGTTTTTCATCTTTGTGTCTGTAGCCCATTAGATAATTATTTAACGTCGATAATATATAATAAGGTGGAAGAGATCGCGCCGAATATCAATTTGGTCTTTAAATCCTCTCTTAATCAAAACACCGAACATCAGCTACGTTATCAGGAGATCGAATTTGTCCTGGGATATGAAGAGTTCCGCCGGCCTGAATTTTCCTGCGTACCGCTGTTTAAAGATGAAATGGTGTTGGTCGCCAGTAAAAAACATCCGCGCCTGACTTCTCCGCTACGAGAAAGTGATGTTTATAACGAGCAGCACGCCGTTGTTGCTCTCGACAGGTACGCTTCTTTTAGCCTGCCGTGGTATGACACGGCGGATAAACAGGCGTGTGTAGCCTATCAGGGCATGGCGATGGTCAGCGTATTAAATGTGGTCTCCCAGACACACCTGGTGGCCATTGCGCCACGCTGGCTGGCAGAAGAGTTTTCTGAGCCCTTAAATCTGCAAATTTTGCCACTGCCGCTTAAGCTTAATAGCCGAACCTGCTATCTCTCCTGGCATGAAGCGGCGGGGCGGGATAAAGGTCATCAGTGGATGGAAGAGTTACTTGTTAGCATTTGTCGCCGGTAAACGCATCAGGATAAATCGCATCAGGTTATGTGGTTTATCCTGTGTTTATTAAGCGTAGTGATATTTTATTCTGTTGTGCTTTTTCTCGGGCGGCTGTCTGGTTCGCAAAAATAGATGATTTCCTGCATTGTCGCGCTTTTCAGCGATGATTCGTCATCCCATCCTCCATTCTCAGATGAATTAACCATATCTTCCGTTAACGGCTGCTTTTTCTGCTTCTGGCACCGATTGTCTCCCCGGGTTTGCTAATTGCCTGCCACAAAACGAGCGGTTAAGGTAAAGAACACTCTGCAAAAATATAAGATTGGTTTATCCCAATCATAAGACGGTGCGGAAATGATTTCGGCAGTCCGTCTGTAACACAATGCCTGGAGGCAAAGCATGGAGATGTTGTCTGGCGCGGAAATGGTCGTCCGGTCGCTGATCGACCAGGGCGTGAAGCAAGTGTTCGGCTACCCTGGCGGCGCGGTCCTTGATATTTATGATGCGCTGCATACGGTTGGGGGCATTGACCATGTTCTGGTACGTCACGAGCAGGCGGCGGTCCACATGGCTGACGGCCTGGCGCGTGCGACGGGTGAAGTGGGCGTGGTCTTAGTCACGTCCGGTCCCGGCGCGACAAACGCCATTACCGGCATTGCAACGGCGTATATGGACTCTATTCCGCTGGTGATCCTCTCCGGGCAGGTGGCAACCTCACTGATTGGCTACGATGCGTTTCAGGAGTGCGACATGGTCGGGATTTCGCGTCCCGTAGTGAAGCACAGCTTCCTGGTCAAGCAAACCGAAGACATTCCAGGCGTACTGAAAAAAGCCTTCTGGCTGGCGGCAAGCGGGCGTCCGGGGCCGGTCGTAGTCGATCTGCCTAAAGATATCCTGAACCCGGCCAACAAACTGCCTTACGTCTGGCCGGAATCGGTGAGCATGCGTTCCTACAACCCAACCACGCAAGGCCATAAAGGTCAAATTAAGCGCGCGTTGCAAACGCTTCTGGCAGCTAAAAAACCGGTTGTCTATGTTGGTGGCGGCGCGATCAATGCTGCCTGCGAAGTCCAGCTGCGTGAACTCATTGAAAAGCTTAACCTTCCTGTTGCATCGTCGCTGATGGGGCTGGGGGCATTTCCCGCCACCCACCGTCAGGCACTGGGTATGCTGGGCATGCACGGCACCTATGAAGCCAACATGACGATGCACCATTCTGATGTGATCTTTGCCGTAGGCGTGCGCTTTGACGATCGCACGACCAACAATCTGGCGAAGTATTGTCCGAACGCGACCGTCCTGCACATTGATATCGATCCGACGTCAATCTCAAAAACGGTGTCGGCTGACGTGCCGATCGTCGGGGATGCCCGACAGGTCCTGGAACAAATGCTGGAGCTGCTGGGGCAGGAGAGTGCTACCCAGCCGCTGGATGAGATCCGCGACTGGTGGCAGCAGATTGAACAGTGGCGTGCGCGTCAGTGTCTGAAATATGACACGCACAGTGAAAACATTAAGCCGCAGGCGGTTATCGAAGCGGTGTGGCGGCTGACCAAAGGTGAAGCATATGTGACCTCCGATGTAGGACAACACCAGATGTTTGCCGCCCTGTATTATCCATTTGATAAACCGCGACACTGGATCAACTCGGGTGGTTTAGGAACGATGGGATTTGGTCTGCCCGCCGCGCTGGGCGTTAAGCTGGCGCTGCCGAATGAAACCGTCGTCTGCGTGACCGGAGATGGCAGTATCCAGATGAACATTCAGGAGCTGTCGACTGCGCTGCAATATGAACTGCCGGTTCTCGTGCTGAACCTGAATAACGGCTACCTCGGCATGGTGAAGCAGTGGCAAGATATGATCTATTCTGGCCGTCATTCACAGTCATACATGAAATCGCTACCGGATTTTGTTCGTCTTGCTGAAGCATACGGCCATGTTGGCATGCGTGTGACTGAGCCGGCTGAGCTGGAAACGAAGCTCGCAGAAGCGCTTGAACACGTTAAAAACAACCGCCTCGTCTTTATGGATGTCATTGTTGATGGCACCGAGCACGTTTATCCGATGCATATTCGTGGTGGGGGTATGGATGAAATGTGGTTAAGCAAAACGGAGAGAACCTGATATGCGCCGGATATTGTCTGTTTTACTGGAAAACGAGTCTGGCGCCCTGTCGCGCGTCATTGGGCTTTTTGCACAGCGCGGCTATAACATTGAAAGCCTGACTGTCGCCCCGACGGATGACCCAACGCTGTCGCGTATGACGATCCAGACCGTCGGCGACGCGAAAGTCCTTGAGCAAATTGAAAAACAGCTGCATAAACTGGTCGACGTACTGCGCGTGAGCGAGCTGGGGCAGGGGGCCTACGTTGAACGTGAGGTCATGCTGGTGAAAATTCAGGCCAGTGGCTACGGGCGTGAAGAAGTCAAACGCAATGCGGATATTTTCCGCGGACAGATTATCGACGTCACGCCTTCTCTTTATACGGTGCAGTTGGTGGGGACGAGCGACAAGCTGGATGCTTTCCTGGCATCCGTGCGGGATGTAGCCAAAATTGTTGAGGTGGCGAGATCGGGTGTAGTGGGTCTGTCACGCGGCGAGAAAATCATGCGTTAGTTGTCAAAAAGGTTCGCCTCTTTCTGCCCGGTCACCAAAGCCGGGCTTTTTTTTGCGTAATCAGCCGACAACGCAGATAAAAGCGGTTGCCGCGAAGGCTTTTCTGCGTTTAGATGTTAAAAGATTTAACCATAACCTTGACAGGGCCATGGACTCTTTTCTTTTTTTAAGGGGCAATTGTGAAACTGGATGAAATCGCCCGGCTAGCCGGCGTGTCACGAACAACGGCCAGCTATGTGATTAACGGTAAAGCAAAACAGTACCGTGTCAGCGATAAGACCGTTGAAAAAGTTATGGCGGTGGTTCGTGAACATAACTACCATCCGAATGCTGTCGCAGCCGGCCTGCGCGCCGGGCGCACCCGCTCTATTGGTCTGGTGATCCCGGACCTGGAAAACACCAGCTATACCCGTATCGCCAACTACCTTGAGCGCCAGGCGCGCCAGCGCGGCTATCAACTGCTGATTGCCTGCTCGGAAGATCAGCCCGATAACGAGATGCGCTGTATTGAGCATCTGCTCCAGCGTCAGGTCGATGCCATTATCGTGTCGACTTCCTTACCCCCAGAGCATCCGTTCTACCAGCGCTGGGCGAACGACCCGTTCCCGATCGTCGCGCTGGATCGCGCCCTGGACCGCGAGCATTTCACGAGCGTAGTGGGTGCCGATCAGGATGATGCAGAAATGCTGGCCGCTGAGCTAAGAACGTTCCCGGCGGAAACCGTGCTTTATCTTGGCGCGCTGCCTGAGCTTTCTGTGAGTTTTTTGCGTGAGCAGGGTTTCAGAACCGCCTGGAAAGACGATCCGCGCGAGGTGCATTACCTCTATGCCAACAGCTACGAACGTGAAGCCGCTGCGCAGTTGTTCGAGAAATGGCTGGAGACGCACCCGATGCCTCAGGCGTTGTTCACTACCTCTTTTGCACTTCTGCAAGGGGTAATGGATGTGACCTTACGGCGTGAAGGCAAGCTCCCCTCCGACCTGGCCATTGCCACTTTCGGCGATAACGAGCTGCTGGACTTTCTCCAGTGCCCGGTGCTGGCGGTAGCACAGCGTCATCGTGATGTGGCTGAACGCGTGCTTGAGATTGTGCTGGCGAGTCTGGATGAGCCTCGTAAACCGAAGCCAGGCCTGACGCGTATCAAACGTAATCTCTACCATCGCGGAATTTTAAGCCGTCATAAATGAAATGTTCGGGGCGGAGAAATCTGCCCCATTTTGTTGTGATAATTCGGGAAGATAATTCCCGGAGAGAAATTAGGATAATTCTTGAGGGATCATAATCTGCTATTTTTCTTAATTCATTCTGACGCTTAAATTGTCCTTTTAAGAACGACTGAGCCTTTTTAATCGGCTATTTTTGTATTACTTTGTTACAAACCCTCTTCGGTCGATGAATATTCAGACGTTTTTTCTCTTCCTTTGACAGCTGACCTGCTAACCGCCGCGTTTACCGTGTGTCCTGGTGAATCTGGCACTGTTATCCCCTGAGAATCTGTCATAAAATGCTGCCCGCGTCGCAAACTGACACTTTATATTTATCTGCGATGATATTGAGTGAGCTTTAACGCTAGTGTGCATATTCGGTTTTTTTCTTACAAATATTCATAACGTTAATTTTGCCTCGCCAGTTGTGCAGTTATTAACCAGGAGTGTTTATCTCTGTAAATAGAGGGCTTTCGGGTCCTTACAGGGAGAGTCCTGGCTTGACAAGCTTTTCCCTCGCTCCGTAAACTCCTTTAGGTGGGAATTTGTGGGTTAAAGTGGTGAGGAGGGGTGAGACTGGCATGTTCCGTGGAGCAACGTTAGTCAATCTCGACAGCAAAGGGCGTTTATCGGTACCAACCCGATACCGCGACCAGCTGATTGAGAACGCTGCGGGTCAAATGGTTTGCACCATTGACATTAACTCCCCCTGCCTGCTGCTTTACCCCCTGCCTGAATGGGAAATTATTGAGCAAAAGCTGTCGCGACTGTCGAGCATGAACCCGCAGGAACGCCGCGTGCAGCGGTTGTTATTGGGACATGCCAGTGAATGTCAGATGGATAACGCAGGGCGATTATTGATTGCGCCTGTATTACGGCAACATGCCGGTCTGACCAAAGAAGTGATGCTGGTCGGGCAGTTCAACAAATTTGAACTGTGGGATGAAACGACCTGGTATCAACAGGTCAAGGAAGATATCGACGCTGAGCAGTCTGATTCCGCGACATTATCGGAACGGCTGCAGGACTTGTCTCTATAAATATGATGGAAAATTATAAACATAAAACGGTGTTACTGGACGAGGCTGTTAACGGCCTGAATATTCGTCCGGATGGCATCTACATTGATGGCACTTTTGGTCGCGGTGGCCACTCGCGTTTGATCCTCTCCCAGCTGGGTGAGGAAGGACGTCTGCTGGCAATCGATCGCGATCCGCAGGCGATTGCCGTTGCACAGACCATCAATGATCCACGTTTTTCCATCGTGCATGGACCTTTCTCTGCGCTTGCGGAATACGTTGCTGAGCGCGGCCTGACGGGCAAGATCGACGGAATTCTTCTCGATCTTGGCGTCTCTTCACCTCAGCTTGATGATGCTGAACGCGGCTTCTCTTTTATGCGTGATGGTCCGCTGGACATGCGCATGGATCCGACCCGTGGTCAGTCTGCCGCTGAGTGGTTACAGACCGCTGACGAAGCGGATATTGCATGGGTCATCAAAACCTTTGGCGAAGAGCGCTTTGGCAAACGTATTGCGCGCGCCATTGTTGAGCGCAACCGCATTGAGCCAATGACTCGCACCAAAGAGCTGGCCGAAGTGATCGCGGCGGCGACGCCGGTGAAGGACAAACACAAACATCCCGCGACCCGTACCTTCCAGGCGGTTCGCATCTGGGTAAACAGTGAACTGGAGGAAATAGAGCTGGCGCTAAAAAGCTCGCTCGACGTGCTGGCCCCGGGTGGGCGGTTATCCATCATCAGCTTCCATTCGCTGGAAGACCGTATTGTGAAACGCTTTATGCGTGAACAAAGTCGCGGTCCACAGGTGCCAGCGGGGCTGCCGATGACGGAAGAACAACTCAGGAAGCTGGGTGGCCGTCAGTTGCGAGCACTAGGCAAGTTGATGCCGGGCGAAGAAGAGGTGGCAGAGAATCCACGTGCCCGTAGTTCAGTGCTGCGTGTCGCAGAGAGGACGAACGCATGATCGGCAGAGTGACAGAGACCCTCAGCAAAGTTAAGGATTCGTTAGGAAGCAACGAGCGCCATGCCTTGCCTGGCGTGATCGGCGACGATCTTTTGCGGTTCGGGAAACTGCCACTCTGCCTGTTCATTTGCATCATTGTTACGGCAGTTACGGTGGTGACCACCGCTCACCATACACGTTTATTGACTGCGCAACGCGAGCAGTTGGTACTGGAACGCGATGCGCTGGATATTGAATGGCGAAATCTGATCCTTGAAGAAAACGCGCTCGGCGATCACAGCCGGGTTGAACGGATCGCAACGGAAAAGCTGCAACTGCAGCATGTTGATCCTTCCCAGGAAAATATCGTAGTACAAAAATAAGGGAAAACGCGACGCATGAGAGCAGCGGCAAAAACGCTAAAACCAAAACGTCAGGAAGAACAGGCCAACTTTATCAGTTGGCGTTTTGCGTTGCTTTGCGGCTGCATTTTACTGGCGCTGGGTTTCCTGCTGGGTCGCGTGGCCTGGTTACAAATCGTCGCGCCTGACATGCTGGTACGCCAGGGGGACATGCGTTCCCTCCGTGTCCAGGAAGTCGCCACTTCCCGCGGGATGATCACCGACCGTTCTGGCCGTCCTCTGGCGGTGAGCGTGCCGGTGAAGGCGATCTGGGCCGATCCGAAAGAGCTGCACGACGCGGGGGGGATCACGCTCGACAATCGCTGGAAAGCGCTGTCTGATGCGCTGAAAATGCCGCTCGATCAGCTGGCTTCCCGCGTTAATGCCAACCCGAAAGGGCGTTTTATCTATCTGGCGCGTCAGGTTAACCCTGACATGGCAGACTACATCCGCAAACTCAAGTTGCCGGGTATTCATCTGCGTGAAGAGTCACGCCGTTACTACCCGTCCGGCGAAGTAACCGCTCACCTCATTGGCTTTACCAACGTCGACAGCCAGGGGATTGAGGGCGTTGAAAAAAGCTTCGATAAGTGGCTCACCGGCCAGCCTGGTGAGCGAATCGTGCGTAAAGACCGCTATGGGCGCGTTATCGAAGATATCTCGTCTACGGACAGCCAGGCGGCACACAACCTGGCCCTGAGTATTGACGAACGTCTGCAGGCGCTGGTCTACCGCGAGCTGAACAACGCTGTGGCATTCAACAAGGCGGAGTCAGGCAGCGCCGTGCTGGTGGATGTCAGCACCGGTGAAGTACTGGCGATGGCCAACAGCCCGTCCTACAACCCGAACAATTTTACCGGTACCGCCAAAGATGCGATGCGTAACCGGGCCATTACCGACGTGTTCGAACCCGGCTCCACGGTAAAACCGATGGTCGTGATGACGGCGCTGCAACGCGGTATCGTCAATGAAAACACGGTTCTGAACACGATCCCATACCGTATCAACGGCCACGAGATTAAAGACGTGGCGCGCTACAGCGAATTGACCCTGACCGGGGTGTTACAGAAGTCGAGTAACGTCGGTGTTTCAAAGCTGGCGTTAGCGATGCCGTCCTCAGCGTTAGTAGAGACTTACTCACGTTTTGGACTTGGAAAGGCGACCAATTTGGGGTTGGTCGGAGAACGCAGTGGCTTATATCCTCAAAAACAACGGTGGTCTGACATAGAGAGGGCCACCTTCTCTTTCGGCTACGGGCTAATGGTAACCCCGTTACAGTTAGCGCGAGTCTACGCAACGATTGGCAGCTACGGCGTCTATCGCCCGCTGTCGATTACCAAAGTTGATCCACCGGTTCCGGGCGAGCGTATCTTCCCGGAATCTATCGTTCGCACTGTCGTGCATATGATGGAAAGCGTGGCGCTGCCTGGCGGTGGTGGCGTGAAGGCGGCGATTAAAGGCTATCGCATCGCCATCAAAACCGGTACAGCGAAAAAAGTGGGGCCAGACGGCCGCTACATCAACAAATACATTGCCTATACCGCAGGCGTTGCGCCTGCAAGCAATCCGCGTTTTGCGCTGGTGGTCGTGATAAACGATCCACAGGCGGGTAAATACTACGGCGGCGCCGTCTCTGCGCCTGTGTTTGGCGCCATCATGGGCGGCGTATTGCGCACCATGAACGTTGAACCGGATGCGCTGGCGACGGGCGAAAAAAGTGAATTTGTAATTAATCAAGGCGAGGGTACAGGTGGCAGATCGTAATTTGCGCGACCTTCTCGCTCCGTGGGTGCCAAATGCACCGGAGCGAGCACTGCGAGAGATGGTACTGGACAGCCGCGTAGCGGCTTCTGGCGATCTTTTTGTGGCGGTGGTCGGTCATCAGGCGGACGGGCGTCGTTATATCCCGCAGGCGATTGCGCAAGGTGTTGCTGCCATTATTGCTGAGGCCAAAGATGAGGCAACTGACGGCGAGATCCGTGAAATGCACGGTGTGCCGGTTATCTATCTCAGCCAGTTAAACGAGCGTCTTTCCGCGCTGGCGGGGCGTTTCTATCATGAGCCTTCTGACCAGCTGCGTCTGGTGGGCGTGACCGGGACAAACGGAAAAACCACCACCACGCAATTGATGGCGCAGTGGGCCCAGTTACTGGGTGAGACCGGCGCAGTCATGGGCACTGTCGGTAACGGCCTGCTGGGCAAAGTCATCCCGACAGAAAATACCACCGGCTCCGCGGTTGACGTACAGCATGTCCTTGCCGGTCTGGCAGAGCAGGGGGCCACCTTTGCGGCGATGGAAGTCTCTTCGCACGGTCTGGTGCAGCATCGCGTAGCGGCACTGAAGTTTGCCGCCTCGGTGTTCACAAACCTGAGCCGCGATCATCTTGATTATCATGGTGATATGGAGCATTACGAAGCCGCAAAATGGCTGCTTTACTCCACGCACCATTACGGACAAGCCATCATCAACGCCGACGACGACGTCGGTCGCCGCTGGCTGGCAGCGCTGCCGGACGCGGTTGCGGTGTCGATGGAAGATCATATTAATCCGAACTGCCATGGTCGCTGGCTGAAAGCGGTTGAGGTTCACTATCACGACAGCGGGGCGACGATCCGCTTTGCCTCCTCCTGGGGGGAAGGTGAAATTGAAAGCCGTCTGATGGGGGCGTTTAACGTCAGCAACCTGCTGCTGGCGCTGGCGACGCTGCTGGCGCTGGGTTATCCGATGGCTGAACTGCTTAAAACTGCCGCGCGTTTGCAACCGGTTTGTGGCCGTATGGAAGTGTTTAGTGCCCCTGGCAAGCCTACCGTCGTGGTGGATTATGCCCACACGCCGGATGCGCTGGAAAAAGCGCTGGAAGCGGCGCGTCTGCACTGCACCGGTAAACTCTGGTGCGTGTTTGGCTGCGGCGGCGATCGCGATAAAGGCAAACGTCCGCTGATGGGGGCTATTGCGGAACAGTTCGCGGATATTCCGGTTGTCACCGATGACAACCCGCGTACGGAAGAGCCGCGCGCCATCATCAATGACATTCTGGCGGGCATGCTGGACGCGGGCCGTGCTCGCGTCGTGGAAGGCCGTGCGGAAGCCGTGACGAACACCATCATGCAGGCTCAGGAGAACGATGTTGTTCTGCTGGCGGGTAAAGGTCATGAAGACTATCAGATTGTCGGCAACCGCCGTCTGGACTACTCGGACCGCGTAACGGCAGCACGTCTGCTGGGAGTCGTGGCATGATTAGCCTTTCATTAAGCCAGGCGGCTCAAATCCTGCAGGGCGACCTGTATGGTCAGGATCGCACCATTGATGCTGTGACGACGGACACCCGCAAAGTCACCGCCGGCTGTCTGTTTGTGGCCCTGAAAGGGGAGCGTTTTGATGCGCACGATTTTGCGGATAACGCCAAAGAAAATGGCGCCGGTGCGCTGCTGGTTAGCCGCAAGCTGGATAGCGATCTGCCACAGATTGTGGTGAAAGATACGCGTCTCGCGTTCGGTGAACTGGCTGCCTGGGTTCGTCAGCAGGTGCCGACGCGCGTCGTCGCCCTGACCGGGTCATCCGGCAAAACGTCCGTGAAAGAAATGACGGCGGCAATCCTGAGTCAGTGCGGCAATACGCTTTACACCGCGGGCAACCTCAATAATGACATCGGCGTGCCGATGACATTACTTCGCCTGACCAAAGAGCATGAATTTGCCGTGATCGAGTTAGGAGCTAACCACCAGGGGGAAATCGCCTGGACCGTGAGCCTGACTCGCCCGGAAGCCGCGCTGGTTAATAACCTGGCGGCTGCGCATCTGGAAGGCTTTGGTTCACTGGAAGGTGTGGCGAAAGCGAAAGGTGAGATCTACACCGGTCTGCCGGCAAACGGCATTGCCATTATGAATGCCGATAACAATGACTGGCTGAACTGGCAGAGCATCATTGGCTCGCGTAAAACCTGGCGCTTCTCGCCAAATGCGGCCAACAGTGATTTTACCGCGACCAATATTCATGTGACGTCGCAGGGTACGGAATTCACGCTCATGACCCCAACAGGGGGCGTGGATGTGCTGTTGCCGCTTCCGGGCCGCCATAACATTGCCAATGCCCTTGCGGCAGCGGCGTTGTCGACCGCGGTGGGCGCATCACATGAGGCAATTAAAAACGGGCTGGCAAACTTAAAAGCCGTCCCGGGACGCCTGTTCCCCGTCCAGCTTGCGGAAAACAAACTGCTGCTGGATGACTCCTACAACGCGAACGTTGGCTCCATGACGGCGGCGGTGCAGGTGTTATCGGAGATGCCGGGCTACCGCATCATGGTGGTCGGTGATATGGCAGAGCTGGGCGACGAAAGCGAAGCCTGTCATACCCAGGTAGGGGAAGCGGCGAAAGCGGCAGGGCTGGACTGCGTCCTGAGCGCAGGAAAACTGAGCCAGGCGATTAGCCAGGCCAGCGGCGTTGGTGAACATTTTGCCGATAAAGCCGCGTTGATTGAGCGCCTTAAGGCATTAATTACAGAAAAACAAATTGTGACAGTGTTAGTGAAAGGTTCACGTAGTGCCGCCATGGAAGAGGTTGTGCACGCATTACAGGAGAACGGGACATGTTAGTTTGGCTGGCCGAACATTTGGTCAAATATTATTCAGGCTTTAACGTCTTTTCCTATCTGACGTTTCGCGCCATCGTCAGCCTGCTGACTGCGCTGTTCATCTCATTGTGGATGGGCCCGCGCATGATTGCCCGTCTGCAAAAACTCTCTTTCGGTCAGGTTGTGCGTAACGACGGTCCGGAATCGCACTTCAGCAAGCGCGGTACGCCGACCATGGGTGGGATCATGATCCTGACCGCCATTGTCGTTTCCGTGCTGTTGTGGGCGTACCCGTCCAACCCGTATGTCTGGTGTGTGCTGACGGTACTGGTGGGGTATGGGATCATCGGTTTTGTTGATGATTATCGTAAAGTCGTTCGCAAAGATACCAAGGGGCTGATCGCGCGCTGGAAATATTTCTGGATGTCGGTGATTGCGCTGGGCGTGGCCTTCGCGCTGTATCTGGCAGGTAAAGACACGCCAGCGACCGAGCTGGTCGTGCCGTTCTTTAAAGACGTGATGCCACAGCTGGGGCTGTTTTATATCCTGCTGGCCTACTTCGTGATTGTGGGTACCGGTAACGCGGTGAACCTGACCGACGGTCTGGATGGCCTGGCCATTATGCCAACCGTCTTTGTAGCCGCCGGTTTTGCACTGGTGGCGTGGGCGACCGGTAACATGAACTTTGCGAACTACCTGCACATCCCTTATCTGCGTCACGCGGGTGAGCTGGTTATTGTCTGTACGGCGATTGTCGGCGCAGGGCTGGGCTTCCTGTGGTTCAACACCTATCCGGCGCAGGTCTTTATGGGTGACGTTGGTTCACTGGCATTGGGCGGCGCGCTTGGCATTATTGCTGTGCTGCTGCGTCAGGAATTCCTGCTGGTGATCATGGGTGGCGTGTTTGTGGTTGAGACCCTGTCGGTGATTTTACAGGTCGGCTCCTTCAAGCTGCGCGGACAGCGCATCTTCCGTATGGCGCCTATTCACCATCACTATGAACTGAAAGGCTGGCCGGAGCCGCGCGTCATTGTGCGCTTCTGGATTATTTCGCTGATGCTGGTGCTGATTGGCCTGGCAACGCTGAAGGTACGTTAATCATGGCAGATTACCAGGGCAAAAAGGTCGTTATCATCGGGTTAGGTCTCACGGGCCTGTCCTGCGTGGACTTTTTCCTTGCGCGTGGCGTGACGCCGCGCGTGATGGATACGCGTGTCTCTCCGCCGGGTCTGGAAAAACTGCCGGAACAGGTTGAACGCCACCTTGGTGGTCTGAATGATGACTGGCTGCTGGCAGCCGATCTGATTGTCGCAAGCCCGGGTATGGCGCTGGCACATCCTTCACTGAGCGCTGCCGCGGATGCTGGCGTTGAGATTATCGGCGATATCGAGCTGTTCTGCCGCGAAGCGCAGGCACCGGTTATCGCGATTACTGGTTCTAACGGGAAAAGCACCGTCACCACCCTGGTGGGTGAGATGGCGAAAGCGGCGGGCATGAACGTCGGAGTCGGCGGTAATATCGGCCTGCCGGCGCTGATGCTGCTGGACAAAGGCTGTGAGCTGTATGTCCTCGAGCTTTCAAGCTTCCAGCTGGAAACCACATCCAGCCTGCATGCTGCCGCTGCGACGATCCTCAACGTGACTGAAGATCATATGGACAGGTATCCATTTGGTCTGCAGCAGTACCGTGCCGCCAAGCTGCGCGTTTATGAGAATGCAAAGGTTTGCGTCGTTAATGCAGATGATGCGCTGACCATGCCGGTGCGCGGCGCGGATGAGCGCTGCATCAGTTTTGGCATCACCATGGGTGATTACCATCTGAACCGTCAGCTGGGCGAAACCTGGCTGCGTGTGAAAGGTGAGAAAGTGCTGAACGTGAAAGAGATGAAACTTTCTGGTCAGCATAACTATACCAATGCGCTGGCGGCGCTGGCGCTGGCGGACGCTGTCGGGCTGCCACGCTCCTCCAGCCTGAAAGCGTTGACCACGTTTTCCGGTCTGGCGCACCGTTTCCAGCTCGCGCTGGAGCATAACGGCGTGCGCTGGATTAACGACTCCAAAGCCACCAACGTGGGAAGCACCGAGGCCGCGCTGAACGGCCTGCACGTTGACGGTACTCTGCATTTACTGCTGGGCGGCGACGGCAAATCTGCCGATTTCTCCTCCCTGAAGCCGTATCTCTCAGGTGATAACATCCGCCTGTACTGCTTCGGCCGTGACGGCGGCGAGCTGGCTGAGCTGCGCCCTGAGATTGCCGAGCAGACCGAAACCATGGAACAGGCGATGCGGCTGATTGCCCCTCGCGTGAAGCCAGGCGATATGGTGCTGCTCTCTCCGGCGTGTGCCAGCCTCGATCAATTCAAGAATTTCGAACAGCGTGGTGATGTCTTTACCCGACTGGCGAAGGAGTTAGGCTGATGCGTTTATCTCTCCCTCGCCTGAAAATGCCGCGCCTGCCAGGATTTGGGATCCTGGTATGGCTGTTTGCGGCACTCAAAGGCTGGGTGATGGGCTCTCGTCAGAAAGATAACGACAGCCTGATCATGTACGATCGCACGCTGTTCTGGCTCACGCTGGGACTGGCGGCGGTCGGCTTTATCATGGTGACGTCTGCTTCCATGCCCGTCGGGCAGCGTCTGGCGAACGATCCTTTCCTCTTTGCCAAGCGTGATGGCCTGTACATCATCCTGGCGTTCTGCCTGGCGCTGGTCACCCTGCGTCTGCCGATGGAGTTCTGGCAGCGGCACAGTACGGCGATGCTGATCGCCTCGATTATTATGCTGCTGATTGTTCTGGTCGTCGGGAGCTCCGTTAACGGGGCATCCCGCTGGATTGCCTTTGGCCCGCTGCGTATTCAGCCTGCGGAATTTACCAAGCTTTCCCTGTTCTGCTACCTGGCGAACTACCTGGTGCGTAAAGTGGATGAAGTGCGTAACAACCTGCGCGGCTTCTTAAAACCGATGGGCGTGATTCTGGTGCTGGCGGTGTTACTGCTGGCGCAGCCTGACCTGGGTACGGTGGTCGTACTGTTTGTAACGACGCTGGCCATGCTGTTCCTGGCGGGCGCAAAACTGTGGCAGTTCATCGCTATCATCGGGATGGGGATATCAGCGGTTGTGCTGCTGATCCTCGCCGAGCCTTACCGTATTCGCCGTGTGACCTCGTTCTGGAACCCGTGGGAAGACCCGTTCGGCAGTGGTTACCAGCTGACGCAGTCGCTGATGGCCTTTGGGCGCGGTGAAGTCTGGGGACAGGGTCTGGGCAACTCGGTTCAAAAACTGGAGTATTTACCGGAAGCGCACACTGACTTCATCTTCTCCATTATTGCGGAAGAACTGGGTTATATCGGTGTGGTATTAGCGTTATTAATGGTATTCTTCGTCGCTTTCCGTGCCATGTCCATCGGCCGGAAAGCGCTGGAGATCGATCACCGCTTCTCAGGCTTCTTAGCCTGCTCAATTGGTATCTGGTTTAGTTTCCAGGCATTGGTTAACGTCGGGGCCGCAGCGGGCATGCTGCCGACCAAAGGTCTGACGTTGCCGTTGATCAGTTATGGTGGTTCCAGTCTGTTGATTATGTCGACGGCCATCATGCTGTTGTTGCGCATAGATTATGAAACGCGTCTGGAAAAAGCCCAGGCGTTTACACGAGGTTCACGATGAATCAACCGAAGCGGTTAATGGTGATGGCAGGCGGTACCGGCGGACACGTGTTCCCGGGGCTGGCGGTTGCGCACCATTTAATGGATCAGGGCTGGCAGGTACGCTGGCTGGGAACCGCAGACCGCATGGAAGCCGATCTGGTACCGAAGCACGGTATCGAGATCGACTTTATTCGTATTTCTGGCCTTCGAGGCAAAGGCCTCAAGGCAATGCTGCTGGCACCGGTGCGTATTTTTAACGCCTGGCGTCAGGCGCGCACCATCATGAAGCGCTTTAAGCCTGATGTGGTGCTGGGCATGGGCGGCTATGTCTCGGGTCCTGGCGGGCTGGCCGCGTGGTCGTTAGGTATTCCCGTCGTGCTGCATGAGCAGAACGGTATTGCCGGCCTGACCAACAAGTGGCTGGCGAAAATCGCCACCAAAGTGATGCAGGCGTTTCCCGGTGCGTTTCCGAAAGCAGACGTGGTGGGTAACCCGGTGCGTGTCGACGTGCTGGCGCTGCCGCTGCCGGATGCTCGCCTGGCGGGTCGTGAAGGGCCGGTTCGTGTGCTGGTCGTCGGCGGTTCGCAGGGGGCGCGCATTTTAAACCAGACGATGCCGCAGGTTGCCGCAAAGCTGGGCGATGCCGTTACCATCTGGCACCAAAGTGGAAAAGGCGCTCAGCAGACCGTTGAGCAGGCCTATGCCGAGGCAGGCCAGCCGCAGCATAACGTCACCGAGTTTATCGATGACATGGCCGCCGCTTATGCCTGGGCCGATGTCGTCGTTTGTCGCTCAGGTGCACTGACGGTGAGCGAGATTGCCGCCGCCGGGTTGCCGGCCCTGTTTGTGCCGTTCCAGCACAAAGACAGACAGCAGTACTGGAACGCATTGCCGCTCGAGAAGGCCGGCGCGGCGAAAATTTTTGAGCAGCCACAGTTTACCGCCGACGCGGTCGCCACCACCCTGGCGGGCTGGAACAGAGACGTATTACTGGAGATGGCAGAACGCGCGCGCGCGACCGCTATTCCTGATGCGACTGAACGGGTGGCAAAAGAAGTGAGCCTGGCATCCCAGGCTTAACCCTCGCAGCGCGTGAAGCGCGGCACGAATTTTAAGTAGTCGATGGCGTTTAGAGAATGAATACACAACAACTGGCAAAACTGCGTTCAATCGTGCCCGAGATGCGTCGCGTCCGGCACATTCACTTTGTTGGCATCGGTGGTGCTGGCATGGGCGGTATTGCCGAAGTGTTAGCTAACGAAGGCTATCAGATCAGCGGGTCTGACCTGGCGCCAAACCCTGTTACGCAGCAGCTGGCGTCACTTGGGGCGACTATCTATTTCAACCATCGCCCGGAAAACGTGCGCGATGCGAGCGTGGTGGTGGTATCGAGCGCCATCTCCTCTGACAACCCGGAAATCGTTGCCGCCCATGAAGCGCGCATTCCGGTGATCCGCCGCGCAGAAATGCTGGCGGAACTGATGCGTTTCCGTCACGGCATTGCGATTGCCGGGACCCACGGTAAAACCACGACCACGGCGATGGTTTCCAGTATTTATGCGGAAGCGGGTCTTGACCCGACGTTCGTCAACGGCGGTTTGGTAAAAGCCGCGGGCGTGCATGCACGTCTGGGACACAGTCGTTATCTGATTGCGGAAGCGGATGAAAGCGATGCGTCGTTCCTGCACCTGCAGCCGATGGTGGCGATTGTCACGAACATCGAAGCTGACCATATGGATACCTATCAGGGTGACTTCGAGAACTTAAAGCAGACCTTTATCAACTTCCTGCATAACCTGCCGTTCTATGGACGTGCGGTAATGTGCGTAGACGATCCGGTCATTCGCGAGCTGCTGCCGCGCGTGGGTCGTCAAATCACCACTTACGGCTTCAGTGAAGACGCTGACGTCCGCGTGGAAGAGTACAAACAGATTGGCGCGCAGGGGCACTTCACTCTGGCGCGTCAGGACAAAGAGCTGCTCCACGTGACGCTGAATGCGCCGGGGCGTCATAACGCTCTTAACGCCGCTGCGGCAGTGGCCGTGGCGACGGAAGAAGGCATTGATGACGACGCAATCCTGCGTGCGCTGGAAAGCTTCCAGGGGACCGGGCGTCGTTTCGACTTCCTCGGTGAATTCCCGTTGGATGCCGTAAACGGTAAAACCGGCACTGCGATGCTGGTGGACGACTACGGTCACCATCCGACCGAAGTCGACGCCACCATTAAAGCCGCACGTGCAGGCTGGCCTGACAAGAATCTGGTGATGATCTTCCAGCCGCACCGTTTCACGCGTACGCGCGATCTGTACGACGATTTCGCCAGCGTCCTGTCACAGGTGGATACGCTGCTGATGCTGGACGTGTATTCCGCAGGCGAAACACCGATTCCGGGCGCGGACAGCCGTTCCCTGTGTCGCACGATTCGCGGACGCGGTAAAGTTGACCCTATTCTGGTTTCTGACCCGGCACAGGTGGCGGAAATTCTGGCACCGGTCCTCACCGGTAACGATTTGATTCTGATTCAGGGCGCGGGAAATATCGGTAAAATCGCCCGTACCTTAGCGGAAATCAAACTGAAGCCGCAAAACCAGGAGGATGAGCATCATGGCTGATAAGATTGCTGTCCTGGCTGGTGGTACCTCCGCAGAGCGTGAGGTTTCCCTGAATTCCGGCGCTGCGGTGCTGGCGGGCCTGCGTGAGGGCGGCGTTAATGCCCACCTGGTTGATCCAAGAGAGGTCGACGTAACGCAATTAAAAGCGCTGGGCTTCGATAAAGTCTTTATCGCGTTACATGGCCGGGGGGGTGAAGACGGTACCCTGCAGGGATTGCTGGAATTAATCGGCATGCCGTACACCGGTAGTGGCGTGATGGCATCCGCCATCTCTATGGATAAACTGCGCAGTAAGTTACTGTGGCAGGGGGCGGGATTACCGGTTGCGCCGTGGGTGGCACTGACGCGTCGCGAATTTGAATTGGGCCTTCCGGATAGCGTTAATACACGCATTGCGGAACTGGGCTTACCGGTTATTGTAAAGCCGAGCCGGGAAGGGTCGAGCGTGGGGATGTCTAAAGTCGACAAAGCTGACGATTTAGCCTCCGCTTTAGCGCTGGCATTTCAACATGATGAAGAAGTTCTGATTGAAAAATGGCTCAGCGGGCCGGAATTTACCGTCGCAATGCTTGGTGAAGAAATTTTACCGTCAATCCGTATCCAACCGGCCGGAACCTTCTATGATTATGAGGCAAAGTATCTCTCTGATGAGACGCAATATTTCTGCCCTTGTGGTCTGGATGCTGAGCGTGAAACAGAATTACAGTCCCTGGTGCTTAAAGCCTGGCATATTCTGGGTTGCCGCGGCTGGGGACGCATCGACGTGATGCAGGACCGTGATGGACAATTTTATCTGCTGGAAGCGAATACGTCCCCGGGAATGACCAGCCACAGCCTTGTGCCGATGGCCGCTCGTCAGGCGGGGATGAGCTTCTCGCAGTTAGTCGTACGCATTCTGGACCAGGCGGGCTGATATGTCTCAGGCTGCATTGAACACGCGCAACCGCGATGACGAAGAAGAATACGCCTCTTCACGCCGGAGTAATGGAACGCGTCTTGCAGGCATTATTTTCCTGCTCGGGGTGCTGTGCACCGTGTTTATCAGCGGCTGGATGGTACTGGGCTGGATGGAAGATGCGCAGCGGTTGCCACTTTCTAAGCTGGTGGTCACCGGTGAGCGCCACTACACGCGTAACGATGATATTCGCCAGTCAATTCTGGCGCTGGGGTCGCCCGGCACCTTTATGACTCAGGACGTTAATATTATCCAGAGCCAGATTGAACGTCTGCCATGGATAAAACAGGCGAGTGTAAGAAAGCAATGGCCTGATGAATTGAAGATTCATCTGGTTGAATATGTGCCCATTGCGCGTTGGAATGATCAGCACATGGTTGACGTAGACGGAAATTCCTTCAGCGTCCCGGCCGATCGTGTCAACAAGCAAAATTTACCGATGTTGTATGGCCCTGAAGGTAGCGAAAACGAAGTGTTACAGGGTTTTCGTGAAATGGGTCAGGTGCTGGCGAAGGACAGGTTTACGTTAAAAGATGCTGCGATGACGGCGCGCCGCTCCTGGCAGTTGACGTTAACGAACGGCATTAAGCTCAACCTGGGTCGCGGGGACACCATGAAGCGTCTGGCGCGTTTTGTAGAACTTTACCCGGTTTTACAGCAGCAGGCACAGACTGACGGCAAACGGATAAGCTACGTTGATTTGCGCTATGACTCAGGCGCAGCAGTCGGTTGGGTACCGGCTCCGGTCGAGGAACCTAATCAGCAACAGAATCAGGCACAGGTACAGGCAGAACAACAATGATCAAGGCGACGGACAGAAAACTGGTAGTTGGACTGGAGATTGGCACCGCGAAGGTTGCCGCTTTAGTAGGGGAAGTTCTGCCCGACGGTATGGTCAATATCATTGGCGTAGGCAGTTGCCCGTCCCGTGGTATGGATAAAGGTGGGGTAAACGATCTTGAATCGGTGGTGAAATGCGTCCAGCGCGCCATCGATCAGGCTGAATTGATGGCCGATTGCCAGATTTCTTCTGTCTATCTGGCCCTTTCTGGCAAGCACATTAGCTGCCAGAACGAAATCGGTATGGTGCCGATTTCCGAAGAAGAAGTGACGCAGGAAGACGTTGAAAATGTTGTGCATACGGCGAAGTCCGTGCGCGTGCGCGATGAGCATCGCGTGCTGCATGTGATCCCGCAGGAATACGCGATTGACTACCAGGAAGGCATTAAAAACCCGGTCGGTCTCTCCGGCGTACGTATGCAGGCAAAAGTGCACCTGATCACATGTCACAACGATATGGCGAAGAACATTGTAAAAGCCGTTGAACGTTGTGGCCTGAAAGTTGACCAACTTATTTTCGCCGGTCTTGCAGCAAGTTATTCCGTGCTGACCGAAGATGAACGTGAACTGGGCGTCTGTGTGGTCGATATTGGTGGTGGTACAATGGACATGGCCGTGTATACCGGCGGTGCGCTGCGCCACACCAAAGTGATCCCTTATGCGGGGAACGTGGTGACCAGCGATATCGCTTACGCTTTCGGTACGCCACCGAGCGATGCAGAAGCGATCAAAGTGCGTCATGGCTGTGCGCTGGGGTCTATTGTTGGCAAAGATGAGAGCGTTGAAGTGCCAAGCGTCGGTGGTCGTCCACCGCGTAGCCTGCAGCGCCAGACGTTGGCAGAGGTCATTGAGCCGCGCTATACCGAGCTGCTCAACCTGGTCAACGAAGAGATTTTACAGTTACAGGAACAGCTTCGTCAGCAGGGCGTGAAACATCATCTTGCAGCGGGGATTGTATTAACCGGCGGTGCAGCGCAAATTGAAGGTCTTGCGGCCTGTGCGCAGCGCGTGTTCCATACGCAAGTACGTATTGGCGCGCCGCTGAATATCACCGGTTTAACGGATTATGCTCAGGAGCCGTATTATTCAACGGCTGTTGGCCTGCTCCATTACGGGAAGGAAACGCATCTCAGTGGTGAAGCAGAAGTGGAAAAACGCGTCTCAGTGGGGTCGTGGGTCAAACGACTGAACAACTGGCTGCGAAAAGAGTTTTAATTTTTTTAAGAGACCGGAGAGAATTAGCGGTCTCGGGCGACAGGCACAACGGAGAGAGAAATTATGTTTGAACCTATGGAACTGACCAACGACGCGGTGATTAAAGTCATCGGCGTCGGTGGCGGCGGCGGTAACGCCGTAGAGCATATGGTGCGTGAACGCATTGAAGGTGTTGAATTCTTTGCAGTTAACACCGATGCACAGGCACTGCGTAAGACGGCTGTAGGCCAGACTATCCAGATCGGCGGTGGTATCACCAAGGGGCTGGGAGCCGGGGCTAACCCGGAAGTGGGTCGCAATGCGGCTGAAGAAGATCGCGAAGCGCTGCGCGCTGCACTGGAAGGTGCGGACATGGTCTTCATCGCAGCAGGTATGGGTGGCGGTACCGGTACCGGCGCAGCACCTGTTGTGGCTGAAGTGGCGAAAGATTTAGGGATCCTGACCGTTGCTGTCGTGACCAAGCCTTTCAATTTTGAAGGCAAGAAGCGTATGGCCTTCGCGGAGCAGGGTATCACCGAGCTGTCCAAGCATGTGGACTCACTGATCACCATCCCGAACGACAAACTGTTGAAAGTTTTGGGTCGCGGTATCTCTCTGCTGGACGCGTTCGGTGCAGCAAACGACGTGCTGAAAGGCGCGGTGCAGGGTATCGCTGAACTGATTACCCGTCCTGGCCTGATGAACGTCGACTTTGCTGACGTTCGCACCGTGATGTCCGAAATGGGCTACGCGATGATGGGCTCTGGCGTGGCGAGCGGTGAAGACCGTGCAGAAGAAGCGGCTGAAATGGCTATCTCTTCTCCACTGCTGGAAGATATCGATCTGTCTGGCGCGCGCGGTGTGCTGGTCAACATTACTGCTGGCTTTGACCTGCGTCTGGATGAGTTCGAAACCGTGGGTAATACCATCCGTGCGTTCGCCTCTGACAATGCGACGGTGGTAATCGGTACGTCTCTTGACCCTGAAATGAACGACGAACTGCGCGTGACTGTTGTGGCGACCGGTATCGGCATGGACAAGCGTCCTGAGATCACCCTGGTGACCAACAAACAGACTCAGCAACCGGTAATGGATCGTTACCAGCAGCACGGAATGTCTCCTCTGACTCAGGAGCAGAAACCGGCCGCGAAGGTGGTGAACGACCCAACGCCGCAAACGGCGAAAGAGCCAGATTATCTGGATATCCCGGCGTTCCTGCGTAAGCAAGCTGACTAAGAATTGGCTGGAATTTGGGGATTTGCGCTCTTTGTGCTAAACTGGCCCACCGTTAGTGATATACACTCTCGGTTGGATAGTTAATTTGGCGAGATTATACGATGATCAAACAAAGGACACTTAAACGTATCGTTCAGGCGACGGGTGTCGGTTTACATACCGGCAAGAAAGTCACACTGACGTTACGCCCTGCGCCGGCCAATACCGGGGTCATCTATCGTCGCACTGACTTGAATCCACCGGTAGATTTTCCGGCCGATGCCAAATCTGTGCGTGATACTATGCTCTGTACTTGTCTGGTGAACGAGCATGACGTGCGGATTTCTACCGTAGAGCACCTGAACGCCGCCCTGGCGGGGCTGGGTATCGACAACATTATTGTTGAAGTCGATGCGCCAGAAATCCCGATTATGGATGGCAGTGCTGCTCCGTTCGTTTATCTGTTGCTGGATGCCGGCATCGAAGAACTGAACTGCGCGAAGAAATTTGTTCGCATCAAAGAGACCGTTCGCGTCGAAGATGGCGACAAATGGGCTGAATTCAAACCGTACAATGGTTTCTCGTTGGACTTTACCATCGACTTTAACCATCCGGCGATTGATGCAAGCACCCAACGCTATGCGATGAACTTCTCTGCCGATGCGTTTATGCGTCAGATCAGCCGAGCCCGTACATTTGGCTTCATGCGTGATATCGAATATCTGCAGTCCCGCGGCCTGTGCCTGGGCGGCAGCTTCGATTGTGCCATCGTTGTTGACGATTATCGCGTACTGAACGAAGACGGCCTGCGTTTTGAAGATGAATTCGTTCGTCACAAAATGCTGGACGCTATCGGCGACCTGTTCATGTGTGGTCACAACATCATTGGTGCATTTACCGCGTTCAAATCCGGTCATGCACTGAACAACAAACTGTTGCAGGCCGTCCTGGCAAAACAGGAAGCCTGGGAATATGTGACCTTTGAAGACGAAGCGGAACTGCCGCTGGCTTTCAAAGCACCAAACATGGTTCTGGCGTAACGGTTCATCCCGTTTCGTAAAAAAATCGACTGGTTAACCTGGTACTCTCTCCGACCAGGGAGACCAGTCGTTTTTATTTTTACCCTTCGTTGATTGCCCCCTGCGTTATCCCTTATTTACTCTGCGCAGAAAATGTGTGCGTTAGCTGCATTCTTGACCGTTTTTCCCCGCGGCGGCACCTCATTCCTGCTGATGTGTATTGGCTTTAGTGGTAATATCTGGGCGCTTAAAAAAATAACTGAATTCAGCCTGTACCGGGCTGGCTTATGTGGTGGAGCAAGTGAGCGGAATACTGACGCGCTGGCGACAATTTGGCAGACGTTACTTCTGGCCGCATCTCTTATTAGGGATGGTCGCGGCGAGTCTCGGCTTGCCTGCGCTCAGCAACAGTGCCGAAGCGGCGACGCCGGCGAAGACCTCCACAACCAAACACGATCTCAACACGCGAGTTAACTTTACTAACCTTGCGTGGCTTGAAGCCAATCGCCGCCCGAATTTCTCCGTTGATTACTGGCACCAGCATGCAATCCGTACGGTAATTCGTCATCTGTCATTTGCAATGGCACCGCATGCAATGCCTGTTGCTGAAGAGACGCTGCCGGTTCAGGCGCAGCATCTTGCCCTGCTGGACACGCTTAACGCGCTGCTCACGCAGGACAGTCAGCCGCCGGTCATGGTTCGCCAGACAGCGCAACGTGCGCTCGTTTCTCCCGTCTTATTCTCTGTCACAACATGGATTAGCCAGGCTCACGGCATTCGCGCCGGGCCTCAGCGCCTCAGCTAAATTAACTTTTTCAATACCTTAATTTATCTGCCCGCAATGGGGCGTTTGAGAATTTATTATGCTAATCAAATTGTTAACTAAAGTTTTTGGTAGTCGTAACGATCGTACCCTGCGCCGTATGCGCAAAGCTGTTGCTGTCATCAACGGTATGGAACCGGCGATGGAGAAGCTCTCTGATGATGAGTTGAAAGCGAAAACGGCAGAATTCCGCGCGCGTCTGGAAAAAGGCGAAACCTTAGAAAGCCTGATCCCGGAAGCGTTCGCCGTGGTGCGTGAAGCGAGTAAGCGTGTATTTGGCATGCGTCACTTCGACGTTCAGTTGTTGGGCGGTATGGTGCTCAATGAGCGCTGCATCGCGGAAATGCGTACCGGTGAAGGTAAAACCCTGACCGCAACGCTGCCGGCATACCTGAACGCCCTGACCGGTAAAGGCGTACACGTCGTCACCGTCAACGACTATCTGGCACAGCGTGACGCCGAAAACAACCGTCCACTGTTCGAATTCCTCGGGATGACGGTGGGTATCAACATGTCCGGTCTGCCCGCGCCAGCTAAACGTGAAGCGTACAACGCGGATATCACCTACGGCACCAACAACGAATACGGCTTCGATTACCTGCGTGACAACATGGCGTTCAGCCCTGAAGAGCGCGTCCAGCGTAAACTGCACTATGCGCTGGTGGATGAGGTGGACTCCATCCTGATCGATGAAGCGCGTACACCGCTGATCATCTCCGGCCCGGCTGAAGACAGCTCTGAGATGTACCGTAAAGTCGACAAAATCATTCCACACCTGCTGCGTCAGGAAAAAGAAGACTCCGACACCTTCCAGGGTGAAGGCCACTTCTCTGTAGATGAAAAAGCGCGTCAGGTGAACCTGACCGAACGTGGTCTGGTGAAAATTGAAGAGCTGCTGGTGGCTGAAGGCATCATGGAAGAGGGTGAATCTCTTTATTCCCCGAGCAACATCATGCTGATGCACCACGTGACTGCCGCCCTGCGCGCCCATGCGCTGTTCACCCGCGACGTCGACTACATCGTGAAAGACGGCGAAGTGATTATCGTTGATGAACACACCGGCCGTACCATGCAGGGACGTCGCTGGTCTGACGGTCTGCACCAGGCCGTTGAAGCCAAAGAAGGCGTGGATATTCAAAACGAAAACCAGACGCTGGCCTCCATCACCTTCCAGAACTACTTCCGCCTGTACGAGAAGCTGGCAGGGATGACCGGTACGGCAGATACCGAAGCGTTTGAATTCAGCTCCATCTACAAGCTGGATACCGTGGTCGTTCCAACCAACCGTCCAATGATCCGTAAGGACATGCCGGACCTGGTGTACATGACTGAAGCGGAAAAAATTCAGGCCATCATCGAAGATATTCGCGAGCGTACCGCGAAAGGCCAGCCGGTGCTGGTGGGGACCATCTCCATTGAAAAATCCGAAGTGGTCTCTCACGAGCTGACGAAAGCGGGTATCAAACACAACGTTCTGAACGCCAAATTCCACGCCAAAGAAGCGGAAATCGTTGCACAGGCGGGTTATCCGGCTGCGGTGACCATCGCCACCAACATGGCGGGTCGTGGTACCGATATTATGCTGGGCGGTAGCTGGCAGGCGGAAGTGGCAGAGCTGGAAAACCCAACCCCTGAACAGATTGCGCAGATCAAGGCCGACTGGCAGGTTCGTCATGACGCGGTTCTGGCCTCCGGCGGTCTGCATATCATCGGTACCGAGCGTCACGAATCTCGTCGTATCGATAACCAGCTGCGTGGTCGTGCGGGTCGTCAGGGGGATGCCGGTTCTTCCCGCTTCTACCTGTCGATGGAAGATGCGCTGATGCGTATTTTCGCCTCCGACCGTGTGTCCGGCATGATGCGTAAGCTGGGTATGAAACCTGGCGAAGCTATCGAGCACCCGTGGGTCACCAAAGCGATTGCTAACGCACAGCGTAAAGTGGAAAGCCGCAACTTCGATATTCGTAAGCAGCTGCTGGAATATGACGATGTGGCTAACGATCAGCGTCGCGCAATTTACACCCAGCGTAACGAATTGCTGGACGTGTCTGACGTAAGCGAAACCATCAACAGCATCCGTGAGGATGTGTTTAAGGCGACAATCGATGCGCATATTCCACCGCAGTCTCTGGAAGAGATGTGGGATATCGAAGGCCTGCAGGAACGTCTGAAAAACGACTTTGACCTCGATCTGCCAATCAAAGAGTGGCTGGACAAAGAGCCTGAGCTGCATGAAGAAACCCTGCGCGAACGTATCTTTGAAACCGCGCTGGACGTATACAAGCGTAAGGAAGAGGTCGTTGGCGCTGAGATGATGCGTCACTTCGAAAAAGGCGTGATGCTGCAGACCCTGGACTCCCTGTGGAAAGAGCACCTGGCCGCGATGGATTATCTGCGTCAGGGTATCCACCTGCGTGGCTATGCGCAGAAAGATCCGAAACAGGAATACAAGCGTGAGTCCTTCGCTATGTTTGCCTCTATGCTGGAGTCGCTGAAGTATGAAGTGATCAGCACCCTGAGCAAGGTTCAGGTGCGTATGCCGGAAGAAGTGGAAGCGATGGAGCAGCAGCGTCGCGAAGAAGCTGAGCGTCTGGCACAGATGCAGCAGCTGAGCCACCAGACTGACGACAGCGAAGCCGCCGCAGCAATCGCCGCGCAGACCGGGGATCGTAAAGTGGGTCGTAACGATCCGTGCCCATGTGGATCCGGTAAAAAGTACAAGGCGTGCCACGGCCGTCTGAACTAAGCTCATAAAAAAACAAAAAGGCGCAGACATCTGCGCCTTTTTTATGGAAGTGACAATATGAAAATACTGCAAATTGCCGTCGGGATTATTCGCAACCCGCAAAACCAAATCTTCATTACCCAGCGCGCTGCCGACGCCCATATGGCAAACAAATGGGAGTTTCCCGGCGGAAAGATCGAGTCAGGTGAAACGCCGGAACAGGCGCTGGTTCGCGAGCTTCAGGAAGAGGTGGGGATCACTCCGCTTGGCGCCACGCTGTTTGATAAGCTCGAGTACCAGTTCCCGGACAGGCACATCACGCTGTGGTTCTGGCTGGTGGAAAACTGGGAAGGCGAACCCTGGGGAAAAGAGGGGCAGCCGGGTAACTGGGTTGAACTTCAGGCAAGTGATGCCGAAAAATTCCCGCCGGCTAATGAGCCTGTGATCCTGCGGTTAGTCGCACAACCGTAGGCCTGCTAAGCGAAGCGCCAGCAGGCTTTACAGACTACTGCTGGTTCTCACTCCAGTCATCGCTGTCCGAGAGATCGCCTTCGCTTGGAATACGTTTCTCTTCCGCCGCCCATTCGCCCAGATCAATGAGCTGACAGCGTTTGCAGCAGAATGGGCGGAACGGGCTCACTTCGCCCCAGACAACGGTTTTGCCACAGGTTGGGCAGTTAACGGTGGTGATATCAGACATCGGCACTCCTTAACAACAGGCCAGTTCAAAATCGAGACGTTCCGGCACGGTGCCATTCTCACTGTCCAGCGGCATAAAGCGAATTGCAAAACGGCTCTTATGCCCGGAAATCTGTGGGTAAAGCTGTTCGCCAAGCGATACATTCAGGCGCAAAAGATCGGCATCATCGCCGTTATCCTGGTAGAAACCATTCAGGCTGGTTTGTTTGCGGAACGGCGCTGAGTTACGGATCAGATCGAGGATCAGCGACAGCGTCTGTTGCAGGGGCTCCAGGCTTTTCAGCCAGCTGTTTACCTGCACGTCACGCTGCGCTTGCGGCATATGTAGCCACATGTGAAGCGTCGGCAGATCGAAGCTACAGCAACCGCCAGGGATGCTCAGGCGCTGGCGCACCAGACCGATCAGACGATCTTCACGCAAAAACTGACCGACGCGCGGCGCGGCCATCAGATTGCTGCTACTGGTTTTAAGCTGCTGACGAAGTGAATCGATACGGCTTACATCCACTCCCGGAACTTCAGCCCATGCCTGCAATTTACGCTGCTGACGCTCCAGCTCTTTGAGCAACTCTGTGCGGACATCGCCGCGCTCAATCACATCCAGCAGATCGCCCACATTGCGGAAGAAGTGCAGCGCCGTGGCATGATCGTTAACAGGCAAATGTTGTGAAAGCTGTTGAATGAGGAATTCGATGCGCAGCCAGGTACGCATTTTTTCGTTGAGCGGATGCTCAAAAAGGATGTGTGTCGACATTATGGTTTTTCCTGTGCAACGGCCTGCGCGGCGAACGTCAGATACTGCGCGTGCAGACGGGCAACATCCGATGCAATGGCATCTGGTGCGCCGTTATTATTAATGACATCATCCGCAACGGCAAGGCGCTGAGCGCGCGTGGCCTGGGCGGCAAGAATTTGTTCAGCATGCTCACGTGAGACGTGGTCACGCGTCATGGTTCGCTGGATCTGCGTTTCGGGAGAGACATCAACCACCAGCACCCGATCGGCTCTCTTCTGCAGCTGATTTTCCACCAGCAGTGGAACGACCCACACTACGTAGGGTGAGTTGGCCGCAGCAATCTGACGCTGGGTTTCCTGGTGGATAATGGGGTGGAGCAGGGCATTAAGCCAGCGCTTTTCCGACGCATCAGCAAAAATGCGCTCACGAAGCTGGCGGCGATTAAGCGTGCCATCCGCAGTGAGGATGCTCTGACCAAAGTGGTGTTCGATAGCCTTTAGCGCGGGTGTACCAGGTTCTACCACCTGACGGGCAATGATATCGGCATCAATAATCGTGATACCCAGACGAGAGAACGCGTCCGCAACGGTACTTTTACCACTACCGATGCCGCCGGTTAATGCAACGATATACCCCATTAAATCAAATCCTGGGAATTATTCATTATTAAAATCAGTTGATTAAAACTCTAAGGTGCGCCAGCAACTGTTTAGCCCTGTTTACCGGCTTTTTACCAGGTAAATTTATAGGATTGTAGCGTAAAAAAAGAGAATTTCGCAGTCTTGCGGAGCAGGTATTAGTGCGTATGATAACGTCACTGGAGTTGTGCTTTTAACATATTTGCCTCTAACCCCAGGAATCCGCACATGCGTATCGAAGAAGATCTGAAGTTAGGTTTCAAAGACGTTCTCATCCGCCCTAAACGCTCTACACTGAAAAGTCGCTCAGACGTTGAACTCGAACGTCAGTTCACCTTTAAACATTCCGGTCAGACCTGGTCTGGCGTGCCGATCATCGCTGCCAACATGGATACTGTGGGAACCTTTGAGATGGCAACCGCCCTGGCACAGTTCGACATTCTGACTGCCGTACACAAACATTACAGCCCTGAAGAGTGGAATGCATTTGTTGCGTCCGCGTCTGCTGATGTGGTGAAGCATGTGATGGTCTCCACCGGGACCTCGGATGCCGATTTCGAAAAGACCAAACAGATCCTGAATGCGAACCCGGCACTCAGCTTCGTTTGTATTGATGTGGCGAATGGTTACTCCGAGCACTTCGTGCAGTTCGTCAGCAAGGCGCGTGAAGCCTGGCCGACGAAAACCATCATCGCGGGCAACGTGGTGACCGGCGAAATGTGTGAAGAACTGATCCTCTCCGGTGCAGATATCGTGAAAGTGGGCATTGGGCCGGGCTCCGTGTGCACCACGCGCGTTAAGACCGGCGTCGGTTATCCTCAGCTCTCCGCGGTTATTGAATGTGCCGATGCGGCGCACGGGCTGGGCGGCCAGATCATCAGCGACGGCGGGTGCACCATGCCGGGTGATGTCGCCAAGGCCTTCGGCGGCGGCGCGGACTTCGTGATGCTCGGCGGCATGCTGGCCGGTCACGAAGAGAGCGGTGGTACCGTGGTTGAAGAGAACGGCGAGAAATTTATGCTGTTCTATGGAATGAGCTCTGAGTCTGCAATGACCCGTCACGTTGGTGGCGTGGCAAAATACCGCGCGGCAGAAGGCAAAACCGTGAAGCTGCCCCTGCGCGGCCCGGTTGAAAATACCGCACGTGATATCCTCGGTGGCCTGCGTTCCGCCTGCACCTACGTGGGGGCATCCCGCCTGAAAGAGCTGACGAAACGCACGACGTTTATTCGCGTTCAGGAACAGGAAAACCGCGTTTTCAACAGCCTGTAAGAGTTTTCGCTGGCGCATCTCCGTGCGCCAGCACGTCAGCACTATCCCGCACTCATCGCATCCCCCAGATGGAAAATCGGCAGGTACATGGCGACCACCAGCGTGCCGATGATGACCCCCGTTACAATCAGAAGCAATGGCTCCAGAAGCGCCGCCAGATTATCGGCCCGTTGCAAGGTCTGTTCCGTGTGATGGCGGGCCAGATTTGCCAGCATGCTGTCCAGTGCTCCAGACATTTCACCGGTTCGTAAAAGCTGGATACACAGCGGGGTAAACATGGCCGCTCTCTGAAAGGATGACCAGACGGGGAAACCTTTTTCAACGTCCTCCCGAATCGTGTGGAGTATTCCCTGCCAGTACCGACTATCAACGGTCTCCTCTGCGCTCTCCAGCCCCTGCAAAAAGGCAATCCCCGCCTGCTGCGTGAGCGACAGAACGGTAAAAATGTGTCCCAGCTTTTGGCCCTGTGCCAGCGACCCCATCACTGGCATATGCATCAGAATGCGCTGCCAGCGAGGATTCTGCCGCAGAGCCCACGCGCCAGCGACGGTTGCCAGTATCACGGCAAACAACACGAGGGCGTAGGACTGCATAAATGCTGCCATTGCCATGACCTTTTGTGTCAGCCACGGGAGCGGAGTGTTAAACGTTTTGTAGATCGCGGCGAACTCGGGCAAGACCAGGGTGACCATCGCCAGCACGACGAGGGCGGCTAGCGTCAGAACGATCGCCGGGTAGCGCAGCGCCTTTTTCACTTTCGCACTGAGTTGCTGCTGCGCTTTTTGTTGCTGTGCGAGCTGACGACAGCACGCCTCCAGCTTCCCGGTTAGCTCTCCGACCTTTACCATCGAGACATGCAGTGGGCTAAAAACCGCAGGCCACTTTTTGAGTGACTCAGAAAAGGGGCATCCTTCACTGAGTTCATCAGCAAGACTTTGCAGCAGCGCCTGCCAGGGTTTTGACGGATGCTGGTCTGCCAGCATTTGCAGGCTGTGGGACAACGTCAGCCCAGCCTGCAGCAGCGTGGCGAGCTGGCGAAACATCTCATAGCAGTGATGTGGCCGCCAGCGGTGTCGCTGCGCGCAGCGGGTCAGCGTCAGAGGATGAAGATCGTGACGCATCAACCTGCTGTAGGCCGCATTGCGGTCTGTAGCCCAGAGCGTCCCGCTTCGGGGTTCTCCTTGCTGGGTGAGCGCTCGCCAGCGCCAGAGCCGGTTAGCAGGCATCGGGCATGCCCAGGACGCGAATCAACTCTTCAATCGTGGTCAACCCTTCTTCAACAGCCATGCAGCCGTGCTCAAAAAGAGAAACCATTCCCGTCTGCCGGGCGCTCGCCTCGATCACTTCTGTTCCCGCTCCGCGGGCAATGGCCTGTCGCAGGTCATTGTCGATCGTGAGCACTTCAAAAATGGCCACCCGGCCATAAAAACCGTGATAACAGCGATCGCAGCCGGTGGGCTGCCAGCGGGGAAGCGGTCTGGGCCACTCTGTGCGAGGTAAATCTGCATGTTCGCTGGCTTCCCGACGACAGTGGGGACACAGACGCCGGACCAGACGCTGGGCAATTACCATCGAGAGTGCGGAAGATATCATCCAGCGCGCCACGCCCATCTGCTCCAGACGCGTCAGGGCTTCCGTTGTTGAGTTCGTGTGCAGTGTCGACAGCACCAGGTGTCCGGTCTGCGCGGCGTTAATGGCAATCCCGGCCGTTTCACCGTCACGAATTTCACCAACCATAATGATGTCGGGATCCTGACGCAGCAGCGCCCTGAGCACGCTCTGAAAGGTTAAACCCGCCCGGGGATTTATCTGTGTCTGGTTTAACCCCGCCAGCGGGATCTCAATGGGATCCTCCACGCTACAGATGTTGACCTCCGGGGTGTTACGCGCCTGCAACACGCTGTAGAGCGTCACGGTTTTGCCGCTGCCGGTGGGGCCGGTGACCAGAATCAACCCCTGCGGCTGGTGGAGTACCCCATTAAAACGGGCCAGTTGTTCAGCGCTCATGCCGAGCGCTTTCGGTTCCAGCGCCTGCTGAACCTGATGCAGAAGACGCAGTACAATTTTCTCGCCACCGCTGCAGGGAAGCGTGGCAATCCGAAATGAGACCGGCTCGTTTGCCAGCTCAATCGTGAACTGACCGTCCTGCGGTAAGCGGCGCTCTGCAATATCCAGATTACCCAGCACTTTTAAACGTGCGCTGAACTGGCTGGCCAGCGAGGCGGAAAGCGGAGGTTGCGGGTAAAGCACCCCATCGATACGTAAACGGATCTGACAGGCATGCTCTCCCGGTTCGATATGAATGTCGGATGCGCGCTGGTTTATTGCCTGCTGCAGCGTGTGGTTGAGGATATCGACCGTTGAGTGTGTTTGCGAAACGACGGGCAGATGCGATTGCGACATGAGCTGCCTGTGTTTTTCCATGCGTTCTGCGCTCCAGCACTCGATATCAACCCGTTTCTGGGTCGCGAAGCGCAGGGCTTCCATCAGTTCACTGGCGGGGGTTCCCACGACGGCGATGCTTACCCTGTCACTGTCGCTGGTGAGCAGCAGAGCATGATGGCGCAGACAAAGTGCCACGAGTTGATCGGTTTTCATTAGCCGCTCCTCAGTTATTGTCGAAGCGGAAAACGTCTTCGCAGGCCTGTTTGAGCTCGCTGTCGTTACTGATATTGCAGCTGCGTTTCCAGCCCGTCATACCGTTGCCGCTGCTCCACTGGGGCGTCATCACCACCTCCAGCCCGGTCAGGCTCTCCTGGCCCGTTAATGACACGACGCCCTGCGTTACGCTCATGCCCGAGATATAACGCGTTGTCGTCGGGGAAGGGATGCCGTTGCTGCCGCCGTCACAGCCTGTCACGCCGCCATGATCCAGTGCGCACAGCTCAATGGCGGTGCGGTAGGGGACGAAGGTTTGCAACATATCGGTCAGCGCCGCTTTGCGCAGGTAGTTCTGATAGGCGGGGACGCCGATGGCGCTCAGAATCGCAATAATGCCAATGACCACCATCAACTCAATGAGCGTGAATCCGTGTTGTTTGTCCATATCTGCTCCTTAGGTTAAGTGGCGCTACTTTGTCAGCGCGAAAGGGCAGAAACGAGGGGCAAAAAAGGGAACGGGAAAGGGGCTTCAGAGAATTCATTCTGCGTTGCAGAGAAGTACAACGGAATTGCGAGCGGGGCAGGCATTCCCCTCTCCAGGTGGAGAGGGGAGCCATCATTATTTGAAACGCATGGAAAGGTCGAGAGCACGAACGTGTTTGGTCAGAGCCCCGACGGAGATGTAATCCACGCCCGTCTCGGCGAACTCACGGATCGTGTCGAAGGTGACGTTCCCGGACACTTCAAGCTGTGCCTGGCCGTTGGTGAGCTTGACGGCTTCGCGCATCTGCTCTGTTTCGAAGTTATCGAGCATGATGATATCAGCCCCGGCCTTAATTGCCTGGTCGAGCTCCTCCAGGTTTTCGACCTCCACTTCAACGGGCACGTCCGGGTGCAGCCAGAAGGCTTTCTCCACCGCCTGACGCACGGAGCCAGAGGCAATAATGTGGTTCTCTTTAATCAGGAAGGCGTCAGATAATCCCAGACGATGGTTTGCGCCACCGCCGCAGAGTACCGCGTATTTCAGCGCCGTACGCAGGCCCGGCAGCGTTTTGCGAGTGTCCAGCAGCTGGGTACGGGTGCCAGCCAGCAGGTTAACGTAGCGACGGACTTCACTTGCCACACCGGACAACGTCTGGACGAAGTTAAGGGCGGTACGTTCGCCGGTCAGCAGCACGCGGGACGGGCCGTCGAGTTCAAACAGCGGCTGGTTTGCGGCGATCGCATCGCCGTCTTCAACATGCCAGACGATCTGCACATCATCGCCCGCCAGCTGGGTAAAGACCTCTTCAACCCAGCGCTTGCCACAAAAAACGCCCTCTTCACGGGTGATAATCACCGCGTGAGAGCGTGTCTCTTTTGGCAACAATTGTGCGGTAATATCCTTTTCGGCATTCACGTCGCCGCCCAGGTCTTCTTTCAGGGCATGGGCGACGCTTGCCGGAATATCCATATTAATACGTTCCAGAAGCGCTTCACGTCGGTGGTCGGGGTTGTAGCGGCGAGGCGGCATGATAAAACTCCAAATTGGTAACGAATCATAATATTGAAACATGCTACTCTGAACCGAGTAACAGCACCATACATAAGGAGTTCCAGCATGTTGTTAGAAAACGGATGGCTGGTGGATGCGCGGCATGTGCCCTCGCCGCACCACGACTGCCGCCCGGAGGATGAAAAGCCCACACTGCTGGTTATTCATAATATTAGTCTCCCGCCGGGTGAATTTGGCGGTCCGTGGATTGACGCGTTATTCACGGGAACGATAGATCCCGATGCGCATCCTTTCTTCGCTGAGATTGCGCATCTGCGCGTGTCGGCTCACTGCCTGATTCGCCGTGATGGTGAAGTGGTTCAGTACGTTCCTTTTGATAAGCGCGCCTGGCATGCCGGGGTGTCGTTGTATCATGGGCGCGAACGCTGCAACGATTTCTCCATCGGCATCGAACTGGAAGGCACGGATACCACGCCCTATACCGATTCACAGTATCAACAGTTAGTGGCCGTGACCCGCGTGCTTATCGGGCGCTATCCGGCCATCGCCGACAATATTACGGGACACAGTGATATTGCCCCGACGCGAAAAACCGATCCTGGACCGGCCTTTGACTGGCCCCGGTTTCGCGCCATGCTCAACGCGTCGTCAGAATAAGGAGATACCATGACGTTGTTTACCATGCTGCTGGTTATCATCGCTGAACGCCTGTTTAAACTCGGCGAGCACTGGCATCTGGACCACCGGCTGGAGGTGCTTTTCCGCCGGATTAAGCACTTTTCTATGCTGCGTACGCTGCTGATGATGGCCGGGGTGATGGTCATTACCTTCCTGCTGCTGCGCTCGCTGTACGGACTGTTTTTCAACGTGCCGCTGCTGGTGGTGTGGATCCTGCTCGGTGTCCTGTGCATTGGCGCAGGGAAGGTGCGTTTGCACTACCACGCTTATCTTAAAGCCGCGTCGCGTGATGATGCCCACGCGCGCGGTGCCATGGCGAGCGAACTGACGCTGATCCACGGCGTGCCGCCGGATTGCGATGAACGCGAATTCCTGCGCGAGCTGCAAAACGCGCTGCTGTGGATTAACTTCCGCTACTACCTGGCGCCGCTGTTCTGGTTTGTGGTGGGCGGGCCGTGGGGACCGGTCCTGCTGATGGGGTATGCTTTTCTTCGCGCCTGGCAGACCTGGCTTGCCCGTTACCTGACGCCGCATGAACGTTTGCTGTCCGGGATTGATGCCATCCTGCATGTGCTCGACTGGCTCCCGGTGCGTCTGGTGGGCGTGGTGTATGCGTTAATTGGCCACGGCGAAAAAGCGCTGCCCGCATGGTTCGCTTCTCTTGCCGACCGCCATACCTCACAGTACCAGGTGTTAACACGTCTGGCGCAGTTCTCCCTGGCGCGCGAGCCGCATACCGACAAAATTGAAACGCCGAAAGCCGCCGTCTCAATGGCGAAGAAGACCTCGTTTGTGGTGGTGGTTGTGGTGGCGCTGCTGACGATTTACGGCACGCTGGTGTAAGCCAGCGCGCCGTAACGATTAAAGCGTATCCGCAGGCGGGATGCCGAAATCAGGCATCCCGTTTTCGTTCCAGCGAACGCGCTTCAGGCGGGTGTGGCGGTTGGGATCGTATAGCGGATCGCCTTCTATTTCGGTGTAGTTTCTGGCGTGATACACCAGCACATGTTCCCCGTCTGGGGTCTTCGTGAAGCTGTTATGGCCCGGCCCGTACTGGCGGTTTTCATAGCTGGTGGCGAATACCGGGCGCGGAGATTTGTGCCAGTTCGCCGGGTTTTGCGGATCGGCGTTGCGGTCTATCCACACCAGACCCATGCAGTAGTTTTCATCGGTGGCGCTGGCGGAATAGCTGATAAACAGCTTATCGTCGTGAACCAGTACCGCCGGGCCTTCGTTGACCCGGAACCCACGGCATTCCCAGTCATATTCCGGCTTGCTGAGCATCACTGGCTCGCCTTTCAGCGTCCACGGGTTCGCCATTTCGCACAGGTAGAGGTTGGAGTTTCCGTTGATATCCGGCGCTTTTTGCGCCCACAGATACCAGCGCTTACCCTGATGAACAAAGGTGGTTGCGTCCAGGGCGAAGGTATCGAACGGGGTTTTGATTTGCCCTTTTTCCACCCACCTGCCGGTAAGCGGATCGCGGTCGGCACATTCAATGGCAAACATGCGGTGCTGGAACATCCCGAGCGCATCGAGCGCCTGCGTGTGCGCCGCGGCAAAATAGATGTACCACTTGCCGTCGATGTGGTGCAGTTCCGGGGCCCAGATGAGTTGACTCATCGGGCCGGTCTCGGGTTTTCGCCAGACCGTCACCTCTTCAGCGTCGCGTAGCCCTTCCAGCGAGTCCGCGCGACGGATCGCCAGCCTGTCGTACTGCGGCACGGAGGCGATAAAATAGTATTGCCCCTCGTGGTGCAAAATATACGGATCGGCGCGTTGTTCAATAAACGGGTTTGGCCAGGTTTGCATGCGACTTTCCTTATTTTGTCTCAGCGATGCTGAGTTCCTGATACTCGTTCAGCTCGCGATAGTTGTTGCGACGCTTCTCCAGGTCCTCCTGGATCCGCTTCATCGTTTCACGGTCAACCTTCAGCAGACGCACCACGCCTGCGGTAATGAGATACCCGATGCCCGGAATGACGGTAAACAGCAGGACAATACCGTTAATCGCATCCGCGCTTTGCGCTTTCGCCCCGGCATCGTAGCCGTACCAGGAGAGCAGGAAGCCGACCATTGCCCCGGCAATCGCCAGCCCCAGCTTCAGGAAGAAGATGTTGCCGGAGAAGCTGATCCCGGTGATGCGTTTCCCGGTTTTCCACTCGCCGTAGTCATCGACGTCGGCCATCAGCGACCAGTGCAGCGGAGACGGGATCTGGTGCAGGATATTCAGCAGGACGTAGAGCACCACAATGGTAAGGGTGGCTTTTGGGTCGAAGAAGTAAAAGGCCGTTGAGAAAATCGCCAGCACGATATTGGTCCAGAAGAAGACCTTCAGCTTACACCAGCGGTCGGTCAGCACTTTCGCCAGCATGCTGCCGAGCATCATGCCCACCACGCCCAGACTGATAAACAGGGTGGCAAAGTGGGTACTCTGGCCCATCACCCAGGTCACGTAATACATGGTAGCCGCCATGCGAATAAAGCCGGGGCAGACGTTGCACAGGGTCAGGAGCAGAATGCGCACCCACTGGTCGTTCTTCCACACGTCTTTCAGGTCGTTTTTCAGCTGGTCATTGGTCTGGACTGCCGGGCGGACACGCTCGCGCACGGTGGCGAAGCAGAACAGGAACATACAGGTTCCAATCAACGCCAGCACGGTCATTGCCATCTGGTAGCCTTTGGCTTTGTCCTCTCCTCCGAACCAGTCCGCCATCGGCAGTAGCGTCAGGGACAGCAGCAGCGTGGCGATACCGACCAGCACGAAGCGATATGACTGGCAGGCGACGCGCTCTTTAGGGTCGTTGGTAATCACCCCGCCCAGCGAGCAGTAGGGAATATTGATTGCCGTATAGGTCAAAGAGAGCAGGAAGTAGGTGACAAACGCATAGATAACTTTGCTGTTATAGCTCCACTCTGGCGTGGTGAACATCAGGATGCTGAACAGTGCGTAGGGGAAGGCAATCCACAGCAGCCATGGACGAAACCGACCGTATTTGCTGCGGGTACGGTCGGCAATCGCGCCCATAATCGGGTCGGTGACGGCATCAATAACGCGCACGGAGAGCAGCAGTACGCCCACCAGTGCCGGCGCCAGACCAAAAATATCGGTATAAAAATAGTTAACAAACAGCATGATGGCGCCAAAGATGATGTTGCAACCTGCATCGCCCATCCCGTAGCCGATCTTTTCTTTTACTGACAGTTTAGCGTTATCCATAGACTGCTCTCCGGTTTGCGGTATGGAGAGAATTATTTGCTGGCGAAGGAATATATGCGTTGCAGTATCAGGGCGGTGATATGGATAAAAGCGCTGTGGAGGTGAAAGTGTGAGGGAGGTAACAACCTGCGGTACCCGCAAAAGCAGGTACCGCAGAAGGAGGCTTAGTGGGCCTTCATGGCTTTACGGCTTTTCTGGCTGAACAGATAGCCGACGCCGAGCACGGCAATCCAGACCGGGATCAGGTAGACGGAAATCGCCATACCCGGTGTGATCAGCATGATGACCAGCACGGCCGCCATAAACAACAGGCAAACCCAGTTACCCAGCGGGTAGAACAGGGCAGGGAAACGCGTGGTGACGCCCTGCTGCTGTTTCGCACGGCGGAACTTGATGTGCGCCAGGCTGATCATCGCCCAGTTGATGACCAGGGCAGAGACCACCAGCGCCATCAGCAGACCAAACGCCGATTCAGGCGCCATGTAGTTGATGAGTACGCACAGCGCGGTCACGATGGCTGACACGATAATGGTGTTTACCGGCACGCCGCGTTTATCGACGTTGAGCAGCGCTTTCGGCGCGTTACCCTGTTGCGCCAGGCCGAACAGCATACGGCTGTTGCAATAGACGCAGCTGTTGTAAACGGAGAGCGCCGCCGTCAGTACAACGATGTTAAGCGCATTCGCTACAACGGTATCGCCCAGCTCGTGGAAGATCAGCACAAACGGGCTGGTGTCAGCAGTGACGCGCGTCCACGGCAGCAGGGAGAGCAGTACGGCCAGCGAACCCACATAGAAGATCAGAATACGGTAGATAACCTGGTTAGTGGCTTTGGGAATGCTCTGCTCCGGATTGTCTGCTTCAGCGGCGGTGATCCCCACCAGCTCCAGACCACCAAAGGAGAACATGATGATCGCCATCATCATCACCAGCCCCGTCATGCCGTGAGGCAGGAAGCCGCCCTGTTCCCAGAGGTTGCGAACGGTTGCCTGTGGGCCACCGTTGCCGCTGAACAGCAGCCAGCCGCCAAAGATGATCATCGCCACCACGGCAATCACTTTAATAATCGCAAACCAGAATTCCATTTCACCGAACACTTTTACGTTGGTCAGGTTAATGGCATTGATAATGACGAAGAAGGCCGCCGCGGAGGCCCAGGTTGGGATCTCGGGGTACCAGAACTGAATGTATTTCCCGACGGCGGTAAGCTCGGCCATCGCAACCAGCACGTACAGTACCCAGTAGTTCCAGCCAGAGGCGAAACCGGCGAAACTGCCCCAGTACTTGTATGCAAAATGGCTGAACGAGCCCGCCACTGGCTCTTCAACGACCATTTCACCCAACTGACGCATAATCAGAAAGGCGATAAAGCCTGCGATGGCGTACCCCAGAATAATGCCTGGACCGGCTGACTGGATAACGGATGCGCTACCCAGAAACAGGCCGGTTCCGATAGCACCGCCCAGTGCGATGAGCTGAATATGGCGGTTTTTAAGCCCGCGCTTTAGCTGATCGCCGTGCTGTTGAGCTTCCATTTGAAACCTCGTGTGTGGTTGTTATGTTCACGCTGAGCGTGTGTAATTATGAATATCCATTTTCTGTATTTATTTCTTTACGGTTAATAAGACCGAAAAAAGCGGAGAACTCTTCCGTAAGCGCCAGAATAGTGGTAAGTGCCTGCGAATGCACCTGCTTTATGACGCACGGATGACGAGTTGAATAAAAAGAAACCATTTGTAAATCGTTCCGCTCATTCTTCTTATCCCAACCTATAGAATAGAAATTCGCCATAAGTGGGCGAAATTTCATTATTTGCTTTGTTGAATCGCTTCAGATTGCAAAAACCCTCGTTTCATTATGGTTAAAACTTCCTCTTTAGGGGTAATCAACTCATTTGTGCAAAGTTACATTTCTGAAACGTTATTTCTGTAAGGTTGTTAAAATGTGCAGGGTTTACTGATTTCAATCAAAACCAATATGGACAGAAGGTGAATACTTTGTTACTTTAGCGATACGAAATAGAAATTGGTAAGACCAATTGACTCCGGGCAAAAAGGCGTAAGACAGGGAATATGGCCTACAGCAAAATTCGCCAACCAAAACTATCTGATGTGATTGAGCAGCAGCTGGAGTTTTTAATCCTCGAAGGGACTCTGCGCCCGGGTGAGAAACTTCCGCCAGAACGCGAACTGGCAAAACAGTTCGACGTTTCACGTCCCTCTCTGCGTGAGGCGATTCAACGTCTCGAAGCTAAGGGCTTGCTGCTTCGTCGTCAGGGCGGCGGAACTTTTGTGCAAAATAGCCTGTGGCAGAGCTTCAGCGATCCGCTGGTAGAACTTCTCTCTGACCACCCAGAATCCCAGTTTGATCTGCTTGAGACCCGTCACGCGCTTGAAGGTATTGCGGCCTATTACGCCGCCCTTCGCAGCACTGATGAAGATCGCGTGCGTATCCGCGAGCTGCATCAGGCCATTGAACGGGCACAGCAGTCCGGCGATTTAGACGCCGAGTCCAGCGCCGTCGTCCAGTATCAAATCGCCGTCACCGAAGCGGCACACAATGTGGTGCTCCTCCATCTGCTACGCTGCATGGAGCCGATGCTGGCCCAGAACGTTCGTCAAAATTTTGAATTGTTGTATGCCCGTCGGGACATGCTCCCACTGGTAAGCAACCATCGCACCCGAGTATTCGAGGCGATAATGGCCGGGGAACCGGAGCAGGCGCGCGAAGCGTCGCACCGACATCTGGCTTTCATTGAGGAAATCTTGCTGGACCGCAGCCGTGAACAATCGCGTCGCGAACGTTCATTACGCCGCATACAGCAACGAAAGGATTAAGCGCCAGGTACTTTTAGAGCGCGGCAACTAAACGCAGAACCTGTCTTATTGTGTTCTTGCCCAAGAGCACAATGGGACAGGTTCCAGACAAATCAACGTATTAGATAGATAAGGAATACCCCCATGTCAGAACGTCTCCAAAATGACGTGGATCCGATCGAAACTCGCGACTGGCTACAGGCGATCGAATCGGTCATCCGTGAAGAAGGTGTTGAGCGCGCTCAGTATCTGATTGATCAGCTGCTTTCTGAAGCCCGCAAAGGCGGCGTGAAGGTTGCTTCAGGTGCAGGGGCTAGCAACTACGTAAACACGATTGCCGTTGAAGACGAACCGGAATACCCGGGCAATCTGGATCTGGAACGTCGTATCCGTTCTGCAATTCGCTGGAACGCCATCATGACCGTTCTGCGCGCATCCAAGAAAGACCTGGAACTGGGTGGCCACATGGCATCCTTCCAGTCCTCTGCGACCGTTTACGAAGTGTGCTTCAACCACTTCTTCCGTGCAGCGAACGAGAAAGACGGCGGCGATCTGGTGTACTTCCAGGGCCACATCTCTCCGGGCATCTATGCACGTGCATTCCTGGAAGGTCGTCTGACTGAAGAGCAGATGAACAACTTCCGTCAGGAAGTTCACGGTAAAGGACTGTCTTCTTACCCGCACCCTAAACTGATGCCTGAATTCTGGCAGTTCCCGACCGTATCCATGGGTCTGGGCCCAATCGGTGCGATCTATCAGGCTAAATTCCTGAAGTACCTGGAACACCGTGGTCTGAAAGACACCTCTGAGCAGACCGTATACGCCTTCCTGGGCGACGGCGAGATGGATGAGCCAGAATCTAAAGGTGCGATCACCATCGCGACCCGTGAGAAGCTGGACAACCTGTGCTTCATCATCAACTGTAACCTGCAGCGTCTGGATGGTCCGGTAACCGGTAACGGCAAGATCATCAACGAACTGGAAGGCATCTTCGCGGGTGCGGGCTGGAACGTGATCAAAGTCATGTGGGGTTCCCGTTGGGACGAGCTGCTGCGTAAAGATACCAGCGGTAAACTGATCCAGCTGATGAACGAAACCGTTGACGGTGACTATCAGACCTTCAAATCCAAAGACGGTGCCTACGTGCGTGAGCACTTCTTCGGCAAATACCCTGAAACCGCCGCACTGGTTGCAGACTGGACTGATGAGCAGATCTGGGCGCTGAACCGTGGTGGTCACGATCCGAAGAAAATCTACGCAGCACTGAAAAAAGCGCGCGAAACCAAAGGTAAAGCGACCGTTATCCTGGCCCACACCATCAAAGGTTACGGCATGGGTGATACCGCAGAAGGTAAAAACATCGCTCACCAGGTTAAGAAAATGAACATGGACGGCGTGCGCTATATCCGCGACCGTTTCAACGTTCCAGTTACCGATGAGCAGGTAGAAAACCTGTCTTACATCACCTTCCCGGAAGGTTCTGAAGAGTACAAGTACCTGCACGAACGTCGTCAGGCGCTGAAAGGCTATCTGCCAGCTCGTCAGCCTAACTTCACCGAGAAGCTGGAACTGCCAGCACTGGAAGACTTCTCTCAACTGCTGGAAGAGCAGAACAAAGAGATCTCTACCACTATCGCTTTCGTTCGTGCCCTGAACGTGATGCTGAAGAACAAGTCGATCAAAGATCGTCTGGTGCCAATCATCGCTGACGAAGCGCGTACTTTCGGTATGGAAGGTCTGTTCCGTCAGATCGGTATCTACAGCCCGAACGGCCAGCAGTACACCCCGCAGGACCGTGAGCAGGTTGCATACTACAAAGAAGACGAGAAAGGTCAGATCCTGCAGGAAGGTATCAACGAGCTGGGTGCAGGCGCATCCTGGCTGGCTGCTGCGACCTCTTACAGCACCAACAACCTGCCGATGATCCCGTTCTACATCTACTACTCCATGTTCGGGTTCCAGCGTATCGGTGACCTGTGCTGGCAGGCAGGCGACCAGCAGGCTCGCGGCTTCCTGATCGGTGGGACTTCCGGTCGTACGACCCTGAACGGTGAAGGTCTGCAGCACGAAGATGGCCACAGCCACATTCAGTCTCTGACTATCCCTAACTGTATCTCTTACGACCCGGCTTACGCGTACGAAGTGGCAGTCATCATGCATGACGGTCTGCATCGCATGTACGGTGAAGCGCAAGAGAACATTTACTACTACATCACCACCCTGAACGAAAACTACCACATGCCGGCAATGCCAGCAGGTGCCGAGGAAGGTATCCGTAAAGGTATCTACAAACTCGAAACCCTCGAAGGTAGCAAAGGTAAAGTTCAGCTGCTGGGCTCCGGTTCTATCCTGCGTCACGTACGTGAAGCGGCACAGATCCTGGCGAAGGACTACGGTGTAGGTTCCGACGTGTACAGCGTGACCTCCTTCACTGAACTGGCGCGTGATGGCCAGGATTGTGAGCGCTGGAACATGCTGCACCCACTGGAAACTCCACGCGTTCCGTACATCGCCCAGGTGATGAACGACGCGCCAGCGGTGGCGTCTACTGACTATATGAAACTGTTCGCTGAGCAGGTTCGTACTTACGTTCCAGCTGATGATTATCGCGTTCTGGGTACTGACGGCTTCGGTCGTTCTGACAGCCGCGAAAACCTGCGTCACCACTTCGAAGTTGATGCTTCTTACGTGGTTGTAGCAGCACTGGGCGAACTGGCTAAACGTGGCGAAATCGATAAGAAAGTGGTTGCGGACGCAATCACCAAATTCAACATCGATGCAGAAAAAGTTAACCCGCGTCTGGCGTAAGAGGTAAAAGAATAATGGCTATCGAAATCAATGTACCGGACATCGGGGCTGATGAAGTTGAAATCACCGAGATCCTGGTCAAAGTGGGCGACAAAGTTGAAGCTGAACAGTCGCTGATCACCGTAGAAGGCGACAAAGCCTCTATGGAAGTCCCGTCTCCTCAGGCTGGCATCGTTAAAGAGATCAAAGTCTCTGTTGGCGATAAAACCGAGACCGGCAAACTGATCATGATTTTCGATTCCGCCGACGGTGCAGCAGCTGCTGCACCTGCGCAGGAAGAGAAGAAAGCCGCTCCGGCCGCCGCTGCTCCAGCAGCTGCCGCAGCAGCAAAAGAAGTGAACGTGCCTGACATCGGCGGTGACGAAGTTGAAGTCACTGAGATCCTGGTGAAAGTGGGCGATACCGTAGCGGCTGAGCAGTCTCTGATCACCGTAGAAGGCGACAAAGCCTCTATGGAAGTGCCAGCGCCATTCGCGGGTACCGTTAAAGAGATCAAGATCAACACCGGCGACAAAGTGTCTACCGGCTCCCTGATCATGATCTTCGAAGTGGCGGGTGCTGCACCTGCCGCCGCGCCTGCTCAGGCAGCTGCTCCGGCTCCGGCCGCTGCACCTGCTGCTGCCGGCGGCGTGAAAGACGTTAACGTACCGGACATCGGCGGTGACGAAGTTGAAGTGACCGAAGTGATGGTGAAAGTGGGCGACAAAGTTGCCGCTGAACAGTCACTGATCACCGTAGAAGGCGACAAAGCGTCTATGGAAGTGCCTGCGCCGTTCGCGGGTACCGTTAAAGAGATTAAAATCAGCACCGGCGACAAAGTGTCTACCGGCTCTCTGATCATGGTCTTCGAAGTAGAAGGCGCTGCGCCTGCCGCAGCTCCGGCTGCCGCGGCTGCTCCGGCACCTGCCGCTGCACCGGCTCAGGCTGCTAAACCTGCCGCTGCCCCTGCTGCTAAAGCTGAAAAATCTGAGTTCGCTGAAAATGATGCTTACGTCCACGCGACCCCGCTGATTCGTCGCCTGGCGCGCGAGTTCGGTGTGAACCTGGCGAAAGTGAAAGGGACCGGCCGTAAAGGTCGTATCCTGCGCGAAGACGTTCAGGCCTATGTGAAAGACGCGGTGAAACGCGCCGAAGCTGCACCTGCTGCAGCCGCTGGCGGCGGTATCCCGGGCATGCTGCCATGGCCGAAAGTGGACTTCAGCAAGTTCGGCGAAATCGAAGAAGTGGAACTGGGCCGTATCCAGAAAATCTCTGGTGCGAACCTGAGCCGTAACTGGGTGATGATCCCGCACGTTACGCACTTCGACAAAACCGATATCACCGATCTGGAAGCGTTCCGTAAACAGCAGAACGCGGAAGCTGAGAAGCGTAAACTGGACGTGAAATTCACCCCAGTGGTCTTCATCATGAAAGCCGTTGCCGCTGCCCTTGAGCAGATGCCACGCTTCAACAGCTCTCTGTCCGAAGACGGCCAGAAGCTGACGCTGAAGAAATACATCAACATCGGTGTTGCGGTTGATACGCCAAATGGTCTGGTTGTTCCGGTCTTCAAAGACGTGAACAAGAAGAGCATTACTGAGCTGTCCCGTGAACTGACCACCATCTCCAAAAAAGCGCGTGATGGTAAGCTGACTGCCGGCGAAATGCAGGGCGGCTGCTTCACTATCTCCAGCATCGGCGGCCTGGGTACGACCCACTTCGCACCGATTGTTAACGCGCCGGAAGTGGCGATCCTCGGTGTGTCCAAGTCCGCGATGGAGCCGGTGTGGAATGGCAAAGAGTTCGTGCCGCGTCTGATGATGCCAATCTCTCTGTCCTTCGACCACCGCGTGATCGACGGTGCTGATGGTGCGCGTTTCATCACCATCATCAACAACATGCTGAGCGACATTCGCCGCCTGGTGATGTAATCGAAAAGCCGGCCGGTCGGCCGGCTTTTTTCTGATAATCTCATGGGGTTTATGAGGTTATTGGTGTAAGCGATAATTCGTGAGCCGTTTGTTGTTTCAAAATTGTTAACAATTTTGTAAAATACGGGCGGATAGAACGACCCGGTGGACGACGGGTATAAATTAAGAGGTCATGATGAGCACAGAAATCAAAACTCAGGTCGTAGTACTTGGGGCAGGCCCAGCAGGTTACTCCGCAGCATTCCGCGCAGCGGATTTAGGTCTGGAAACCGTCATCGTAGAACGTTACAGCACCCTCGGCGGTGTTTGTCTGAACGTCGGCTGTATCCCTTCTAAAGCGCTGCTGCACGTAGCGAAAGTTATCGAAGAAGCCAAAGCACTGGCTGAACACGGTATCGTCTTCGGCGAGCCGAAAACCGATATCGACAAGATTCGTACCTGGAAAGAGAAAGTTATCACTCAGCTGACCGGCGGTCTGGCGGGTATGGCCAAAGGCCGTAAAGTGAAAGTGGTTAACGGTCTGGGTAAATTCACCGGTGCGAACACCCTGGAAGTTGAAGGCGAAAACGGCAAAACCGTGATCAACTTCGACAACGCGATCATCGCGGCAGGCTCTCGCCCAATCGAACTGCCATTCATTCCACATGAAGATCCACGCGTGTGGGATTCCACCGATGCACTGGAACTGAAAACCGTTCCAAAACGCCTGCTGGTTATGGGCGGCGGTATCATCGGTCTGGAAATGGGTACCGTATACCATGCGCTGGGTTCAGAGATCGACGTGGTTGAAATGTTCGACCAGGTTATCCCGGCTGCAGACAAAGACATCGTTAAAGTCTTCACCAAACGCATCAGCAAGAAATTCAACCTGATGCTGGAAACCAAAGTGACTGCCGTTGAAGCGAAAGAAGACGGTATTTACGTTTCCATGGAAGGCAAAAAAGCCCCATCCGAACCACAGCGTTACGACGCCGTGCTGGTGGCTATCGGCCGTGTGCCGAACGGTAAAAACCTCGACGCGGGCAAAGCTGGCGTGGAAGTGGACGACCGTGGTTTCATCCGCGTTGACAAACAGCTGCGCACTAACGTGCCGCACATCTTCGCTATCGGCGATATCGTCGGTCAGCCAATGCTGGCGCACAAAGGTGTTCACGAAGGTCACGTTGCCGCTGAAGTTATCGCAGGCATGAAACACTACTTCGATCCGAAAGTGATCCCATCTATCGCTTACACCGAGCCAGAAGTTGCATGGGTGGGTCTGACTGAGAAAGAAGCGAAAGAGAAAGGCATCAGCTACGAAACGGCCACCTTCCCGTGGGCGGCTTCTGGCCGTGCTATCGCGTCCGACTGCGCAGACGGTATGACCAAACTGATCTTCGACAAAGAGACTCACCGCGTTATCGGTGGTGCTATTGTCGGTACCAACGGCGGCGAGCTGCTGGGTGAAATCGGTCTGGCTATCGAAATGGGCTGCGACGCGGAAGACATCGCGCTGACCATCCACGCTCACCCGACTCTGCACGAGTCCGTTGGCCTGGCGGCAGAAGTGTTCGAAGGCAGCATTACCGACCTGCCAAACGCAAAAGCGAAGAAGAAGTAAGTTTCTTCCGTGATTGCCTGACGCCTCCTCTGGAGGCGTTTTTTTTGCCTGAAAACTACCCGTTATGGTAGGTAACTTATTGTTATTTCCCCTAAAAATTTGCGTCTGTCTGCCGATACTTTTTTCACCATTGTGTAGCTACTGGCCGCACGGTTAACGATCTGGATTTTTGATTACACGCAAAAAGGAAATAACATGTCTTTGAAGAAAGTGATGGGGATTGGCTTATTAGCGGCAGTGATGACGCTGACCGGGTGCGGCGCGATGACGACGGCGGTGAAGAAGCGCAACCTGGAAGTAAAAACGCAGATGAGTGAAACCATCTGGCTTGAGCCATCCAGTGAGAAGACGGTCTACATTCAGGTCAAAAATACCTCTGATAAAGACATGAGCAACCTGCAGACGCTGCTGGCAAACGATCTGAGCGCCAAAGGGTACAAAGTCACGTCCTCGCCTGACAGCGCCTACTACTGGGTGCAGGCTAACGTCCTTAAAGCGGACAAAATGGACCTGCGCGAAGCCCAGGGCTATTTGAAAACCGGTTATGAAGGTGCCGCCGTTGGCGCTGCACTGGGTGCCGGTATCACTGCCTATAACAGTAATTCTTCGGGGGCGGCGCTGGGCGTAGGCCTGGCCGCTGGTCTGATCGGCATGGCTGCCGATGCGATGGTGGAAGATGTGAACTACACCATGGTGACCGACCTGCAGATCTCTGAGCGTAGCAAAGCGAAAGTTACTACCGATAACATCGCGGCGCTGCGTCAGGGGACGTCTGGCGTGAAACTGCAAACCAGCAGCGAGCAGGGCGATCGCGCGAAGTATCAGACCCGCGTGGTATCGAACGCTAACAAAGTCAATCTGAAGTTCGAGGAAGCGAAACCGGTTCTCGAAGCGCAGCTGGCGAAATCGGTCGCCAATATTCTGTAAGTTAAAAAGCCGGGTGGCAGCGCTGCCATACCCGGCTTATAACACTCAGCCCGTTGGCGGCATTCAGGGCGCGACGGGTTGCCAGGTTTTATCCGGGTTATATGAGGTGATCGCCTGGGCTTTCTGCGCCGAATCGCTACCGAGATCGGCCTGGTAAACCTTGTCGTCCTGGTTTATCACAAAGCTCATTACGCCCGTCTGGCCATAGCTGACCGGCCAGGCCACCATCGCGAAACCGTTGCTCTCCGGCAGGATCCGGAAACGGTAGCCGTGATAGCCGGTACCCGGTTCTTTCGGGCTAAATGCCGGGCCGAGCGGGCTGGGGGCTTCCCCGGGTGACGCGGGCCAGTACAAACCGTCTTTTTTCCCTTCCGAACTCACAATTTTCTGCGCGTAGGTTTGGTTCATCGCAAAGTAGCTTTGCTGCGCATCAACATAGGCATGTAACGCTTCAATGGCGGCGAGCTCGTTACGTCCGATTTCGCGGGTCAGGATCTCTTCAGCACCTTCTTTGATATCGAATTGCCAGCCAGCGCTGGTTTTAATCACCGGAATAGGAAGCTGCCAGCCGCTGTCGCCAACGACAAGATGCGCCGTATCTCCTTCGACAACGGTGTTATGACGCACTTTCCAGTCGCGCAGGAAACGATCGACGGCATCCGGGTCAACGCCTTCCGGAGGCAGAAAATCGCGCCAGTTCTCGCCAAGCAGATTGCTCATCGCGCGCTCGTTATGCTCGCTTATGGCTTTTGCCAGCGCATCGGTCGCCTGGTCGGGCGTGGTAAAGGCTTGCTGCGCCATCGCCGAAGCGGAAAGCATGAACAGCACCAGTCCACTGAGAAGTTTACTTTTCATGTCGGTTCCCTTAGCGATGTCGAATTTCACGGCGTTCAGCGCGTCCAGCAGATGCCTGACGCGTCTGCTGCTGGCGGGCGGCGAGTTGTCTGCTTTGCGCACCACGTTGCTGCTGCGCCTGCCAGTTCGCGGAGCGGCTGTCGTTGCCGCTCAGCGCGTTGGCCCGGGGCTGGCTGTTTCGCTGCTGAAGCGTGCGCTGCTGCGCAGGTTGTGAAACCCGTTTCTCTTGTCTCTGGGTTGCAGCCTGACGGCTTTCTCGCTGCTGCGTGGTGGCGCGCTTCACCGTCTGCGGGTTGGTGTCGTAGCCACGGTAGTTATTGCGTTGCGAAATCTGCTTCAGCTGTTCGCTTGAGGCCTGACGTTGCATATCTTTCGTGGCAGGACGCGCCGTTTGGGGGAAGGTTTTACCCGTTGATTTCTCCATCTGGCTCAGGGCCGCCTGACGCTGGCTGTCGCGGTTAACCGGTTTTTGCTGTGTTGAACTTAACCCGGTTGCCGTGCTGGTGGAGTGGAATCGCGAGTTGAGCTGATTCGTGGGGTAGGGCACCCCTTCCCGATAAGCCGGGTTATGCTGCCAGGTACGGTTGGCGTCCGTCAGGCGCTGTCCGCTGATTTTATTAAAGTTCTCAACGTTAATATTGATGTTGTTATCACCGTTGCGGTTATAGCCGCCGTGATTATCCCAGTCGTCATGGTGATGATCCCAGTCATCGTCATCATCCCAGTCAATGCTACTGAAAATGGCATAGGTTGTGGCGACACCCAGGCTGAAACCTAAGCCGTTGACGAAGCTGTTACCAAACTGCTCCCCGGGTGACGGTGGGAGATACGTTGGTGGATAGGCGGTGTTTGGCCAGGTCCCGTAAACCGTATTGGGGTTATAGGTGGGAACGTAAACGACCTGCGGGTCGGCGGATTCAATTTTGATCACCGTTGGGGCGGGCGCAGATGCGGTGGTTGTGGTTGATTCGGCGGTGCTGGTTTTCGCCGGTGCCGGTTTTGTCACGGTGGTGACCGTCTGCTGAGGCGTCGATTGCAGGGCGCCGGTCTTCTGTGCCAGCGCGCGCAGGCGCTGAACGGAATCCATCACATCTTTCGGTTGCGCGAGGAACGCATCACCTAAATTTTGAACCCACGGCGGGTTTTCTCCCATTAGCGACATAAGCTGAGGGAAGGCGACCAGCGATTTTACGCTGGGATCCCAGGGCTGGCTGGCGACGGCCTGAATCGCGGCGTCCCCTTCCATTTTAGGGTTATCTTTTGACCACTGGGCCGCCTGGATCACGTTGGCCGGATAAGTCGAGGCCATTAAAATTTGTGACAGCAGGGCGTCCGGGTAGAGCGCGATGGGAGCAACCCACTGATCGATCTGCGCGGCAGAATACGTTGGCGCGACGACAGGGGCGGGTTGTGCTGCGGCAGGCGTAGCCGGTGCAGTCGGTTGTTGTGCGACGGGGGCAGGCGCAACGGGTTCCGTTGCACGGCTTTTGACAAACATGACGCCTGAGGCGGCAAGCAGCCCGGCACTGCAGAGAAGGACAAGCAGATGTGGTTTAAAGGGCAACTTCATAAAATGACTCCAACGAGACCAGCGCTGTGCCGTGAGGCGTTACGGTTGGCGTGAGTATTATTCACCCGTCTTTTACTGTTTTGACTTTTATTGGGAAGCGTCCGGTACGTCCGGATAAAGAGTGTGAGTATTTATTACACAATTATATGCGATGCGGGAAAAACCGCAGGGAATTCAGAAGGCCGCTCTTGCGAGCGGCCAGCAGCTAGTTGCCGAGGTTAACGACGAACAGCACCGTGATGTCGGATATATTCCAGCCACCGTGGAGTGCGGTAAGCAGTAAACCGAGCGCAACGATCAGCGCAGTGATTCGCATCTCCATTGCGTGCGTTCCTGTAAAGGCTACGCGGGTTCATTCCCCACCGGGAAAGGCAGAACCAGGCAAATGAGTGTATTGCCGCGTAGGTTACGGCACTGCTCCCGGGCCCGGTGACTGGTTGCTACACCAGCGAAGCAGGCCGGGTGCAACAGTATTACAGTAGGTAAGCGCTGAGAAGCGGGAAAATGCAGTTGCATCCTTTTTCATCCGAAACTGGATGGCGGCTCGTAAACGCCAGGAAGGGACTTGCAGATTTTCTTACTGAAGAGCAATATCAGTGTCGAGTGTATTGCCGCAAATCTGCCAGCCCGGTGTGCTACCACCGCAAGGCAACAAATTAACCGCTGTGAGGCGGTTTTTTTGTACCCAAAATTCGCCTCATCTCTCCGCTACACCATGCTTAACGATTCAGCAAACTTTTTAATGTTGCTTTTTTGTAAACGGATTAACACTGTGCAGAAATCCTGCTATGCTGCCCGACGCGGTATCGGGCATTTACCCTACAAACTGCTGTCTCACAGGAGCGTGAAGAGAACGCCCGCCGCATATGACAATGAGAGCGAGGAGAACCGTCGTGCTAGAAGAATACCGTAAGCACGTAGCAGAACGTGCCGCCGAGGGAATTGTACCCAAACCGTTAGATGCAACCCAAATGGCCGCGCTCGTCGAGCTGCTGAAGAACCCGCCTAAGGGCGAAGAAGAATTCCTGTTAGATCTGCTGATCAACCGCGTACCGCCTGGCGTAGATGAAGCTGCCTACGTAAAAGCCGGATTCCTTGCTGCTATCGCCAAAGGCGAAGCCACCTCCCCACTGGTTACTCCTGAAAAAGCCATTGAACTGCTCGGCACCATGCAGGGTGGTTACAACATTCATCCGCTGATTGACGCGCTGGATAACGACAAGCTGGCTCCGATTGCCGCTAAAGCGCTCTCTTCCACGCTGCTGATGTTCGATAACTTCTACGATGTGGAAGAAAAAGCCAAAGCAGGCAACGTCTATGCGAAGCAGGTCATGCAATCCTGGGCTGATGCCGAATGGTTCCTGAACCGTCCTGCTCTGGCTGAAAAAATTACTGTCACTGTTTTCAAAGTGACCGGTGAAACCAACACCGATGACCTCTCTCCGGCGCCGGATGCGTGGTCTCGCCCGGATATCCCTCTGCACGCCCTGGCAATGCTGAAAAACGCCCGTGAAGGTATCGAACCGGATCAGCCAGGCGTCGTGGGCCCGATCAAACAGATCGAAGCCTTACAGAAAAAAGGTTTCCCGCTGGCCTACGTGGGTGACGTTGTGGGGACCGGCTCTTCCCGTAAATCTGCGACCAACTCCGTGCTGTGGTTCATGGGTGACGATATTCCGCATGTGCCGAACAAACGCGGTGGCGGCCTGTGCCTCGGCGGTAAAATTGCACCCATCTTCTTCAATACCATGGAAGATGCCGGCGCACTGCCGATCGAAGTGGATGTTTCTAACCTGAATATGGGCGACGTGATTGACGTTTACCCGTACAAAGGGGAAGTGCGTAACCACGAAACTAACGAACTGCTGGCGAGCTTTGAGCTGAAAACCGACGTGCTGATCGATGAAGTGCGCGCCGGTGGCCGTATCCCACTGATCATCGGCCGTGGCCTGACGACCAAAGCGCGTGAAGCGCTGGGTCTGCCGCACTCAGACGTTTTCCGTCGCGCGAAAGACGTCGCGGAAAGCAATCGCGGTTACTCGCTGGCGCAGAAAATGGTGGGCCGCGCGTGCGGCGTCGCCGGCATTCGTCCGGGTGCTTACTGCGAACCTAAGATGACCTCCGTCGGTTCTCAGGACACCACTGGCCCAATGACCCGTGACGAGCTGAAAGACCTGGCGTGCCTGGGCTTCTCGTCTGACCTGGTGATGCAGTCCTTCTGTCACACCGCGGCATATCCGAAACCGGTTGACGTGACCACGCACCACACGCTGCCAGACTTCATCATGAACCGTGGTGGTGTTTCCCTGCGTCCGGGCGACGGCGTGATCCACTCCTGGCTGAACCGTATGCTGCTGCCGGATACTGTGGGTACCGGCGGTGACTCCCATACCCGTTTCCCAATTGGTATCTCCTTCCCGGCGGGCTCTGGTCTGGTGGCGTTCGCGGCGGCGACCGGCGTGATGCCGCTGGATATGCCTGAATCCGTACTTGTTCGTTTCAAAGGCAAAATGCAGCCGGGTATCACCCTGCGCGACCTGGTTCACGCGATCCCGCTGTATGCGATTAAACAGGGCCTGCTGACCGTTGAGAAGAAAGGTAAGAAAAACATCTTCTCTGGCCGCATTCTGGAGATTGAAGGTCTGCCGGATCTGAAAGTTGAGCAGGCATTCGAGCTGACCGATGCGTCCGCTGAGCGTTCCGCTGCGGGTTGTACCATCAAGCTGAACAAAGAGCCGATTATCGAGTATCTGAACTCGAACATCGTGCTGCTGAAGTGGATGATTGCAGAAGGCTACGGCGACCGTCGTACGCTGGAGCGTCGTATCCAGGGCATGGAAAAATGGCTGGCCGATCCGCAGCTGCTGGAAGCCGATGCTGACGCTGAGTACGCGGCGGTGATCGACATCGATCTGGCGGATATCAAAGAGCCTATCCTGTGTGCGCCGAACGATCCGGACGACGCGCGTCCGCTCTCTGAAGTTCAGGGCGAGAAGATCGACGAAGTGTTCATCGGATCCTGTATGACCAACATCGGTCACTTCCGTGCTGCCGGTAAACTGCTGGATACCCATAAAGGCCAGTTGCCAACCCGTCTGTGGGTGGCGCCGCCAACCCGTATGGACGCGGCTCAGCTGACCGAAGAGGGTTACTACAGCGTGTTTGGTAAGAGTGGTGCGCGCATCGAAATTCCTGGCTGTTCCCTGTGTATGGGTAACCAGGCGCGCGTAGCCGACGGCGCGACGGTGGTCTCCACCTCGACCCGTAACTTCCCGAACCGTTTAGGCACCGGTGCGAACGTTTACCTGGCATCTGCAGAGCTGGCGGCGGTTGCGGCGCTGATTGGCAAACTGCCAACGCCGGAAGAGTACCAGACCTTTGTGGCTCAGGTGGATAAGACTGCGGTGGATACCTATCGCTATCTGAACTTCGACCAGCTCTCTCAATACACCGAGAAGGCTGACGGGGTTATCTTCCAGACGGCGGTATAAAAACCACCCCCTCACCCTGGCCCTCTCCCCAAAGGGGAGAGGGAATATAACCCCCCTCGCCCCTTTGGGGAGAGGGGCTGGGGGTGAGGGGTATTTTTTTATTTTCATTCCTCCCACCTCTCACGCTTTTTTTCTTCCTCTCTGCTGCGATAATTACCGTAATGGCTTTGCAGAGGAAAACACTATGGATTACGAATTTCTGCGCGACATCACTGGGGTGGTGAAAGTGCGTATGTCGATGGGCCACGAAGCCGTAGGACACTGGTTTAACGAAGAGGTGAAAGAGAATCTCGCCCTGCTTGATGAAGTAGAACAGGCGGCAAATACGGTGAAAGGCAGTGAACGTTCCTGGCAACGTGCCGGACACGAATACACGCTGTGGATGGATGGCGAAGAGGTGATGGTGCGCGCCAACCAGCTTGAATTTTCGGGTGATGAGATGGAAGAAGGGATGAGCTACTACGACGAAGAGAGCCTGTCGCTGTGCGGCGTAGAGGACTTTCTGCAGGTTGTGGCGGCGTACCGGGCATTCATGAAACAGAAATAGCTTACCGGAGCGTCCTTGCTCCTCGTGCGTTTTACACGGCCGGAATATTGCGGCCGTAGTAGATTTCGCGCATCTCTTTCCAGAGCAGGTCTGTGATGACCTTGCGCTCCTCTTCGCTCAAATCTTCTGGCCGGGTATGGAACATGTAATGCTTCAGGTCGAACTCCTTCAGCAACATCTTGGTGTGGAAGATGTTTTCCTGATAGACGTTCACGTCCACCATGTCGTACAGCGATTTCATGTCGTCGGACATAAAGTTCTGAATGGAGTTAATTTCATGGTCGATGAAATGCTTCATCCCGTTGATATCACGGGTAAAACCACGCACGCGATAATCAATCGTGACGATATCCGATTCCAGCTGGTGGATTAAATAGTTCAGCGCGTTCAGCGGGGAAATCACGCCGCAGGTCGACACTTCGATATCGGCGCGGAACGTGCACAGCCCACCTTCCGGATGACTTTCCGGGTAGGTATGTACGCAGATGTGGCTTTTATCAAGGTGGGCCACAACCACTTCCGGCAACGGGCCCGGATGTTCAGTTTTGTCGATGAGCTTCGGATCGACCGGCTCTTCACTGACCAGTATGGTCACGCTGGCGCCCTGGGGTTCATAATCCTGTCGGGCAATATTCAGAATGTTTGCGCCGATGATCGAACAGGTTTCTGTCAGGATCTCGGTCAGACGGTTGGCGTTGTAGAGTTCATCGATATAGGCGATGTAACCATCGCGCTCTTCCGCTGTTTTGGCATAGCAGATATCGTAAATACAAAAACTCAGGCTTTTGGTCAGGTTGTTAAAGCCATGCAGTTTAAGCTTTTTCAATTAGTTCACCCCCTGGGAGGACAGTGCATCTTGCAGGTACTGCGGCAAGGCAAAGGCTGCGGTATGGACCGCCGGATTGTAATAACGGCACGTGAGCGCTGCCTGATGGAAGCGTGCCTGGATAATTTCGGTGGAGAGATGGCGCAGGACATCGTTATCCGTGGCCCAGGCAAAGGTCATGATCCCACCGTAGTAGGTTGGAATAGCGGCCTGATAGAAACTGACATCGCCGAAATAGGTGCTCAGCTTACGATGGCTGTCGAGCGCTTCATCCTGCTGCAGGAAGCAGACGCCATTTTGCGCCACGAAGATCCCGCCTGGGTTCAGGCAACGCTTGCAGCCTTCGTAGAAGGAGGAGGTAAACAGCGACGCGCCAGGACCGATCGGGTCGGTACAGTCGGAGATAATGACGTCAAAGGTCTGGGATGTCTGGTTAACGAAGTTGACACCATCGTCAATCACCAGCCTGAAACGCGGATCGTCGTAGCTACCGGCATTGTGGTTGGGCAGATACTGACGGCAGAAAGAGACCACGCCCGCATCGATCTCCACCATGGTGATGGTTTCAATGGACTGATGACGGGAAACTTCGCGCAGCATTGCGCCGTCGCCACCGCCGATAATCAGCACGTGTTTTGCGTGCCCGTGCGCCAGAAGCGGGACGTGGGTCATCATCTCATGATAGATAAACTCATCGCGTTCGGTGGTTTGCACCACGCCGTCCAGCGCCATGACGCGGCCAAAGGCGGCATTCTCGAAGATGATCAGATCCTGATGATCAGTTTTTTCATGATAAAGCACGTTATCAACGGCAAAGTACTGACCAAACTGGTCATGCAGTGTTTCATGCCACAACGTGTGGTCGGCCATACGCGGACTCCTCCTTTGTTAACATCCGTTACACTCACAAAAAATGAGCGAAACATGATAGCTAACTATAACCGCGGTTGCACGGCTATAGGTTCAACAAGGGGCGTCGGAAAGGTTATTTCACGTAGGCGAGCAGGCTGAGTGAATCGCGAGCCAGCGCTTTGCATTTTTTTGCAGTGGGGATGCCAATACCGCTTAAGTCACGGTAGCTGTCTTCACCGAGCGCCTTCATGTCGAAGCTGTCGTAGTTGCTGAGATCCCACTGGTTCTGTTGGGCAAAAAAGACCAGTGCGCGGCGAATCTGGCCGTTGGGTAAATTCTGGTAGCCACAATCATTTTTCAGGAATACAAAAACCGCCGTTAAGTCGGCCATATCTTCCGCTTCATTTTCACTTAGCGCATAGCTGTTCGCACACATTGCCATCAGGCTACTGAACAAAATTGTCCTGAAAAACGTCTTCATTGCTTCTACCACTGCTTCACGGAAAATTAACGTTAGCATACTTGATGCCAGTGCGACGATCTTTATTATTGCCGCTTTACTTGACCTTCCGGTAAGGGGAGGGTTTATGCTCAAAAGATCGCCTGCTGGAAATAAGGAAATGAACATGCAACGTCGTGATTTTTTGAAATATTCCATCGCGCTGGGAGCGGCCAGCGCCTTACCTCTCTGGAGTCGCGCGGTTTTTGCGGCTGACAGACCTGCCTTGCCCATTCCCGACTTACTGACCGCTGACGCCCGTAGCCGTATCCAGCTTGTTGTTCAGTCCGGTAAAACGACGTTCGGCGCACACAGCGCCACCACGTGGGGTTATAACGGCAATCTGCTCGGTCCGGCGCTTCGGTTACGCAAAGGGCAGGCGGTGACGGTAGATATCCACAACACGCTCGCCGAAGAGACGACGCTGCACTGGCATGGGCTGGAAGTGCCGGGCGAGGTGGACGGCGGGCCGCAGGGGGTCATCAAGGCGGGCGGCAAGCGCAGCGTTACCTTTACGCCGCAACAGCGCGCCGCAACCTGCTGGTTTCACCCGCACCAGCATGGCAAAACCGGCCATCAGGTAGCGATGGGGCTGGCGGGGCTGGTGCTGATTGAAGACGACGAAAGCCGTCTGCTGCGCCTGCCTGAACAGTGGGGCATCGACGACGTGCCGGTGATTGTGCAGGACAAGAAGTTCACCGCTGATGGGGAAATTGACTACAGGCTTGACGTCATGAGCGCGGCGGTCGGCTGGTTTGGCGATACGCTGCTGACCAACGGTGCGATTTACCCTCAGCACGCCGCACCGAAAGGCTGGCTGCGCCTGCGCCTGCTCAACGGGTGTAACGCACGCTCACTCAATTTCGCCACCAGCGATAAACGTCCTTTGTACGTGGTGGCCAGCGACGGGGGACTGCTGCCAGAGCCGGTGAAGGTGAATGAATTACCGATGCTGATGGGGGAACGTTTTGAAGTGCTGGTGGATATCAGCGACGGCAAAGCGTTTGACCTGGTGACGCTGCCGGTTAGCCAGATGGGAATGGCGGTTGCGCCCTTTGATAAGGCGCATCTGGTGCTGCGTATTCAGCCGCTGCAGGTGACGGCCTCCGGTACGCTGCCGGATACCCTGACTACGCTCCCGGCACTACCGTCCCTCGAAGGGTTAACCCAGCGGAAGCTCCAGCTCGCCATGGACCCGATGCTCGACATGATGGGTATGCAGGCCCTGATGAAGAAATACGGTAATCAGGCGATGGCGGGAATGCATCACGGACAGATGATGGGCCACATGAATATGGACCACGGCAAAATGGGCGGTATGGGGAACATGAACCACGGTGACCATGGCTTTGATTTCCACAACGCTAATATGATCAACGGCAAAGCATTCGACATGAACACGCCAATGTTTGCTGCCGCAAAAGGGCAGTTTGAGCGCTGGGTGATTTCAGGTGAAGGGGACATGATGCTGCATCCGTTCCATATCCACGGCACCCAGTTCCGTATTCTCTCTGAGAACGGCAAAGCGCCGGATGCGCATCGCGCTGGCTGGAAGGATACGGTGCGTGTGGAAGGCGGCGTCAGTGAGGTGCTGGTGAAGTTTGACCACGATGCACCGAAAGAGTTTGCCTACATGGCGCACTGTCATCTGCTGGAGCATGAGGATACGGGGATGATGCTGGGGTTCACCGTATAAAGCGGTGCGGCCTGATGCCCTCACCCTGACCCTCTCCCACGGGGAGAGGGAACAAACACTAAAAACGGCAACTTTCGTTGCCGTTTTGCATTTATTTGGCATCGTCCGGCAACGCATACGCGACAATATAGTCGCCCATCTTCGTGCCAAACGAACCGTGACCTCCCGCGGAGATGACAACGTACTGCTTGCCATTCACTTCATAGGTCATCGGCGTCGCTTGTCCACCGGCTGGCAGACGGCCTTGCCACAATTTCTCACCGTTGGTCATGTTGTACGCGCGCAGGTAGTTATCTGCGGTTGCCGCGATGAACAGCACGTTACCGGCGGTAGAGATTGGGCCTCCCAGCATTGGCATACCCATATTGAACGGCACCGGAACCGGCATCGGGAACGGCATGCTGTCCTGCGGGGTACCAATACGTTTTTTCCACACGATCTCGTTGGTTTTCAGATCCAGACCGGAGATATAACCCCAGGCAGGCTGTTTACACGGCAGACCAAATGGAGACAGGAACGGATTCAGCGTCACGCCAAACGGCACGCCGTACTGCGGCTGAATACCGGCTTCGGTACCGCTGCCTTTCGCGTCTTTCGGCTGCTCCATCGGGTTACCAGGACCGCGCGGTATCAGCTTAGAGACAAACGGCAGCGCCATTGGGTTGGCAATCGCCACCTGACGGTTCGGGTCAACGGAGATCCCGCCCCATTCGAACATCCCCAGGTTACCCGGGAAGACCAGCGTGCCCTGCTCAGACGGCGGTGTGAAGATACCTTCATAGCGCAGCTGATGGAACATCACGCGGCACACCAGCTGGTCAAACATGGTGGCGCCCCACATGTCTGCTCCGCTGAGGTCTTTCTTCGGACGGAAGCTCAGGTCAGAGAACGGCTGCGTCCTGGTGACGTAGTCGCCTTTTGCTGCACCCTGCGGAACCGGTTTTTCCGGCGCAGGGACGACCAGCTCGCCGTTACGACGGTCCAGCACGAAGATGTTACCGGTTTTCGCCGGAGCATAAATCACCGGCACGGTTTTACCGTTAACGGTAATGTCCGCCAGCGTCGGCTGGGACGGCATGTCCATATCCCACAGGTCGTGGTGAACGGTCTGATAGCTCCAGGCCAGTTTACCGGTGGTCGCGTTCAGCGCCACGATGGAGCTGGCATAACGCTCCTGCTCCGGTGTGCGATTTCCGCCCCAGATATCCGGCGTGGTCACACCCATAGGCAGGTAGACCAGATCCAGCTTCGCGTCATACGCGGCCGGTGCCCAGGAGTTCGGCGAGTTAAAGGTAAAGGTGTGTTCATCCGACGGGATCGCGTTTGGATCTTTCGCGCCCGGATCAAAGGCCCACAGCAGTTTACCGGTGTTTACGTCGAAACCACGAATAACGCCAGAGGTTTCGCGGGTGGAGAAGTTATCCGTAACCGAACCCGCAATCACGATGGTTTTATCGGTGATAATGGGCGGTGAGGTCGGCTCATACAGACCCGGCGTGGTGTCCGGCATGTTGGTCTGCAGGTTGAGGATACCTTTGTTGGCAAAGGTTTCGCACAGCTTGCCCGTTTCGGCGTTAATCGCGAACAGGCGACCATCGTTCACCGGCAGCATAATGCGGCGAGGACAGTCGGCAATGACCTCTGGGCTCGCATTATCCGCACGCGCTTCGTGATAAGAAACGCCACGGCAGGTGACGTGCTGGAAGGATGGGTTAGAGTTCAGCTGCGGATCGAAGTGCCATTTCTCTTTACCGGTGGCCGCGTCGAGCGCGAACAGACGCTGGTGCGCCGTACACAGATAAAGCATGTTGCCCACTTTAATCGGCGTGACTTCGTTGGTCAGTTCACCCGGATCGTTCGGCATCTTCAGATCGCCGGTACGGAATACCCAGGCTTCTTTCAGGTTTTTAACGTTGTCGGCGTTGATCTGCTTCAGCGGGGAGTAACGCTGGCCTTCCTGGTTACGCCCGTAGGCTGGCCAGTCACCGTCAGCGACCTGCGAGATCGCCGCCGCAGGCGTGGATTCTGCATTAAGCGTCCCGTTGATCTCCTGCGGGTCGTTAAAGCCGGCCCAGGTCAGGATGCCGCCGCTGATTAACAGGGCCACCACCAGCGCCGCAACGGCACCACTGGACGGCACAATCAGGCGACGCCAGACGAACGGCAGGATCAGCCAGATACCGAAGAACACCAGAATGTCGCTGCGCGGCGTCAGTGCCCAGAAGTCGAAGCCGACTTCCCAGACGCCCCAGATCATGGTTGCGAGGAGTAATGCGGCATAAAGCCACAGTGCGGATTGTTTTCTACGCCAGAGCAGGACGGTTACGCCAAGCATAACCAGGCCCGCAATCGGGTAGTACCAGGAGCCGCCGATCGCGACCAGCCAGACGCCACCGATTAACAGGTACAGGCCGCAGAAGGCGGCGAATAGCGCTGTTAGTGTCACCAGTAGACGCGGCTGTTTAGAGTTTGTTTCAGCCATAGAAAGTGTACTCGTCAGTTTTTGTTAATAATTTGCTAGCAACTAATTATAGGTATTAACAAGTGTGATCGGAATCACAATATTTGCTTTTTATAACTCATGCGCCAGGCGTAGCCATTTACTGGTATAATGGCTGGCTTGCGTATCGATGCCGGAATACCCTGTATTCGCATTGAGAGATTTTCATCAAAATCATGTGGTTAGTAATATGAAACATACTGTTGAAGTGATGATCCCGGAAGCCGAGATCAAAGCGCGTATCGCCGAACTGGGTCGTCAAATCACCGAACATTACAAGGACAGCGGCAGCGAAATGGTGCTGGTCGGTCTGTTGCGTGGCTCTTTCATGTTCATGGCAGACCTGTGCCGTGAAGTGCAGGTGCCGCACGAAGTCGATTTTATGACCGCCTCCAGCTACGGCAGCGGCATGTCCACAACCCGTGATGTGAAAATCCTGAAAGATCTGGATGAAGATATTCGTGGCAAAGATGTGTTGATCGTCGAAGACATCATCGACTCCGGCAATACGCTCTCAAAAGTGCGCGAGATCCTTGGCCTGCGTGAGCCAAAATCGCTGGCTATCTGCACCCTGCTGGATAAACCAGACCGCCGTGAAGTGCAGGTGCCGGTCGAGTTTGTGGGTTTCTCAATCCCGGATGAGTTCGTTGTCGGTTACGGCATCGACTATGCGCAGCGTTATCGTCATCTGCCGTATGTTGGGAAAGTGGTATTGCTGGACGAGTAAGTGCGGCCCCGGCCCTCTCCCTGTGGGAGAGGGAGAAAACCCCCGGCTTTATTTATGGTTCACATGCTTAAGCTTGAGGTTGGCAATTCCTGAACGGTAACGCTGCTCCAGCGTTTCCCGGTTGGTGGCGGTGACTTCCAGGTTACGCAGCAGACCATCGTGAATGCCGTACGCCCAGCCGTGGATAGAGACCTTCTGCCCGCGCTTCCATGCTGATTGCATGATCGTCGAGTGGCCCAGGTTATACACCTGCTCCATCACGTTGAGTTCGCAAAGGGTATCCATACGACGTTCCTGCGGCATTTCACCCAGCAGTGAGCTATGTTTGAACCAGATATCACGGATGTGAAGCAGCCAGTTATCAATGAGCCCCAGTTCCGGGTTTTCGACCGCCGCCTGCACGCCGCCGCAGCCGTAGTGGCCGCAAATGATGATGTGCTCAACTTCCAGAACATCAACGGCATACTGCACAACAGAAAGACAGTTGAGATCGGTATGAATCACCAGGTTGGCGACGTTGCGGTGAACAAACAGTTCGCCGGGCTCAAGACCTGTCAGGCGCTCTGCCGGCACCCGGCTGTCGGAACATCCAATCCAGAGAAAGCGTGGGTTCTGCGCTTGCGCGAGCTTTCCAAAAAATCCGGGGTCTTCCTCCACCAGCATTTTTGACCATAGTGCATTGTTGCTGATGAGTGTATCTATGTTGTTCATGGAGGTTAGCGACCTGTAACCGAGTAATTGCGTTGCGCTACTATAGGGTAACCCGACTTTTAATGAAACCACACAACGTGTGTCAGAACCTAAGGTAAGTTTATTTCATGGCGATTGCACTGGAGCTTGAGCAGCTAAAAAAAACCTATCCGGGCGGCGTTCAGGCGCTACGCGGGATAGATCTGAAAGTAGAGGCGGGGGATTTCTACGCGCTTCTGGGGCCGAACGGGGCGGGGAAATCGACCACCATTGGTATCATTAGCTCGCTGGTGAATAAAACGTCCGGCAGGGTGAGCGTCTTTGGCTACGATCTGCAAAAAGATGTGGTGAACGCCAAGCGTCAGCTCGGGCTGGTCCCGCAGGAGTTCAACTTCAACCCGTTTGAGACGGTGCAGCAAATCGTCGTCAACCAGGCGGGTTATTACGGCGTTGAGCGAAAAGAGGCGTTAGCACGCAGTGAAAAATACCTCAAACAGCTCGATCTGTGGGAAAAGCGTAACGAACGTGCGCGTATGCTGTCCGGCGGGATGAAGCGCCGCCTGATGATTGCCCGTGCGCTGATGCACGAGCCAAAACTGCTCATTCTCGACGAACCGACTGCGGGCGTAGATATCGAACTGCGTCGTTCCATGTGGGGCTTTCTGAAAGACCTCAACGACAAAGGCACCACCATTATTTTGACCACCCACTATCTTGAAGAGGCGGAAATGCTGTGCCGCAACATCGGCATCATTCAGCACGGCGAGCTGGTGGAAAATACCTCGATGAAGAATCTGCTCTCCAAGCTCAAATCAGAGACCTTTATTCTCGATCTGGCGGCAAAAAGCCCGCTACCCAAGCTTGAAGGGTACCAGTATCGTCTGGTGGATACCTCGACGCTGGAAGTGGAAGTTTTGCGCGAGCAGGGAATTAACAGCGTGTTCTCGCAACTGAGCGCGCAGGGCATTCAGGTTTTAAGTATGCGTAACAAAGCGAACCGACTGGAAGAGCTGTTTGTCTCTCTGGTGCAGGATAAACAAGGAGACAAGGCATGACGCATCTTTACTGGGTCGCGCTGAAAAGTATCTGGGCGAAAGAGATTAACCGCTTTATGCGCATCTGGGTGCAAACCCTGGTGCCGCCGGTGATCACCATGACCCTCTATTTCATCATCTTCGGTAACCTGATTGGTTCCCGTATTGGTGAAATGCACGGCTTTACCTATATGCAGTTTATCGTGCCGGGCCTGATCATGATGGCGGTGATCACCAACGCCTATGCTAACGTGGCGTCGTCGTTCTTTAGCGCCAAGTTCCAGCGCAATATTGAAGAGCTGCTGGTGGCACCGGTGCCAACGCATGTGATCATTGCGGGTTACGTCGGTGGCGGCGTGGCGCGCGGTTTGTGTGTCGGGATCCTGGTGACGGCCATCTCGCTGTTCTTCGTGCCGTTCCAGGTGCACTCCTGGCTGTTTGTGGCCCTGACGCTGCTGCTGACGGCGATCCTCTTCTCGCTGGCCGGTCTGCTGAACGCGGTGTTTGCCAAAACGTTTGACGATATCAGCCTGATCCCGACCTTTGTGCTGACGCCGCTGACCTATCTGGGCGGGGTGTTCTATTCCCTGACGCTGCTGCCGCCATTCTGGCAGGCGCTGTCGCATCTGAACCCGATTGTCTACATGATCAGCGGTTTCCGCTTTGGCTTCCTCGGGATCACCGATGTGCCGCTGTTTACCACGGTGGCGGTGCTGGTGGTGTTCATCATCGCCTTCTACCTGCTGTGCTGGTATCTGATCCAGCGCGGGCGCGGTCTGCGCAGCTAATCTTCCGCCCGGCGACATTCTGTTTGCCGGGCGCTTTTCTTTGACAGTTATCACCGAAAGCTAACCTTCACTCCGCTAAACTACTTGCCTGCTAAGGAGAGAGTTATGCTGGGATGGGTTATCACCTGCCACGATGAACACGCGCAGGATATGCTGGACAAGCTTGAAGCCAGGTTTGGTCCGTTGGTGCAATGTCGGGCAGTCAATTACTGGCGCGGTCTGAGCACCAACATGCTCAGCCGAATGATGTGCGATGCCCTGCATGAAACGGACACCGGTGACGGCGTTATTTTTCTTACCGATAAATCAGGCGCGGCGCCATATCGTGCAGCGGCTCTGTTGAGCCACAAACACGACTGCTGTGAGGTCATCTCGGGAATTAATCTCGCTTTACTCGAGTTAATGTATCCCCGGCGTGAGTCATTGAGCAGCGCAGAATTTCGTGATGCCATCGTGGCGCAGGGCGAACCCGGCGTGACCAGTTTATGGCATCAGCAGCAAAAAAATCCGCCCTTTGTCCTGTTTCACGAACGCGACAACCACTGAGCTTTTTTCTATTCATAATCCATCAAAAAGGTGGCTGCTGCATTGAAATCGCCCGCTTTAATCGCCCCTCCATCGGCTAACAGTTGGGCTGAAAAGTGAAGATTCTCCAGAGATGACCAGTCACTGTTGCGATCAATATCGGTACTGGTTTCACTGTTTGGGATCATCACGCTGGAAGTATCCGTGTTAATGATCCTGACGGCGACCCCTGCCGCGCTCCCGCTACTCAGCCCTAACATGCTGTGATCCGGAGAAACAAAGGCCGATGTCATCTTCACCCTGAGCTTGGGGGTATAACAGCTTGCAAGGGAGATTGAGAAGGGAATAACCGGCGTGTTGTTGTTTTTAATATCATCTATCCAGTAATCACCCAGCGCAACGTTATTACCCGAGACGGTATCCCCCTGGGCGACACCAAATGAGCAACTGCTTGCCGGGACCGTAAATTTCAGCGTGCTGGTTGTGGCACTGAAGATAATTTTGGGCTGACTGCTGGTTCCAATTTGAAAATAGGCAATCGTACCGGCGAGTGAGTTTCCGGTATTGATACCTTTCTGCGGTTTAAATTGTGGCGTGATCCAGAGCGTAAATTTGAGCTTCCATTGGCTGTCGGCATCGGCATAGGGAGCCCCACTGCTTTGTGATGGCACCGTATTATCTGTGCCATTTCCTCCCTTCAGATAGAGATCAACCGTTGGATGCGATGAACCGCAACCATCTGATACGTAACACATTAACTCGACAGTGTAGTCAATGCCCGGCACCGTGGTTTTAAGCAGGGCGTTGCCCTCTGGCGTGGTGTATTGCGTATCGAGCAAATTCCCTGCGGCATTCGTAAAGTGGACGGTATTGTCGTAGGGGTTCCAGTTTTTACAGCCTATTGGGTTGCTGGTAATAAACTGGATCACATATGTGGATGTCACATCCAGGCTCGTTGGCGTGGAAACTTTATTTGTCGAGAGGTTAAGAAGCGATGAGCTTCCGGTGGTATATGTGCCCGCGTTATTGCTTTCGATATAACAGCTTTGATCGGCCAATGCCGGGCGGCACAGCATTCCAAAGGCGGCAAATACCAGAAGCATCGCCAGGGCATTGAAAGCACTCTTTTTTATCATAAGTTGAAATCTACGCAGAAAAAGAAAGGAACTGCCGGCATCCGTCCGGACAATTCCTCTCTGGTTTCACTGATAGGTCACCATGAACGTTACCAGGGATGTCACCGCTCCAGGCGTAACATCGGCAATGGTTTTTCCATCGGCAATAACAATACGCGCATTCATATCCAGCGAACCGGAACCCGAACTGATCGTCACGTTTTGGGTGGGTTGGGTGGTGCAATTGAGAACGGTGCCGGTATCGGCAAGACCTTTCCAGACTTCGAAAGCCGTTCCGTGTGTTGAACCAAATTTGTCGCTGGATCCGGTAGAACAGCTTGTGCCTGCGCCCGGGGTGGCCTGCACGGTGGCGCTTTTCACCCCCGAACAGTTGCTGAAATTCAGTTTAAAGGCTTCGATACGGCTTTTCGCCGTCAGATCAGACTTGAACACATCGCCAAAATTAATCTCTGTCGATGCATTGCCTGTGGAATCCTGAATTTCTGCGGTACAGGTGCCTGGCACAACATTGGTTTCAAATGTTGCCGTCAGACTGGATGTACCGCTGATCTGTGCCTGTGAGGCGAAGGACAACAGTCCACCGCAAATCGCCATTGTTAAAGCCGTCAGATGTTTACGCATTACTCGCTCCTTTCCCTGTCCCGTTATTCGTAACTGAAGTTAAACGTCGCAATGGCTCGAAATGAGCCCGTTGTGGCCTGATTGGCTACGGTTTCTACCATCGTGGCCACCAGCCCAACTTCTTTTGCGCTGATTTCTGCTGGTGTCCATACCAGCCGTTTACTGTCATCTGTCGAGTTGATGACAAAAGGGGCATCCGGAGCAGAGACACGCGCAATAGACAGCCCCGTGTTGGCGGCTCCTCCTGCTGATGAGTCGATGCCGTTCGCGATAGCGGTGTTGACGCTACCTGAAGCGGTACCTGCCACTTCCGTCTTTAATGAAACCAGACTGGAAGGGCACTCGGTGATCACCAGTTTGAAGTTTTCTTTTGCTTCTCCCGTTGCAATCGTATCTACACGGGTATTCCCGTTAGCGCCAATCGTAATGGTATTATTTGTGCCATCACCTGTTCCCCCATCAATTTTAATATCACAGGTTGTTTCCCGGATATTTGCGCTGAAGGTCAGGTCGAGGTTCTCTGCTGCTCTGACGCCGCACGTCGCCGAAAATAAAACGGCAACCAGCGCGGTATGGACGAGAAATCGCTTTTTATCAAAAGCAGTTACGTTATTTTCCATATTTAATGTTTCCTTTGCATAATGCATGTTTGGTTATGGAGGATGGTGGTTAAACCCACCTTCTGTTCATCAGTACCAAAATGATAATTTACTGAGCAGGTTTCATCCGTTCCTGCTCCCCATACTACGGTTAATTTACCTGTTTCATTTACCCCCCTGACATATGCTTGCCCTGCCTGGCCTACGCTTCCAATGATGTCTCCCTTTTCATTCATGACGTCTGCGCCCAGCGGAATAAACCCGCTATCTGAACGCGTTAATTCGAGCACCGCCGAGCGACCCTCATTCGTTTTAAAATCAACCATCACCACCGCGCCATTACGCGGTACCTCCACGGTGCTGTTATTTTCAACGGCGACATCCTCCGTTAAGGTACTGGTATCCAGGGTGATCCGATTTTCGCGGTATGCAGAGAGATAAGGCATGACGACATACCCTGAGTCACTGATTTCGCCACGGCTGTTGCTCACATGGGCTCCCTTTGCGCCACTGGCCTTAATGAGCGCCAGCGCGTCATTTTCACCAATGCTGCCGGGCGTGAAGGTGACTCCGCCACCGTGAATAATCGCTCCGCCACTGTAGCTGGCAGAGTACTGTTGGCTGTTTTGTGAATCTGACGACGCGGAAAGGCTAAGAGGGCCATAGTCGCTGTTATAGCTGCCATAGGCGCTCACCTGACTTAAATTTTCAGCGGTGCTTTGGCTGTAACTCGTCGTCACACTGTAGTTATAGCGACTGTCTTGCGAAGCACCGTTAGCCGTCATATTGAGGTTATGTGAATGTCTCAGGTCTGAGCTCATTCCCATATTCACGTTGTTAAAACCGGCGAGACTGTTTTTATTTTTTAAGAACGAGTCAAACGGTATGCTGAAATTTAAATAGAGGCTGTTATCTGCTTCGCCAAATGCATCATAGGTCCGTTGCAGAGACACGTTATAACTGCCATAACGAAAATTGTTGCTGTAGCCCATCGCATAACTGGCCGTCTGGTTATTCCCGTTCCACCAGCTTTGCCAGCTGCCGTTAATATAAAGAGATCCATAGTTCTGTTTATTTATGTCCAGCGGCTGGTTCAGGTTTATTTGTAACTGGTTCTTCATTTGCTGGAGGTTTTGTTTGGCTTCGTCCGCACTCTGGCCATCATACTGAATGTGATCCTGCAACTGGGCGGCGTCATCCAGGCTGAGATAGTCCTGCGTTGAAAAGCGCAGCGCTGCGACATTCAGAGACGTATCCGTCTGGTCAACGGTCTTGTTCCAGGAGAGACGGTAGCTCTGGCCTTTCATTGCCGGAATCGAATCAATCTGTGCTGAAGAGCGGGTCACATCAAAGGCAAACGCCCCCAGAGGCGTATTCATGGCGATGCCAGCCAGAGCTGCAGAAAAACCCATATCGGTATATTGCAGCCCGGTATAACCGGTAAAAAGGTTATTGAGGCCATAATAGAGTGTGCCAAACGCCAGTCTGGGTGAGTGATGTAAAGCCTCATCCTGCAACTCACCCACCCCGGCCTCCCAGCGGGCATAGCCTGGCCGTAACATCTGTGTGACGGAGGAGAAGGGAACGGTAAAAGCGTGTTGGCTACCGTCTGCCTCTTCTATGGTCACGGTGAGGTCTTGTCCATAACCGGTGGCATTCAGATCGTTAATCTCAAATGCCCCTGGGGGAACGGTGGTTTCGTAGATTTTATTCCCGCTCTGGGTGACGGTGATTTTGGCATTGGTGTTAGCCGTGCCGCGGATCACGGGAGCGTAGCTGGACATTCCGCCGGGTAGCATTCGGTCATCGTTAAACAGACGGCCACCCCGAAGATGGAGGGCATCGAAGGCATCCCCACGTGTCCAGGAATCGCCCATCACCATCTGCGCCTTGAGCGGCGTAATATCCCTTTGCAGATAAATATCCTGGTTATCGTAGCGGGTACCGCTCTGCTGATCCCAGTTCAGGCTTCCGTTTGAGCGCAACCGCCACGGCCCGTAGTTAACACCATAGTGAAGCCCGGCATAGGCGCTGTCGCGCTGCGACTGCTGGCCCTGGTTATGCCAGGCATTCATATCGTAAGACAGCAACCCCGCGGGAATACCCTCGTCCCAAAGTGACGGGTCGATATAGCCCGCCGCGTGTTTCAGCAGAAACAGTTGCGGCAGGCTGATGTTCAGCGCCTGACTTGTGGTGTCAAAATCAACCGTCGAACCTGGATATAAGGTGGCGATATCCAGGCACGTATCGTCGTTATCGTCGATTTTGAGATGAGAAATATCTACATCCATCTGCTTTAGTATTTTGAGGGGAATACAGGGTGTGGCACGGGCGGTACCGTTATCCGCAAATTCAACATCCGTCACCGCTTTTGTTATGCCGTTAACAACAAGCGTTACGCGATGAATACCGGGCGTAACGGGGTTACCTCGGGAAAAACGATGGACATCAATATTCCCGTCAGTAGTAAATAAAAACTGATCGTTAAACTCAATATCATTATTTTCGCCTCCGGTAACAGACGATGCAGTATGTTCTTCTGCGTGTGCATTCAGGGCGGCACACAGCAGAAGAGAGAATAATGCGTATCGGAATGACATATTTCACGGTGAGGCTTATCTGTAATATGTATTGATTAACGCGCAATGGCGATTTGATGGTTTTCAGAACCGCCAAAATCATTAATGGATACAAAATTAAGCATGCCGGAGGTCCCGTTCAGGGTGCCCTTGATTTTCATGTTTTCACTGGAGAACGGTTTAACCGAATGGCTCTCAATAGAATACCTTTTCCCCCCGGCGCTCAGTTCTGCACTGGCAATCGAAATATTAAAAGGTGAGTCATTTTTTGCTGTCACGACGCTGCTACCTGCGGCAGCGTTCAGAGACCACTTAAGATTTTTTACGGCTTCTGCCGCTGTACCTTTTAACCCCTCCGGGCGGAAAAATAATTTAATGCGGGTACGGAAAGCCACCTGCAAAAGGTTTTTCTTATCCGCCCCTTGCGCTTTGGGTGGAACTTCCAGAACATTAAACCAGTATAGCGACTCTCGGTCCTGAGGCATATTTTGGCCCAGCCAGGTAATGCGAATCGCCTGGCCTTTATGTGCATCCACACGCGTGACGGGAGGCGTAACAATAAAAGGGAGTTTTAGCTGCTGAGGATTAACGTTATCGCGTCCGTCATCCAGCCACGACTGAACCAGTAAAGGTTTATTGCCTTTGTTCTGCAGGTTGACCGTCACATCTTTTGCCGTGGAAGGATAAACGATACGCGTCCCGGAAATGATAATGTCGGCACAAGCATGAAAGGAAATAAGACCAGCCAATAACAGTGCTGACGCCTTTACAACGTTAAGTTTGATACCTGACATAAAATCCCGCCTCAGTTCTACATATTTATTACATCAATTGTTTTGCTGCTAATTATACTAATGGCAGGTGTTTTGTTATTGGATTTCGTTTTTTTTAGGTGTCTGTTAAGTTTAACTAAATGATTTGCGTGCATCTTTTTTTGCGAGTAAATACAGGGGGTTGTTTTTATTTGCAGTATCGGGGAAATGAAATAAAAGTGATTTAGAGGTTTTTTTTATTCTCGTTTTAAGAAAGAACTTAGCCAGAGGGACATTAAAGCAGAGTTATGAGAATCATTATGTTACAATGGTGAAAGATGAATGTTGAAGGCTTATAGGGTTCATGTTTATTCGATTTGTCCTGGTCCTGATGATCTTTTCCTGTAGCGCGTCCGCCAGCCTGCTCAGCGACCAAAAGGCAGTAGCACAATACATGCAAACCACGGAAGACGCGGCGATCTGGGCACAGGTTGGAAACGCGGTCGTTAACGTTGGCAACGTGCGTGCGGGACAGATACTGGGCGTTGTTCCTGCTGCTGCAGATTACTACGAATTTCGCTTCGGTTTTGGGACTGGCTTTATCGACAAGGGGCACCTTGAGCCGGTTCAGGGAAAACAGCGCGTCGAGGATAGCCTCGGCGATCTGAATAAACCCCTGAGCAACCAGAACCTTATCACCTGGAAAGACACGCCGGTGTTTAATGCGCCTTCCAGCGGGAGTGCGCCGTTCGGCACATTAAGCGCCAACCTTCGCTATCCGATACTGAATAAGCTGAAAGACCGTCTGAATCAGACCTGGTTTCAGATCCGCATCGGCAACCGCCTGGCGTGGGTCAGTAGTCTGGATGCGCAGGAAGATAACGGGATCCCGGTTCTGACCTACCATCATATTCTGCGTGATGAAGAGAACACCCGTTTTCGTCATACCTCTACCACGACCAGCGTACGTGCCTTTAACAACCAGATGGCCTGGCTGCGCGATCAGGGATACACCACCCTGACGATGTATCAGCTGGAAGGGTATGTGCGTAACAAACTGAATCTGCCTGCCAAATCGGTGGTGATCACCTTTGACGACGGGCTGAAATCGGTGAGCCGCTATGCGTATCCGGTTCTGAAAGAGTACGGCTTTAACGCCACGGCGTTTATCATTTCGTCACGCATTAAGCGCCATCCGCAGAAGTGGGATCCTAAATCGCTGCAGTTTATGAGCGTTCAGGAGCTGAAGGGTATCCAGGACGTGTTTGATATTCAGTCCCATACGCACTTTCTGCACCGCGTCGATGGTAACAAACATCCGATTTTGCTCAGCCGCAGCTATCACGTGATCCTCTTCGATTTTGAACGCTCGCGCCGGGGGCTGGCGCAGTTCAATCCGCGAGTGTTGTATCTCTCCTATCCGTTTGGGAGCTACGACACGAAAGCGATTAAAGCAGCAAATGACGCCGGTTTTCACCTGGCGGTGACAACGATGAAGGGGAAGGTCAAGCCGGGGGATAATCCGTTCTTACTGAAACGCCTCTATATCTTAAGAACGGATTCGCTGGAGACGATGTCGCGGCTGATCAGCAATCAGCCGCAGGGGTAAATCAGGCAACCTGAACCGGGATCGCTTTCGCGGTGCGTTTCATCTCGTTGTCGCCTTCGAAGTAGGCCACTTTCGGCTGCCAGCGGCGCGCTTCTTCGTCAGACATCATCACGAAGCTGGCGATGATCACAATGTCGCCCACGTCCGCGCAGTGCGCAGCCGCGCCGTTCACGGAGATGATCTTTGACCCGCGCTCGGCGGCAATGGCATAGGTAGAGAAACGCTTGCCGTTGTTCACGTTCCAGATATCAATGGCTTCGTTTTCGAGAATACCCGCCGCGTCGAGAAAATCCTGATCGATCGCGCAGGAGCCTTCATAGTGCAGGTCGGCCTGGGTGACTTTCACACGGTGAAGCTTACCTTGCAGCATTTTGCGAATCATTACGTTTACCTTTCATTTTCCGGGTAGAAAAACTACGCCAGTTCAACCACTTTGTTGTCGATGAGACGGGCCTGGCCAAGCCATGCCGCCACCAGAATGACCGCGCGTTTGCTGGTCTCTGCAAGCGCCAGAAGCGTGTCGGCATCGCGGATTTGAATATCGTCAGCGCGGAAGCCTTTGTCGTTCAGCGCCTGTTCAGCCAGAGCAATAATCTCTTCTGCGGTTAACTCTTTCGCCAGAAGCTGATCCGCCATGGTGTTCATGACTTTGCTTAATCCCGGGGCGATCTTACGCTGCTCTGCGGTCAGGTAGCCGTTACGGGAGCTGAGCGCCAGACCGTCTTTAGCGCGCACAATCGGCACGCCCACGATCTCGATATCATAGCCCATGTCGGCCACCATCTTGCGAATGAGCGCGAGCTGCTGGAAATCTTTCTCACCAAAGCAGGCAACGTCAGGCTGCACCAGGTTGAACAGCTTGCTGACGATGGTCGATACGCCACGGAAATGGCCCGGGCGGCTTGCGCCTTCGAGCATGGTGGAGATACCCGGTACGTCAACGTAGGTTGCCTCTTCCGTACCCTGTGGATATACGTCCGCCGGTGCCGGCGCGAAGACGATGTCCGCATGGCGTTTTTTCAGCTTCTCGCAGTCTTCCTGCAGGGTGCGCGGATAGCGTGCCAGGTCGTCGGCCCGGTCAAACTGCATTGGGTTAACGAAGATACTGACCACCACGATATCTGCACGGGCTCTCGCTTCGTCGACCAGCTTCATATGGCCATCATGCAGGTTGCCCATGGTCGGGACCAGTGCAATACGTTTACCTTCCTGACGCGCGCGACGGATATGCTGGCGAAGCAGCGGCAGGGTTTCAATGATTAGCACAACGAGACTCCTTAATGGAAACTGTGTTCTTCACCCGGGTAAACACCGGATTCAACGTCGGCAATATACTGCCTGACCGCGGCGCGCATGTCGCCCGCTTCCGCGAGGAAATTTTTGGCAAATTTCGGGATATGCCCACCGGTGATGCCAAAGGCGTCATGCATCACCAGAATCTGACCATCGGTCACGTTGCCCGCGCCAATACCAATCACCGGAATCGACAGCGCGTCGGTGATGCGTTTCGCCAGTTCAACCGGCACGCACTCCAGAACCAACAGCTGCGCGCCTGCAGCTTCCAGCGCCAGCGCATCCTCAAACAGCGTCTGGGCTGCATCGCCACGGCCTTGTACCTTATACCCGCCAAAGATATTCACGGATTGCGGCGTCAGGCCAAGATGACCGCACACCGGCACGGCGCGCTCGGTGAGCATTTTCACCGTCTCCACCAGCCAGGCGCCGCCTTCAATTTTGACCATATTCGCCCCGGCACGCATGACCGTTGCCGCATTGTCGAATGCCTGCTCTGGTGTGGCGTAGGCCATAAACGGCAGGTCGGAAAGCAGCAGGCAGGCCGGTGCGCCACGACGCACGGCGCGGGTATGGTAAGCAATATCCTCAACCGTCACCGGAAGGGTGGAATCATGTCCTTGTACCGTCATCCCTAACGAATCTCCGACCAGCATGACGTTGATACCCTCTTCGGCAAACAGTTTGGCGAAGCTGTAGTCATACGCGGTGATGGTGGCGAAGCGTTTTTTTTCCTGTTTGCATTTCTGCAGTAAGGAGATGGTGGTTGGTTTCATACTGTTTCCTGATAGCCCAAAGCGAATCTTTGCGCATTCTAACAGTAACATTCGGGGGAACAATGATTTTAGGTCGTCGATTAGCCACATTTATTTTGTGGCTAACAGGCTTACCAGCGAGCGGGTCTTTCCGCGTGGAGGTTGTCCAGAATGTCCCTGAGCGGAATGCCGTCGGGGAAGGTGAGATCGGGCGCGACTTCAAACAGCGGCCAGAGCATAAACCCGCGATTTTTCATATCGTAATGCGGAACGGTGAGGCGGTCGGTATTAATGACGTCATGACCAAACAGCATAATGTCGAGATCCAGCGTGCGCGGTCCCCAGCGTTCGGCTTTGCGTACACGACCCTGCTGCAGCTCGATGCGCTGAGTGTTATCCAGCAACGTTTCGGCGTCCAGAGCGGTTTCCAGTACCACGGCGGCGTTCAGGTAATCCGGCTGATCCTGCGGTCCCAGCGGTGGCGTGCGGTAGAAAGAGGAGACCGCCACGATCCTGCTTTGCGGGATCTCCCCCAGCGCCTGAACGGCAGCATTCACCTGCTCCAGCGGAGAGGCTAAATTGCTGCCGATAGCGATATACGCGAGGGTCATGCCGTGCCTTCGCGACGCGGGGCGCGTTTGCGCGGACGACGGTGGCGGCGACGCGGGGCCGGCTCTTCATCAAGGCCGGTGAGCATATCTTTCTGCTCCGGCGGCGCGGAGACCTGGAACTCGGCCCACCACTGTGCCAGACGCTGCAGCTCCTGATTGCGTTCCACTTCAGCGCGCAGTGACAGCAGATCAAACGCCGCGCGGAACTTAGGATGCTCCATCAGCTTCCAGGCGCGTTTGCCCTGGCGACGGGACATACGCAGCTGAAGCTGCCAGATATCGCGCACCAGGGTGGTAATACGTTTCGGAATAGCCAGCGTACGGCAGCCCTCGTCCAGCACGTCGTTTGCGGCCAGCGCGAAAGCATCGTAATAGGCGAGACCGCTCTCCTGGGTAATACGCTGGGCCGTTTCCAGCAGCGGATACCAGAACATCGCCGCGAACAGGAACGCCGGGTTCACGCGCATGTCGTTGCGGATACGGGTGTCGGTATTCTTCAGCACCTGGGCAATCATCCGCTCCATTGGGCTATCACCGTTTTCGGTGAAGTAGCGGGTAATGGTCGGGAACAGCGGCTGGAACAGGTTGTATTCACGCAGCAGATTATAGGTTTCAAAGCCGTAACCGGCCTGCAGCAGCTTCAGCGCCTCTTCAAACAGGCGGGCTGGCGGCACGTCGTTGATCAGCGTCGCCAGACGCGGAATAGGCTCGGCCGTTTCCGGGCTGATGCGCATATTCAGCTTGGCGGCGAAGCGCACGGCGCGCAGCATACGCACGGGATCTTCACGATAGCGCGTTTCCGGCGTGCCAATCAGACGGATCAGACCTTCTTGCAGGTCCTGCATGCCGCCGACGTAATCGCGCACGGTGAAATCTGCCACGCTGTAATAAAGGCTGTTGATGGTGAAGTCGCGACGCTGGGCATCTTCTTCGATAGAGCCGAAGATATTATCGCGCAGCAGCATGCCATTCTGGCCACGCTGCGACGTGGTGCGATCGGACGCGCCTGCTTCATGGTGCCCGCGGAAGGTCGCCACTTCGATGATCTCGGGCCCAAACATCACGTGAGCCAGACGGAAACGGCGACCGACAAGACGGCAGTTACGGAATAATTTGCGCACCTGCTCAGGCGTGGCGCTGGTCGTCACGTCGAAATCTTTCGGTTTTTTGCCCAGCAGTAAATCACGTACTCCACCGCCGACGAGATAGGCCTCGTAGCCCGCTTTATTCAGACGATAGAGCACCTTGAGGGCATTTTCACTGATATCTTTGCGGGAAATAGTGTGCTGCTCACGCGGAATAACCGACATGTGTGGCTGCGCAATAGCATCGTTCGCCATGCTCTCTTCGCGGCTTAGCACTTTACGGCAAAAATTAGCGACTCGGGTAAAAATGGTACACCTCGTAGTGTGTTTTGTTATGAAAAAAGCGGCTAATCATAGCTCAGCGCAACGCATTTGAGAATGCTGGATTTTTGGCACATCCCTGAGCGTCCAGTTGGTGACGGCCATTTTCAGCAGTTCGTCAATACGCAGATCCTGCCATTCGTTGGTTACATTCTGGTTGAGAAATCGCAGCGCGTCGATCAAAACAGGCCGCGGATCGCCGTCTGGCAGGGCAGGGGCGTGATTCTGCTTTGACAGCTTACAGCCCTGCTCGTTGACCGCCAGCGGCAGATGAATGTAATCCGGTGCCGTCCAGCCAAACTGGTGATAAAGCGAGATTTGTCGCACGGTAGGCTCGACCAGATCCGCCCCGCGCACAATTTCCGTTACGCCCTGAAAATGATCGTCCACCACCACGGCCAGGTTATAGGCGAACAGGCCATCACGACGGTGAATAATAAAATCCTCGGCGGCAAGACGCGCATCGGCGAAGATCTCACCGGAGAGTAAATCGTTAAACCGCGTCACCGGGGCGCGCTGCCTGATGCGCACGGCGGCATTTTCCGGCGGAAGGTTACGCGTGCGGCAGTGGCCGTCATAGACGCCTCCCACGCTCTGGATACGCGCGCGGGTGCAGGTGCAGTTATAGGAAAGCCCCTGAGCGCTTAGCCAGGCCAGGCGTTCGCGATAAGCGTCGTGACGTGTTGACTGCCAGAGAACCTCGTCATCCCAGTGAAGACCGTAATGTTCCAGCTGACGCAGAATGGTTTCTGCTGCACCGGGAACTTCACGCGGTGGGTCAATATCTTCAATGCGAACGAGCCATTTGCCCTGGCTGGCGCGAGCCTGCAGGTAGCTGCCGAGCGCGGCAATTAATGAGCCGAAGTGTAATTCACCGGAGGGAGATGGCGCGAAGCGCCCAATATAGTGTGATTCAGACATATCAACAGTAACAAGGCGGGAGAGACTCCCGCCTTTGGAGTGTGTAAACAGCGCTGGTATTAACCGGCCATCTGTTTTTCGCGGATTTCGGCCAGCGTTTTACAGTCGATGCACAGATCGGCGGTTGGACGCGCTTCCAGGCGACGAATACCAATTTCAACACCGCAGGATTCGCAGTAGCCAAAATCTTCGTCTTCGACTTTTTTCAGCGTTTTCTCGATCTTTTTGATCAGTTTGCGTTCGCGGTCACGGTTACGCAGTTCGAGGCTGAACTCTTCTTCCTGAGCGGCACGGTCTACCGGATCCGGGAAGTTAGCAGCTTCATCCTGCATATGAGTAACGGTGCGATCGACTTCATCCCTGAGTTGATTACGCCATGCTTCAAGAATACGCTTGAAGTGCGACAGCTGGGCTTCGTTCATATACTCTTCGCCCGGCTTCTCTTGATACGGCTCCACCCCAGCGATGGCGAGAATACTCAGGGACGATGTTTTACGGTTTTGCCCTTCTTGCATGTTGCTTCTCCTTAACACGCACTATCGATCCCCGTGTTGGGGGAAAAATCAGGTCGCTATAAATAGCAGATGCTTTTCCGTATGGCAATTATCTAAACGTAACACTTGACAAGCCTGTGAGGAAAAGCGTATTTGCGCACGCGGCCAGAACACTTAATCATCAATCGCCTAATCCCTTATAAGACAATGGGAAGAGAGGATCTCAGAGTCATATTATCGGCAGAAAGTTCCGCTTTATAAGCTAAAACCTCTACCCCCTGCTTTTGTGCCTCATTCAACAATTGCGCGTATTTAGGATCAATATGGCGGGCAGGGGAGAACCGTTCAATGGCTGAATGCAATACCGCAAACAGCAACACGGCGCGTTTGCCCGCCGCCGCAACACTCATTAGCTCTCGCAGATGCTTCTGGCCACGTAGCGTTACCGCATCCGGGAAGTAGCCATTTTCCTGTTCCGCTAACGTCACTGATTTTACTTCAATATAGCACTCAGGCCTGTCTTCCGCCTGTAACATGAAGTCAATTCTGCTGCTTTCATCGCCATACTTCACTTCGCTTTTATGCGTGCCATAACCCACCAGTTCGGGAAGGGTTCCCAGGGTCAGCGCTTCCTTTACCAGCTGATTGGCGCGCAGGGTATTCACACAAATAAATGCCCCATTTTGCGTTTCAGTCATTTCCCAGGTATGGGCATATTTGCGTTTCGTATTTTCTGACGTGGAATACCAGACCGTGTCACCCGGCGTCGCGCACCCCGTCATGGCACCCGTATTGGGGCAATGCAGGGTGAGCGCTACGCCTTCAGGCGTGATCACGTCGGCAAGGAAGCGTTTGTAGCGCTGGACTAGCGTGGCATGCTGCAGGGGAGGACTAAACTTCATCAGAATTCCTTTCGGTGTTGCCCAGCGGCCAGCGCTGGAGCGGCGTATAGCGGGTGCGTCCCTGTGCAAAGACGGATTCGTAAAGCGCGAATTCATTGACCGGAAAAGCCCAGTGAAAACCCGGCGGTGGGATGGCAACGGCCTGGCCGGCATCGCGCAGCAAGGTGATATGCGGATGAAACGGCTGCGGACTCTGATAACAGCCGCTGCGCGCCGCCTGTGCGCGCAGCATATTCGCCAGTTGCAATAACCCGCGCGGCGGCTGGCGCGTCCCCAGCCAGAGCACGCGCGAACGCAGCCACTGACCCGCGTCGTCGAGGTGCAGCGTAAATGCCGGCTGGGTAATGCGCCCGGCCATGGCGGCTAATGCCCGCTGTTTTTCGGCGCTGACGTCCCCCAGAAAGGCCAGCGTCAGGTGCAGGTTAGCCGCTGCGACAGGGCGGCCAGCTTCCGGCGGGAAGTGTTCAGCGCGCCAGCGTACAATTTGACGCTGAAGGGGGGCGGGCAATTCAATGGCAAAAAACAGCCGTTTCGACTCAGGCATAAGGGGGACTCGGTAATGATATGCGCCGATGCTACAATGTACGCCGACTAATGTTAACCCTCTGGAGCTGTTCGTGTCCTCATTGCCGGTCGCCGTCGTCCTTCCTGAGCTTCTCGCTGCCTTACACCATGCCCCTCAGGTTTTGCTTAACGCGCCTACGGGCGCCGGTAAGTCGACCTGGCTGCCGCTACAGATCCTGAAAGACGGGAACATCAGCGGGAAAATTATCCTGCTGGAGCCGCGCAGGCTGGCCGCACGCAACGTGGCGCAGCGCCTGGCAGAACTGCTGGACGAAAAACCGGGGGAGATGGTGGGGTACCGCATGCGCGCCGAAACCTGCGTGGGGCCGTCCACGCGGCTTGAGGTGGTGACCGAAGGGATCCTCACCCGCATGCTGCAAAACGATCCGGAGCTGACCGGCGTCGGGCTGGTGATCCTGGATGAATTCCACGAGCGCAGCCTGCAGGCGGATCTGGCCCTGGCGCTGTTGCTGGACGTGCAGCAGGGGCTGCGCGACGATCTTCGGCTGCTCATCATGTCGGCGACGCTGGATAATGAGCGGCTGCAGCAGGCGTTGCCGCACGCGCCGGTCATTAGCTCGGAGGGACGCGCATTCCCGGTCGAGCGGCGCTACCAGCCGCTGCCAGCGCATCAGCGTTTTGATGAGGCCGTGGCCATCGCAACCGCAGAACTGCTGCGTCAGGAACCCGGTTCGCTGCTGTTGTTCTTACCCGGCGTGGGCGAGATCCAGCGCGTGCAGGAACAGCTGACCTCCCGCGTAAGCAGCGATGTCCTGCTGTGCCCGCTCTACGGTGCGCTGTCGCTGGCCGAACAGCGTAAAGCGATCCTGCCCGCGCCAGCGGGACAGCGTAAGGTGGTGCTGGCGACCAATATTGCTGAAACCAGTTTGACCATTGAAGGGATTCGCCTGGTGGTGGACAGCGCCCAGGAGAGAGTGGCCAGTTTTGACCCGCGTACCGGGCTGACTAAGCTTCTGACGCAGCGTATTAGCCAGGCGTCGATGGTACAGCGCGCGGGCCGTGCGGGACGTCTTGAGCCGGGTATCTGCCTGCATTTGACCAGCGCGGAGCAGGCTGAACGCGCGGCACAACAAAGTACGCCGGAAATTTTACAAAGCGATCTGTCCGGACTGGTGATGGAACTGCTGCAATGGGGCTGCCCGGACCCCGCCCAGCTGACCTGGCTTAATCCTCTGCCAGCCGTCAACCTTGCCGCTGCGCGGGCTTTACTGACTCAGCTTGGCGCCCTGGACGGTGAGCGGTTGTCCTCCCGCGGGCAAAAAATGGCCGCGCTGGGGAACGAGCCCCGGCTGGCCGCCATGCTGGTGGCGGCAAAGAGGGATGATGAAATCGCTACGGCTGCGAAACTGTCCGCTATCCTTGAGGAGCCGCCACGCGGAGGCAGCAGCGATCTGGCCCAGGCCTTTTCGCGCAATCAGGGAAACTGGCAGCAGCGGGCGCAGCAGCTGTGTAAGCGGCTTAACAGCCGCGGCGGCGTGCCAGACAGTGAGAGTATCCCACGGCTTCTGGCGCAGGCGTTTCCGGACCGGATTGCCCGTCGGCGCGGGCTGGATGGTCGCTACCAGCTGGCAAACGGTATGGGCGCGATGCTGGACAGCGATGACGCCCTGACGCGCCATGAGTGGCTGATCGCACCGCTGTTGCTGCAGGGAAGCCACTCCCCGGATGCGCGGATTTTGCAGGCCATTGCCGTGGATATCGACACCCTGACCCGCGCGTGCCCGCAGCTGCTCCAGCAGTCCGACATCGTCGAGTGGGATGATGCGCAGGGTACGCTGAAGGCATTTCGTCGCAGTCAGATAGGTAAACTGACCCTCGGGACGAAGCCGCTGGCGAAGCCGTCGGAAGAGGAACTGCATCTGGCGATGCTGAACGGCATTCGGGAAAAAGGATTAGGTGTTCTGAACTGGACACCGCAGGCCGAACAGTACCGTATTCGTCTGCACTGCGCCGCGCGCTGGCTGCCAGAATATGCCTGGCCGGCGGTGGATGATGACACGTTACTTGCATCGCTGGAAACCTGGCTACTGCCGCAAATGAGCGGTGTACACTCGCTTCGGGCGCTGAAAGCGCTTGATGTTAAGGTCGCGTTACAGAATTTACTCGACTGGTCGTTACGTCAACGTCTGGATAGTGAACTGCCAGGGCATTACACTGTGCCGACCGGCAGCCGGATTGCCATTCGTTATCACGAGGATAATCCGCCGGCGCTGGCGGTACGGATGCAGGAGATGTTTGGGGAGGCGACCACGCCGTCCATCGCCGAAGGGCGTGTTCCGGTGGTGCTTGAGCTGTTGTCGCCCGCGCATCGTCCGCTGCAGATCACCCGCGATCTCGGGGCGTTCTGGGCGGGGAGCTACCGTGAAGTGCAAAAAGAGATGAAGGGGCGCTACCCTAAACACGTCTGGCCTGACGATCCAGTGAATACGGCGCCGACGCGGCGGACGAAGAAGTATTCGTGATGCAGGGGAAAGAGGGGAGTGCGGCCTGGACAGTGCGGCCTGATGCCCTCACCCCGGCCCTCTCCCACAGGGAGAGGGAGCAAACACTAAAGACTTTCTTGATAAGAAAGTCTTGCTGTTTATTTTGAGAGATTTCTTCTTTCACAGACCGGTGGAAGAAAAGAGAATCGGGCCTTTGCGCCTGAAAGTTGCGGAGAAAAAGCATGGCGGGGAATGACCGCGAGCCAATAGGACGTAAGGGAAGACCAACACGTCCGGCGAAAGAAAAGGTAAGCCGTCGTCGCCTCAGAGATGAGGACTATGACGATGACTATGAAGACGATTATGAGGATGAAGAACCGATGCCGCGCAAAGGAAAAGGCAAAGGGCGTAAGCCTCGGGGCAAACGCGGCTGGTTCTGGCTGCTGCTGAAGCTGTTTATTGTTTTTGTTGTGCTGATGGCGATCTACGGCGTGTATCTGGATCAGAAGATCCGCAGCCGTATCGACGGTAAAGTCTGGCAGTTACCTGCGGCGGTGTATGGCCGTATGGTGAACCTTGAGCCGGATATGTCCATCAGTAAGAACGAGATGGTCAAACTGCTGGAAGCCACGCAGTATCGCCAGGTATCGAAAATGACGCGGCCTGGCGAATTTACCGTGCAGGCAAACAGCATTGAGATGATCCGCCGTCCGTTTGATTTTCCGGACAGCAAAGAGGGGCAGGTGCGCGCGCGTCTGACCTTTGACGGCGATCGTCTGGATACCATTGAGAACATGGATAACAACCGTCAGTTCGGTTTCTTCCGTCTCGATCCCCGTCTGATCACCATGCTCTCATCAGCAAACGGCGAACAGCGTCTGTTTGTGGCGCGTAACGGCTTCCCGGATCTGCTGGTGGACACCCTGCTGGCAACCGAAGACCGTCACTTCTACGAGCACGATGGCATTAGCCTCTACTCGATTGGCCGTGCGGTTCTGGCTAACCTCACTGCGGGGCGTACCGTGCAGGGGGCAAGTACGCTTACTCAGCAGCTGGTGAAGAACCTGTTCCTCTCCAGCGAACGCTCTTACTGGCGTAAAGCTAACGAAGCGTACATGGCCGTGCTGATGGATGCGCGCTACAGCAAGGATCGTATCCTTGAGCTGTACATGAACGAGGTGTACCTCGGTCAGAGCGGCGATAACGAAATCCGCGGCTTCCCGCTGGCGAGTCTGTATTACTTTGGTCGTCCGGTCGAAGAGCTAAGTCTGGACCAGCAGGCGCTGCTGGTGGGCATGGTGAAAGGGGCGTCCATCTACAACCCATGGCGTAACCCGAAACTGGCGCTGGAACGTCGTAACCTGGTACTGCGTCTGCTGCAACAACAGCAGGTGATTGACCAGGAGTTGTACGACATGCTGAGCGCGCGTCCGCTGGGCGTTCAGCCGCGCGGTGGGGTGATCTCGCCTCAGCCGGCGTTTATGCAGCTGGTGCGTCAGGAGCTGCAGAGCAAGCTGGGTGATAAAGTGAAAGATCTTTCCGGCGTGAAGATCTTCACCACCTTCGACTCCGTGGCGCAGGATGCGGCAGAAAAAGCGGCGGTGGAAGGCATTCCGGCACTGAAGAAACAGCGTAAGCTCTCCGATCTTGAAACCGCGATGGTGGTGGTTGACCGTAACAGCGGTGAAGTTCGCGCGATGGTGGGCGGGGCTGAGCCGCAGTTTGCGGGTTACAACCGTGCCATGCAGGCGCGTCGCTCGATCGGTTCTCTGGCAAAACCGGCGACCTATCTCACTGCCCTGAGTCAGCCAAATCAGTATCGCCTGAATACCTGGATTGCGGATGCGCCGATCTCCCTGCGTCAGCCTAACGGCCAGGTCTGGTCACCGCAGAACGATGATAAACAGTTCAGCGGCCAGGTGATGCTGGTGGATGCGTTAACGCGCTCAATGAACGTGCCAACGGTCAATCTGGGGATGTCGCTGGGCCTGCCGGCCATTGTCGACACCTGGCAGAAACTCGGCGTGTCGAAAGATCAGCTGCATCCGGTGCCTGCGATGATCCTCGGTGCGCTTAACCTGACGCCGATCGAAGTGGCGCAGGCGTTCCAGACCATTGCCAGCGGCGGTAACCGTGCACCGCTGTCAGCGCTGCGTTCGGTGATTGCCGAGGATGGCTCCGTACTGTATCAGAGCTTCCCGCAGGCGGAGCGTGCCGTTCCTGCTCAGGCTGCCTATATGACGCTGTGGACGATGCAGCAGGTTGTGCAGCGCGGCACCGGGCGTCAGCTGGGGGCGAAGTATCCGGGTCTGCATCTGGCGGGTAAAACCGGGACCACCAACAACAACGTTGATACCTGGTTCGCCGGTATTGACGGGCGTGAAGTGGTGATCACCTGGGTAGGCCGCGATAATAACCAGCCGACCAAACTGTACGGTGCGAGCGGGGCGATGTCGATTTACCAGCGCTATCTGGCTAATCAGTCTCCGGTTCCGCTGAACCTGGTTGCGCCGGAAGACATCGTCGATATGGGCGTGGACAGCTCCGGTAACTTCGTCTGCGGCGGCGGGATGCGTACCCTGCCAGTCTGGACCACAAACCCGGACTCGCTGTGCCAGCAAAGCCAGCCAGAACAGCCAACGGGTAACCCGTTTGAGCAGTCTTCTCAGCCACAGCAGCCGCAGCAGCAACAGCCGCAGCAGCAGAATGAGAAGAAAGACAGCGACGGTGTCGCAGGCTGGATTAAAGATATGTTCGGCGGTAACTAATCGCCTCAGGTCCCCCCGCAAGGGGGGATTTTTTTACCCATTCCCCCCATTTTTTTAACCCTCTTTTTAATACTGATTAACCCTTCGTTTTCTCCTGGTTATTTCTTAAACCCTTAATTCTCGTAGGGCCGCGTACTGCTTGCTTTGCAGCCAACGTTTCGCCTATTATGCTGCGGTCATAATAATAATTCTCGTTTACGTTATCATTCACTTTTCCATCAGAGATACACCATGGCGCTTTCCAATACTGCTCAGCCAATTAACACGTCGCTGCGTAAAATCGCGGTCGTTGTAGCCACAGCGGTTGCCGGCATGTCGGCTTATACTCATGCTGCCGAAACCCCGAAAAAAGAAGAAACCATTACGGTAACCGCAGCACCAGCGGCACAGGAGAGTGCCTGGGGGCCTGCTGCAACCATCGCAGCGAGACAATCCGCGACCGGGACCAAAACGGATACCCCCATCCAAAAGGTACCGCAGTCAATTTCTGTAGTAACAGCTGAAGAGATGGCGCTGCATCAGCCGCGCTCGGTTAAAGAAGCTCTGAGTTACACGCCAGGCGTTGCGGTAGGCACCCGTGGTGCATCCAACACCTATGACTATTTGATTATCCGTGGCTTTGCGGCTGATGGTCAGACACAAAATAACTACCTCGATGGCATGAAAATGCAGGGGAACTTCTATAACGACGCGGTGATCGATCCTTATATGCTGGAGCGCGCCGAGATCATGCGCGGTCCGGTTTCCGTTCTGTATGGCAAAAGCAGCCCTGGTGGCTTGCTGAATATGGTAAGTAAGCGCCCAACCACCGAGCCGCTGAAAGAGATCCAGTTCAAAGTAGGTACGGATAGCCTGTTCCAGACCGGGTTTGATTTTAGTGATGCCATCGACGACGACGGCGTTTACTCTTATCGCTTAACGGGTGTAGCGCGCTCTAATAACGCTCAGCAGGAGCGTGCAGAAGAGCAGCGTTATGCCATCGCGCCATCTTTCTCCTGGCGTCCTGATGAGAAGACGACCTTTACGTTCCTCTCTTATTTCCAGAACGAGCCTGAAACAGGTTACTACGGCTGGTTACCGAAAGAGGGGACGGTCGATCCGTTGCCAAACGGCGATCGTCTGCCGACTGACTTCAACGAGGGCGCGAAGAACAATACCTATTCCCGTAACCAGAAAATGGTGGGATATAGCTTCGGCCACGAATTCAACGATACCTTTACCGTGCGCCAGAACCTGCGCTTTGCCGAGAATAAAACCTCGCAAAACAGTGTTTACGGTTATGGCGTCTGCACCGATCCGGCGAATGCAGGCAACAAACAGTGTGCGGCGCTGTCCCCTGCTGATAAAGGGCATTATCTGGCGCGTAAATACGTTGTCGATAATGAAAAACTGCAGAACTTCACCGTTGATACTCAGCTGCAAAGCAAATTCGCTACTGGCGAGGTGGATCACATTCTGCTGACCGGCGTTGACTTTATGCGCATGCGGAATGACATCAACTCCTGGTTCGGTTATGACGACTCGGTTCCGCTGCTGGATCTTTATCATCCTGTGAACAGCGATTTTGATTTCGGTGCAAAAGATCCGGCTAACTCAGGTCCTTACCAGGTCCTGAACCGCCAGAAGCAGACCGGTCTTTATGTTCAGGATCAGGCGCAGTGGGATAAAGTGCTGGTCACGTTGGGCGGCCGTTATGACTGGGCCGATCAGGAGTCCTATAACCGTGTGTTCAATACCACGTCCAAACGTGATGACACCCAGTTTACCTGGCGTGGCGGTGTTAACTACCTGTTTGATAACGGTGTAACCCCGTACTTTAGCTACAGCGAATCGTTTGAACCGGCTTCGCAGACTGATGCTCAGGGTAAACTGTTCTCTCCGTCTAAAGGCAAGCAGTACGAAGCGGGCGTGAAATACGTTCCGGACGATCGTCCGATTGTCGTCACCGGTGCGTTGTACCAGTTAACCAAAACCAACAACCTGATGGCGGACCCGGCGGGCTCCATCTTCTCGGTTGAGGGCGGTGAAATCCGTGCCCGTGGCGTAGAGCTGGAAGCGAAAGCTGCACTGTCTGCGAGCGTTAACGTTGTCGGCTCCTATACCTACACCGATGCGGAATACACCACCGATACCAATTACAAAGGCAACACGCCTGCACAGGTTCCGAAACATATGGCATCGTTGTGGGGTGATTACACCCTCTTTGATGGCGCGCTTTCCGGCCTGACGTTGGGTACCGGCGTGCGTTATACCGGTTCAAGCTATGGCGATGCGGCGAACTCCTTCAAAGTGGGCAGCTATACCGTCGTCGATGCGCTGGTCCGATACGATCTGGCTCGCGTTGGTATGGCCGGTTCGAACGTGGCGCTGCACGTGAATAACCTGTTCGATCGTGAGTACGTTGCCAGCTGCTTCAACACCTACGGTTGCTTCTGGGGTGCTGAACGTCAGGTTGTTGCCACCGCGACCTTCCGCTTCTAACCGCTCTTTGGGCACGGTTCGCCGTGCCCTTTTTATTTAAGTTGGCTGATATGCAGGATAATCAAACGCAACCCGACACCACCTTTATGCTCAACCATCTCTCCTTTCGCGTACCCGGACGCACGCTGCTGCATCCGCTCTCTCTGACGTTTCCGGCTGGTAAAGTCACGGGCCTGATTGGTCACAACGGCTCCGGTAAATCCACATTGCTCAAAATGCTGGGCCGTCATCAGCCGCCTTCAGAAGGTGACATTCTGCTGGACAACCAACCGCTGGAGAGCTGGAGCAGTAAAGCCTTCGCGCGTAAAGTGGCTTATCTGCCGCAGCAGCTGCCGCAGGCGGAAGGGATGACGGTACGCGAGCTGGTGGCCATTGGGCGTTATCCCTGGCATGGCGCGCTGGGGCGCTTCGGCGTCGCCGACAGGGAGAAAGTGGAAGAGGCGATTGCGCTGGTGGGACTAAAACCGCTGGCGCACCGGCTGGTGGATAGCCTCTCCGGCGGAGAGCGTCAGCGCGCGTGGATTGCGATGCTGGTGGCGCAGGACAGCCGCTGCCTGCTGCTCGACGAGCCGACCTCCGCGCTGGATATTGCACACCAGGTCGACGTGCTGGCGCTGGTGCATCGCTTAAGTCAGCAGCGGGGTTTGACGGTGATTGCGGTCCTGCATGATATCAATATGGCCGCGCGTTATTGTGACTACCTTGTCGCGCTACGTGGTGGCGAGATGATTGCACAGGGCTCGCCGTCCGAGCTGATGCGCAGTGAAACGCTGGAACGTATTTACGGTATTCCTATGGGGATTCTGCCTCACCCGGCCGGGGCTGCGCCGGTGAGCTTTGTATACTGATGCTGAATAACATACTTATCAGTCGCCGCCGCCTGCTGACGGCGATGGCGCTCTCACCGCTGCTGTTAAAAATGACGCCGGCGCGCGCTGCCGCCGTCGATCCGCACCGTATTGTGGCCCTGGAGTGGCTGCCGGTCGAGCTGATGATGGCGCTCGGCGTTACGCCCTACGGCGTGGCGGATATTCCCAATTACACCCTGTGGGTGAATGAGCCGAAACTGCCGGACTCGGTGATCGACGTCGGCCTGCGTACCGAACCAAACCTCGAGCTGCTCACCCAGATGAAACCGTCATTCCTGTTCTGGTCTGCGGGCTACGGTCCATCTGAAGAGGTCATGGCACGCATTGCGCCAGGACGCGGATTCGCATTCAGCGACGGTAAAAAACCGCTGAGCGTTGCGAAAAACTCGATTAACGAGATGGCGCATTTCCTCAACCGCGAGGCCGAGGCCAAACAGCATCTTCAGGAATTTGATGACCTGATAGCTACGTTAAAACCGCGTTTTGCGCACCGGGGCGATCGCCCGCTGCTGATGGTGACGCTGCTGGATGCCCGCCATATGCTGGTCTTTGGTAAAAACTGCCTGTTCCAGGAAGTGCTCGACAGTTTTGGCATCCGTAATGCCTGGGAAGGGGAGATGACGTTCTGGGGCAGCACCGCCGTGGGTATCGACCGCCTGGCGGCGTTTCGTGATGTGGATGTGCTCTGTTTTGACCACGGGAACGAACGTGACATGCAGACGCTGATGGCGACACCGCTGTGGCAGGCGATGCCGTTTGTGCGTGAGCAGCGCTTCCAGCGCGCTCCGGCGGTCTGGTTCTACGGCGCGACGCTGTCAGCCATGCACTTTGCCCGGGTGCTGGATAACGCGCTGGGAGGTAAAGCATGAGCAAGCGTATCGCCCGCTTCCCGGCGTTGCTTTTGGCCGTACTTTTCCTCGCCGCGCTGGGGTTAACCTGGTTCAACCTCTCGGCGGCGCTGCCGCGTGGACAGTGGGGCGGCGCGCTGGCCGCACCGGATATCGATAACATTCAGCAGATGCTGTTCCACTACAGTCTGCTGCCGCGTCTGGCGATCTCGCTCCTGGTGGGTGCCGGTTTGGGGCTGGTGGGCGTTCTGTTCCAGCAGGTTTTACGTAATCCACTGGCGGAGCCCACGACGCTCGGTGTCGCGACCGGCGCGCAGCTTGGGATCACGATCGTTACGCTGTGGGCGCTTCCGGGGGCGTTGACCTCGCAGTTTGCCGCTCTCGCGGGGGCGTGCGTGGTGGGGGCGCTGGTCTTTGGCGTGGCCTGGGGCAAACGCCTCTCCCCCGTGACGCTGATTCTGGCCGGGCTGGTGGTGAGCCTCTATTGCGGGGCGATTAACCAGTTGCTGGTGCTGTTCCACCACGATCGGCTGCAAAGCATGTTCCTGTGGAGTACCGGCACGCTCACCCAGACCGACTGGAGCGTCGTGCAGCGTCTGTGGCCACAGCTGGCCGGCGGCACCGTACTGACGCTGTTGCTCCTGCGTCCACTCACGCTGATGGGACTGGATGATGGTGTGGCGCGTAATCTGGGGCTGGCGCTGTCGCTGGCCCGCCTGGCTGCATTGACGCTGGCGATTGTATTGAGTGCCCTGCTGGTGAACGCGGTTGGCATCATCGGGTTTATCGGCCTGTTTGCCCCGCTGCTGGCGAAAATGCTCGGGGCGCGTCGTTTGCTGGCGCGTCTGCTGCTGGCCGCGCTGATTGGGGCACTGATCCTCTGGCTTTCCGATCAGCTGATTCTCTGGCTGGCGCGGGTGTGGCGGGAAGTCTCTACCGGGTCGGTCACGGCGCTTATCGGTGCGCCGCTTCTGCTCTGGCTGCTGCCGCGTCTGCGCAGCATGAGCGCGCCGGCGATGGATGCGGGCGATAAAGTTTCTGCTGAACGTCAGTCGGTGCTGTGGTTTAGCCTTGCCGGTCTGGCGGTGCTGGTTATCGCCTCGTTTACTGCGCTCGCTTTCGGGCGCGATGCGGCGGGCTGGCACTGGGCAACGGGCGAGTTGCTTAACGAATTGCTGCAGTGGCGCTGGCCGCGTATCTTCGCTGCGCTGATCGCCGGGGTGATGCTGGCGGTAGCGGGGTGTATCATTCAGCGTCTGACCGGCAACCCGATGGCGAGCCCGGAAGTGCTCGGGATCAGCTCTGGCGCCGCCTTTGGCGTGGTGTTGATGCTGTTCTTTGTACCGGGCAATGCGTTTGCCTGGCTGATGCCTGCCGGTAGTCTCGGTGCGGCGGCCACGCTGATGATTATCCTCATCGCTGCCGGTCGCGGCGGATTTTCTCCGCACCGAATGCTGCTGGCCGGGATGGCGCTCAGCACCGCGTTTACGATGCTGCTGATGATGCTGCAGGCGAGCGGTGACCCACGTATGGCGAAGATCCTGACCTGGATTTCCGGCTCAACGTACGGTGCTACCGGCAGCCAGGTTGTCTGGTCCGGGATCGTGATGATCGTGCTGCTGGCGATGGTCCCGCTGTGCCGTCGCTGGATGACCATTCTGCCGCTCGGCGGTGAAACCGCGCGTGCGGTGGGCATGGCGCTGACGCCAGCGCGTGTGGCTCTGCTGCTGCTGGCGGCGTGCCTGACGGCGACGGCCACCATGACGATCGGACCGCTGAGTTTTGTGGGGTTAATGGCGCCGCATATTGCGAGAATGATGGGATTCCGCCGGACGATGCCGCATATTGTGATGTCTGCCCTCACGGGCGGGGTCATGCTGGTGTTTGCGGACTGGTGCGGAAGAATGGTGCTGTTCCCGTATCAGATCCCGGCGGGCCTGCTGTCGACCTTCATTGGTGCGCCGTATTTTATTTATCTGTTGAGAAAGCAGAGTCGGTAATAAAAGTAAACGGCAATCCTTAGATTGCCGTTTTAGTGTTTGCTCCCTCTCCCTGTGGGAGAGGGTTGGGGTGAGGGCATCAAGCTGCTCATCTTAGAGCTTCGCAAACACCTTACGCGCCGCGTCGATGGTGTTATTGATATCTTCTTTGCTGTGCGCCACGGACATAAAGCCTGCTTCGAACGCTGACGGCGCCAGGTAGACGCCTTCTTCCAGCATCAGGTGGAAGAAGCGCTTGAAGCGTTCGACGTCACATTTCACCACGTCCTGATAGCTGGTCACGGTTTTCGCATCGGTGAAGAAAATCCCGAACATGCCGCCCACGTGGTTCACCACCAGCGGAATACCGGCTTCTTCTGCCGCGTCAAGCAGTCCGTTTGCCAGCTGCGTGGTCAGCTCAGTCAGGGTTTCATGAATCCCCGGTTGAGCCACTTCGCTCAGACAGGCAAAACCTGCCGCCATCGCAATCGGGTTACCGGAGAGCGTGCCTGCCTGGTAGACCGGGCCGGTTGGTGCCAGGGCTTCCATGACGTCCTTACGCCCACCAAATGCCCCGACCGGCATGCCGCCGCCGATGATTTTGCCAAGGCAAGTCAGATCTGGCTCAACGCCATAATAAGACTGGGCACCCGCCAGCGCCACACGGAAGCCGGTCATCACTTCGTCGATGATCAGCAGGGCGCCAAATTCATCGCACAGGGCACGCAGGCCTGGCAGGAAATCAGGCTGCGGTGGGATGCAGTTCATGTTACCCGCAACAGGCTCAACGATAATGCAGGCGATCTCCTGCGGATACTGCTCGAACGCCGCGCGAACGGAAGCCAGATCGTTGTAGGTGCAGGTCAGAGTATGTTTGGCGAAATCTGCCGGTACGCCAGGAGAGTTTGGCTGGCCGAGGGTCAGCGCGCCGGAGCCCGCTTTCACCAGCAGGCAGTCCGCATGACCATGGTAACAGCCTTCAAATTTGACGATCTTATCGCGGCCAGTGAAGCCACGCGCAAGGCGGATGGCGCTCATGGTCGCTTCGGTACCGGAGTTCACCATACGCACCATGTCCATGGTGGGCACCAGCTCGGTGACCAGCTCCGCCATTTTCACTTCCATCTCGGTTGGCGCACCGAAGCTCAGGCCGCGCTGTGCGGCTTCGATCACCGCGTTACGGATAGCCGGGTGGTTGTGGCCCAGCACCATTGGGCCCCAGGAGCCGACATAATCGATATAGGCTTTGCCATCGACATCATACAGATACGCGCCGTCAGCACGTTCGATAAACAGCGGCGTACCGCCCACGCCGGTAAAGGCGCGCACAGGTGAGTTCACGCCACCCGGAATAAGCTCGCGGGCTGCACTGTAGAGGTTTTCAGACTTGCTCATGGCGTCGTTCCTGGTTCGTATAAAATGATTAAGCACACTATTCTAAGTGATCCGCGAAAGGTAATGAAATTTTTGCCCGTTTTCACGGCTAAACAATTGTTAAGTATTTTTCACGGGAAGATGCGACGCACTCTGGTAAAATCCCTGCGGCTATTTGTATGACGAAAAGAAACGGTAATGAAAGCAGACCTCCCCACTTTCGAAGAACAGCAGTTCAGACGTGCCCAACACCGTATCAGCATCCGGCGGCTGATTAATCGCGATAAAACGCCGCTGGCAATTCTGCTCGCCGCTGCCGTGGTGGGTACTCTCGCGGGTCTGGTTGGTGTGGCGTTTGAAAAAGCGGTGAATGCCGTCCTCAACTGGCGAGTGGGAACCGTAGCCGGTTTCGCCAATAACCCCTGGCTGGTCTGGGCTGGGGCATTCTGGCTCTCTGCGCTGTTTGCCATGGTGGGCTATTTTCTGGTGCGCAAATTTGCGCAGGAGGCGGGGGGCTCGGGCATCCCGGAAATTGAAGGTGCGCTGGAGGAGTTACGCCCGGTGCGCTGGTGGCGGGTGATCCCGGTGAAATTTATCGGTGGTATGGGAACCCTCGGTGCGGGGATGGTGCTGGGACGTGAGGGACCGACTGTACAGCTGGGCGGGAACGTCGGGCGTATGGTGGGGGACCTGTTTCGGATGCGCAGCGCGGAAGCGCGCCATACGCTGCTGGCCACCGGTGCGGCAGCGGGGCTTTCAGCCGCGTTCAACGCGCCGCTGGCGGGGATTTTATTCATCATTGAAGAGATGCGCGCCCAGTTCCGCTACAACCTGATCTCCATAAAAGCGGTCTTTACCGGCGTCATTATGTCGAGCATTGTTTTTCGCATTTTTAATGGCGAAAGCCCGGTGATAGAAGTGGGGAAACTGACCAATGCGCCGGTGAATACGCTGTGGCTTTACCTGATCCTCGGCATGATTTTTGGCGTGGTGGGCCCGCTGTTTAATATCTTTATTTTACGCGCTCAGGATTGGTTCCAGCGTATTCACGGTGGGAATACAACCAAATGGGTTCTCATGGGCGGCCTGCTGGGCGGGATGTGCGGGGTGCTCGGCTTTATTGAACCGAACGCCGCCGGCGGCGGGTTCGGGCTGATCCCGATTGCGGCTGCGGGGAACTTCAGCGTGGGCCTGCTGCTGTTTATGTTTATCTCCCGTGTCATCACCACGGTGCTCTGTTTTTCCTCCGGTGCGCCCGGCGGGATATTCGCCCCGATGCTGGCGCTGGGAACGCTGCTCGGCACTGCCTTTGGCATGGCGGCCGAGGCCGGTTTTCCGGCATACCATCTGGAAGCTGGCACCTTTGCGATTGCCGGAATGGGGGCGCTGCTGGCGGCGTCCCTGCGTGCGCCGTTGACCGGGATCGTGCTGGTGCTGGAGATGACGGACAATTACCAGCTCATTTTGCCAATGATCATTACCTGTCTCGGCGCGACACTATTAGCCCAATTCCTGGGTGGAAAACCGCTATACTCCACCATCCTTGCGCATACTCTGGCAAAACAAGAGGCTGAACGGGCCGCAACGCAGAATACTTGAATGAATTACCAGGGTATTAGATAATGACACAAAGAATTGGGTGAATTTTACCCAATAGCAGTAGCAGTATTCATGGGAGCATAAGATGAGTGATGATGTAGCTGTGCCGCTGGAATTTACCGAAGCAGCAGCCAACAAAGTGAAAACCCTGATTGCCGACGAAGACAATCCGGATCTGAAACTGCGTGTCTATATTACCGGTGGCGGCTGCAGCGGCTTCCAGTATGGTTTTACTTTTGACGATCAGGTCAACGATGGCGATATGACTATCGAGAAGCAGGGTGTTGCACTGGTGGTTGACCCGATGAGCCTGCAATATCTGGTGGGCGGTTCGGTGGATTATACCGAAGGTCTGGAAGGTTCGCGCTTTGTGGTGACCAACCCGAATGCGACAAGCACCTGCGGGTGTGGTTCTTCGTTCAGTATTTAAGAGGGGGCGGGCTGATGCCCTCACCCCGGTCCTCTCCCACAGGGAGAGGGAGAAAAGACTAAAAACGGTAACCTTGCGGTTACCGTTTTGCGTTTACCTGTCATCCAGCGCAAACGTCGGCAGCTTCAGATGCCAGCGTATCGCCGCTAAACGTATCACCAGCGTCACGACCATTCCCAGCATCGCTGCATTTTCCAGTGGGATCGCAAAGGTGTAGTACGCGGTCGCGTGAACAATGCCGCCCGCAATGCAGGCCGTTGCGTATATTTCAGTACGCAGGATCATCGGCACTTCACGCGCCAGAATGTCGCGTATGATCCCGCCGCCCACGCCGGTTAATACGCCCATGCAGATCGCCACCATCGGGCCGGTACCCGCATTAAACGCCTTGTTTACGCCGATCCCGACAAACACGGCCAGGCCCACCGCATCCAGTACCGGCAGTATCCATTTCGGTAATCGGCGAGGCTGGCGAACCAGCACAATGGTTAACAGGCAGGTGACCATCGCCACCACCAGATCGGTCGGATCTTTTACCCAAAATACCGGGCCATTTGCCAGCGCCATATCACGGATAGTCCCACCTCCCACGGCGGTGACCACGCCCAGCACCAGCACGCCAAACGGATCCATGCGTAGTTTTCCGGCGAGCAGGACGCCGGAGATAGCAAAAACGGCTGTGCCAAGAATATCCAGCCAATAAACGAGCATCGTTAAATCCTCGAACGAATGTTAGTGACTCTCTGCCAGCGCGGCACAGAGCTGTTTTGCGGCGAGGATAATACGCGGGCTGGCGCGTTCAAACCAGTCGCTGTTGAGCGGGATCACCGGAATTTTTAGCTGCCTTTGCCAGAATTGTTCAATTTTAGGAATCTCGCTCGCATTTCCGACCACGACGATAGCCTGTGGCTGGCGCGCCAGAACCTGTTCACGGCTTACCTGGGGCCACGGTACGCGGCTGGCCGCAAAAATATTCTCACCACCACAGACTTCCAGCACCTGGTTCTGAATCGATCCCTTTCCGGTGGTGAACAGCGGCTGGCTGCCAAACTGCAGGAAGATACGCTTTTTCACGGGCGTGTCGTAGCGGGTTTTTAGCGCGGCATAGTCGCTGAGCATCTGTCTGGCGGCGTCGTCCGCCTTTTTGGGGGTTGGGCTATAGGGAGCCAGGGCGCGTAGCGCCTGCGCGACTTGTTCAATGCTCACCGCGTCAACCCACATCACCCTGATGCCAAGCGAGGTCAGCTGGTTAACCTGCCGCTCGGCGTTGCCGCCGCGCCAGGCCAGCACGAGATCCGGTTTAAGCGCCACGATGCGCTCAAGGTTCATCCCTTGCCAGGTTGCTACCTCTTCAATGCCTGCGGCTTGCGGGGGATAATCGGAAAAGCTGCTCACGCCAACGGGGGTAATGCCGGCGGCAAACGCCAGTTCCGTGTTCGCGGGGGAGAGCGTAATCACACGCGGTACCGCATAGAGCCACAGCGGTGCGAAAAGAAGCAGGGCGGCCAGCGCCCTGATGCTATGTTTAGCCACGTGCCAGAGTCTGCACCAGGCGTTCCACCATCACGGTGGACTGTTTTGCTGCAACGGTCAGGAACTCGTCGAAGCTGATGTGGGACTGCTGGTCAGCCACGTCAGAGATGGCGCGAACCACCACGAACGGCACGCTGAAGTTATGGCAAACGTGAGCGATCGCGGTCGCTTCCATCTCAACGGCCACCGCCTGCGGGAAGTTATGGCGGATTTTCGCCAGACCCACGGAGCCATTGATAAACGCATCGCCGCTGACAATCAGGCCGCGTACCGCGTTGAGATTGAGCTCCGCAATGCAGGTTTCTGCCGCGGCAATCAGCTTGTCGTCAGCCTTGAATCCTGCGGGACAGCCCGGGAGCTGGCCGTACTCGTAGCCGAAGGCGGTCACGTCAGCATCGTGGTAGCGCGCTTCGTCGGAGACCACGATATCACCCACTTTCAGCGTCGGCGCCAGGCCACCTGCAGAGCCGGTATTAACGATCACGTCCGGCTTGCAGCGCTCAAGCAGCAGGGTTGCACCCAGCGCAGCAGCCACTTTACCGATGCCTGATTTCAGCAGAGCTACGTCAACACCGTTCAGCTGGCCGGTGTAGATCTCACAACCCCCCAGAGAGAGTGTCTGACGGTTCTCAATTTTGTCACGCAGCAGCGTAACTTCTTCTTCCATTGCACCAATAATGCCGATTTTCATAGATTTACTCGCGATGTGCCTTGTTAAGATGCATAGTCTATCATGCGGTTAAGGGGAAACGCATTCTCAGGCGGGGGAGCACATGTCACCAATCGATTTTCGCACCAAAATTAACTGGCACCGACGTTTCCGTTCGCCGCAGGGCGACAAGAGCGAACATGAGATCCTGCGTATCTTCGAAAGCGATCGCGGACGGATCATCAATTCGCCCGCCATCCGTCGTCTGCAGCAAAAGACTCAGGTTTTTCCACTTGAGCGTAATGCCGCGGTGCGCACGCGCCTGACCCACTCCATGGAAGTGCAGCAGGTGGGGCGCTATATTGCCAAAGAGGTGTTGAGCCGCCTGAAAGAACAGCGTTTGCTGGAAACCTATGGTCTGGACGAACTGACGGGCCCTTTCGAGAGCATCGTTGAGATGGCCTGCCTGATGCATGACATCGGTAATCCGCCTTTCGGTCACTTTGGTGAGGCGGCAATTAATGACTGGTTTAAACAACGGCTGTACCCCTCGGATGCGGTCAGTCAGCCCCTCAGCGATGACCGCTGTATCGTACGCGATCTCCGACTGCGTGAAGGTGAAGAGGGGTTGAACGATCTGCGGCGTAAAGTGCGCCAGGACCTCTGTCATTTCGAGGGTAACGCACAGGGCATCCGGCTGGTCCATTCACTGATGCGTATGAACCTGACCTGGGCCCAGGTCGGTTGCATCCTGAAATATACCCGCCCCGCCTGGTGGATGGGGGAGACGCCTGCGTCTCACAGTTATTTAATGAAAAAACCGGGCTATTACCTTTCTGAAGAGGCCTATATTGAACGGCTGCGTAAAGAACTCTCTTTGACGCCAAACGGCCGCTTTCCATTGACCTGGATTATGGAAGCCGCCGATGATATTTCCTATTGCGTGGCCGATCTGGAAGACGCCGTTGAGAAAAGAATCTTCAGCGTCGAGGAACTTTATCAGCATCTTTATGCGGCCTGGGGGACCCATGAAAAAGGGTCGCTGTTTGCGCAGGTTGTCGAAAATGCCTGGGAAAAATCACGCTCAAATACATTAAGCCGCAGTACGGAAGATCAATTCTTTATGTATTTGCGGGTCAATACATTAAATAAACTGGTGCCGTATGCGGCGTCGCGCTTTATTGATAATTTACCGCTGATTTTCGACGGGGAATTCAATCATGCGCTGCTGGAAGATGACAGTAGTTTCAGTCAACTGCTCGAACTTTATAAACATGTGGCGATGCGGCATGTGTTCAGCCATCCGGATGTTGAACAGTTAGAGCTGCAGGGCTACCGGGTAATCAGTGGGTTACTGGAAATTTATTCCCCGTTGCTTCAGCTGTCGGTCGACGAGTTCAGTGAGCTGGTGGAACACGAGCGCGTGCGCCGAATACCTATTGAATCGCGACTTTATCAGAAACTCTCTACCCGTCATCGTCTGGCGTATGTCGAAGCGATGAGTAAGCTGGATCGCCATTCTCCTCAATGGCCGGTGATGGAATATTATTATCGCTGCCGTCTTATCCAGGACTATATCAGCGGCATGACCGACCTGTATGCCTGGGATGAATACCGCAAGCTCATGGCGGTGGAATAACCCCGGAGTTTTGTAAAGACGGCCAATAAATTTTTACCTTTTCCATAAACTTATCGCCGGAACTAAGCGGTATAAAATGAATCTGAGTTACACAGCAATTTTGCGTTACCTGTAAATCGAGATTGAGAAACATGAAAAAAACCACATTAGCAATGAGTGCACTGGCTCTGAGTTTAGGTTTAGCGCTGTCTCCTCTGACTGCTACTGCAGCCGAGACCGCGTCGTCGGCAGCAACCGCGCAGCAGATGCCAAGCCTGGCACCGATGCTCGAAAAAGTGATGCCATCGGTGGTGAGTATTAACGTTGAGGGTAGCACGACCGTCAATACGCCGCGCATGCCGCGTAACTTCCAGCAGTTCTTCGGCGACAACTCGCCGTTCTGCCAGGACGGTTCACCTTTCCAGAGCTCTCCGTTCTGTCAGGGCGGTGGCGCAGGGGATGACAGCCAGGGCGGCGGCCAGCAACAGAAATTCATGGCGCTTGGCTCGGGGGTCATTATTGATGCAGCGAAAGGCTACGTCGTGACCAACAACCACGTTGTTGATAACGCTAACAGCATTAAAGTTCAGCTCAGCGATGGCCGTAAATTCGACGCTAAAGTGGTCGGTAAAGATCCGCGCTCTGATATCGCGCTGATCCAGATTCAGGATCCGAAAAACCTGACGGCGATTAAGATTGCCGACTCCGACGCACTGCGCGTGGGTGACTATACCGTCGCGATCGGTAACCCGTTCGGTCTGGGCGAAACGGTGACCTCCGGTATCGTCTCTGCCCTGGGGCGCAGTGGCCTGAATGCCGAAAACTATGAAAACTTCATCCAGACGGATGCGGCGATCAACCGCGGTAACTCCGGCGGCGCGCTGGTCAACCTGAACGGTGAACTGATCGGTATCAACACCGCGATCCTGGCCCCGGACGGCGGCAACATCGGTATCGGCTTTGCGATCCCAAGTAACATGGTGAAAAACCTGACCGCGCAGATGGTGCAGTATGGCCAGGTGAAACGCGGTGAGCTGGGTATCCTCGGTACGGAGTTGAACTCCGAACTGGCGAAGGCGATGAAGGTTGACGCCCAGCGCGGGGCATTCGTCAGCCAGGTGATGCCGAACTCCTCTGCCGCAAAAGCGGGCATTAAAGCGGGGGATGTGATCACCTCCCTGAACGGTAAACCGATCAGCAGCTTTGCCGCCCTGCGTGCGGAAGTGGGTTCCATGCCGATTGGCAGTAAAGTCACCCTCGGCCTGTTGCGCGACGGCAAGGCGGTTAACGTCAGCCTGGAACTGCAGCAGAGCAGCCAGAATCAGGTTGATTCCAGCACCATCTTCAGCGGGATTGAAGGTGCCGAGATGAGCAACAAAGGGGCAGATAAAGGCGTGGTAGTGAATAACGTAAAAGCGAATTCACCGGCAGCCCGTATCGGCCTGAAGAAAGGCGATGTGATCATGGGCGCTAACCAGCAGCCGGTGAAAAACATCGCGGAACTGCGCAAAATTCTCGACAGCAAGCCTTCCGTGCTGGCGCTCAATATCCAGCGTGGTGACACCTCTATTTACCTGCTGATGCAGTAATCCTCTTAAGCCCCTGTACGCAGGGGCTTTCTCGTTTCTGTGACCCTTTCCACAAGTCCATACTTCTCTCCCCGGCTTTGTGCATCTGCACAATGCGACCCTAATGGAACTCCCCTATGCTTGAGCTCTGCTCACAGGAGGGTTACATGGCTGGCTGGCATCTTGATACCAAAATGGCGCAGGATATTGTGGCGCGCACCATGCGCATCATCGATACCAATATCAACGTAATGGATGCCCGCGGGCGCATTATAGGTAGCGGCGATCGTGAACGGATTGGGGAATTGCACGAAGGTGCGCTGCTGGTGCTTTCCCAGGGGCGGGTTGTGGATATCGACGATGCGGTAGCAAAACATCTTCACGGTGTTCGTCAGGGTATTAATTTACCGCTGCGCCTGGAAGGGGAAATTGTTGGCGTTATTGGCCTGACCGGGGAACCGGAGTCTCTGCGAAAATATGGCGAGCTGGTCTGTATGACGGCTGAAATGATGCTGGAGCAGTCGCGCCTGATGCACCTGCTGGCGCAGGACAGCCGCCTGCGCGAAGAGCTGGTGATGAATCTTATTCAGGCGGAAGAGCATACGCCTGCACTCAGTGAGTGGGCGCAGCGTCTGGGGATCGATCTGAACCAGCCGCGCGTGGTGGCGGTGATTGAGGTGGATAGCGGCCAGCTTGGCGTGGATAGCGCGATGGCGGAGCTGCAGCAGCTGCAAAATGCGCTGGCGACGCCGGAACGCAATAATCTGGTGGCGATTGTTTCTCTGACGGAAATGGTGGTGCTCAAACCGGCGCTTAATCAGTTTGGTCGCTGGGATGCGGAAGATCATCGCCGTCGTGTGGAGCAGCTGATTGCGCGTATGCAGGAGAATGGTCACCTGCGTTTTCGCGTTGCACTGGGAAATTACTTTACCGGGCCGGGCAGTATCGCCCGCTCGTGGCGGACTGCACGCACCACCATGATGGTGGGCAAACAGAGGATGCCGGAAAGCCGTAGTTACTTCTATCAGGATCTGATGTTGCCGGTGTTGCTCGACAGCCTGCGCGGCGGCTGGCAGGCCAACGAGCTGGCGCGCCCGTTGGCACGCCTGAAAGCGATGGACAATAACGGTCTGTTGCGCCGGACGTTACAGGCGTGGTTCCGTCATAACGTGCAGCCGCTGGCAACGTCGAAGGCGCTGTTTATTCACCGCAATACCCTGGAGTATCGGCTCAACCGGATTTCGGAACTGACGGGGTTAGATCTGGGGAATTTCGACGACAGGTTGCTGCTGTATGTGGCGTTGCAGCTGGATGAACAGCGATGAGGGAGTGCAGTCTGATGCCCTCACCCCATCCCTCTCCCACAGGGAGAGGGCGCAAACATTAAAAACGGCAATCAAGATTGCCGTTTTGCTTTTATTTCCGAGTTAATTTCTCAAGATCCGCTTCAATCTCGCTGATCTTGTTGGTGACAACGCTTTCCAGATGACGCAGATCGTCAAGGATCTTACGCTTGAGATCAACTTCAGTACGGTCGCGCTGGCAGATCTGATCGAGTTCATCGATCACATAGCGCAGGTTAGGGCTGATTTCCTGTACTTCTTTGTAACCCTGTCCTACGCCGTCAGCAACGACGGTCTTACGCTGGCGTGGATATTTAAACTTCACGCTTTTGGCGAAAAACTCGCCTTTATCCTTGTGAAAATAGATTTTCAAAATATCGTTATTGGCTTCCTGACGGAGGCTGTAACGATCAATTTCATCAGGATTGGTAATGCCCAGACTTTTCAGATTATCGTACATAGCGGTACCCTTGATCTCAACATAACCTTTGAATAATTAACGAAAAAATCTACTTTCGCCACCCTCAGATACAAAAAAAGCGGGGTTGCCCCCGCTTTTTGTTATACCCGATTAATCGATGGTACGCAGCAACTCATTGATGCCGACTTTACCGCGGGTTTTCGCATCCACTTTCTTCACGATAACCGCACAGTACAGGCTGTATTTACCATCTTTTGACGGCAGGTTGCCGGAGACCACCACAGAGCCTGCCGGAACGCGGCCGTAATGCACTTCGCCGGTTTCGCGGTCGTAAATACGGGTGCTCTGACCGATGTAAACGCCCATGGAGATCACGGAGCCTTCTTCAACGATCACGCCTTCTACTACTTCAGAACGCGCGCCGATGAAGCAGTTGTCTTCGATGATGGTCGGGTTAGCCTGCAGTGGCTCCAGAACACCACCAATGCCCACGCCGCCGGACAGGTGAACGTTTTTACCGATCTGCGCGCAGGAACCGACCGTCGCCCAGGTGTCTACCATCGTACCTTCGTCAACGTAGGCACCGATGTTCACGTAGGATGGCATCAGCACGGTGTTGCGTGCGATGAATGCCCCCTGACGGACCGCCGCTGGCGGTACCACGCGGAAGCCTTCTTTCTGGAAACGCGCTTCGTCGTAGTCAGCGAATTTCATCGGTACTTTATCGAAGTAGCGGCTTTCAGCTCCGTCGATAACCTGGTTATCGTTGATACGGAAAGAGAGCAGCACGGCTTTTTTCAGCCATTGATGAGTGACCCACTGACCGTCGATTTTTTCTGCCACGCGCAGGGCGCCGGAATCCAGCAGGGAAATCACCTGGTTTACCGCTTCACGGGTCACGGTATCCACATTTGCCGGGGTAATCTCGGCGCGACGCTCAAAGGCGGACTCAATAACGTTCTGTAACTGCTGCATGGTTTACTCTTTCCATTTCACTAAAAAACACGTCACCCTTTATCGTTTGGATTGAGGGCTGCTGTCAACCGTTGTTGCACTTCAAGTTGCAGGTCATTATTAAGGGCACGCCGGTCCGCTGTGGCGATTATAAATAAATCTTCTACTCGCTCGCCAATGGTTGTAATTCTTGCCCCATGAAGCGAAATTCCCAGATCGGCAAAAACCTGGCCGACGCGGGCAAGTAGCCCTGGCTGGTCGAGCGCGATCAGCTCCAGGAACGATTTACGGTCGGTGTGGGTCGGCAGGAAATTGACCTCGGTATCGACGGTAAAGTGGCGCAGCTTCGCCGGCTGGCGACGCGGCTGCGGCGGCTGCCAGCTGCGCTGGGTGATCGCCTGTTCCAGACCAAAGCGTATTCCTTCATGTCTGTCAGACGACAGCGGGCTGCCGTCCGGCTCCAGTACAATAAAGGTATCCATCGCCATGCCGTCGCGGGTCGTGAAAATCTGCGCATCGTGAACGCTCAGATTACGCCTGTCCAGCTCGGCGCACACCGCAGCAAAGAGATAGGGACGGTCCGGGCTCCAGATGAAAATCTCCGTCCCACCGCGCGTGGCCTGTGGGCTAAGCAGGATCATCGGCTGTGACAAGTCATGCCGGAGCAGGTGCCGCGCATGCCACGCAAGCTGGTTTGGGCTATGGCGGACAAAGTAGTTAGCCCGACAGCGGGCCCAAATCTGGTGTAACGCCTCTTCATCAATGTTGTCCATGCGCAGCAGCGCCAGGGCCTGCAGCTGATGGTGGCGCACACGCTCGCGCATGTCCGGGGTATTTTGCATCCCGCGACGCAGCTGTTTTTCCGTCGCAAAGTAGAGCTCGCGCAGCAGACTCTGCTTCCAGCTGTTCCACAGCGTTTCGTTGGTGGCGCAGATATCGGCCACCGTCAGGCAGACCAGATAGCGCAGACGGTTTTCTGTCTGAACCTCCTCCGCAAACTGCTTGATGACCTCTGGATCCTGAATATCACGACGCTGGGCGGTGACCGACATCAGCAGGTGATGGCGTACCAGCCAGGCAACCAGCTGTGTTTCGCGTGAGTTCAGGCCGTGCAGCTCGGCAAATTTCAGCACATCCTGCGCGCCCAGGACCGAATGGTCACCGCCACGACCTTTGGCGATGTCGTGGAAGAGGGCGGCAATCAGGATCAGCTCCGGATGAGTAAGGCGCGGCCATAATTCCACGCACAGCGGGTGACGGGAGCGCGTCTCTTCTTTCGCAAAGCTCTCCAGCTTGAGCATAACGCGGATGGTGTGTTCATCCACCGTGTAGGCGTGGAACAGATCGAACTGCATCTGCCCGACAATGTACGACCACTGCGGCATATAGGCCCACAGCACGCTGTGGCGGTGCATCGGCAGCAGACCGCGGCTGACGGCGCCCGGGTGGCGAAGCATGCTCAGGAACAGCGATCGGGCTTCCGGGATATAGCACAGCGGCTCCGTCAAATGACGGCGCGCATGGCGCAGATGACGCAGGGTGGTGGAGTAGATCCCGGTGATGGTGCTGTTGCGAACCATGGTGTAGAACATCCGCAGGATCGCTTCCGGCTCGCGAATAAACAGCGTTTCGTCGCGCAGATCGATAAGCGTGCCGCGCAGCTGGAATTCGTCATCAATCGGGCGCGGTTTTTCGTCCGCCGTCAGCGCCAGGATGGCCTCGTCGAACAGCTGCAGCAGCATCTGGTTGAGCTCGGTGACGCGGCGGGTGACGCGGAAGAAATCCTTCATCATATGCTCAACCGGCTCGTTTCCTTCACCGCTGTAGTTGAGGCGCTGGGCAACGCTGAGCTGGCGGTCAAAAAGCAGACGGTTATCGTAACGGGTGACTTCCAGATGCAGGGCAAAGCGAATGCGCCACAGCAGGTGCAGGCACTCGTTGAGCTCGTTACGTTCGGCCTCGGTTAAGAAGCCAAAGCCCACCATTTCATCCAGCGAGGTGGCGCCAAAGTGGCGCCGGGCGACCCACTGTAAGGTGTGGATGTCGCGCAGGCCGCCAGGGCTGCTTTTAATATCTGGCTCAAGGTTATAGCTGGTGCCGTGGTAGCGCTGGTGGCGCTGGTTTTGCTCCTCGACCTTCGCCGCGAAGAATTTTTCTGACGGCCAGAAACCGTCGCTGAAGATGTGTTTTTGCAGCTCCAGGAACAGCGCGACGTCGCCAATCAGCAGACGGGTTTCAATCAGGTTAGTGGCCACGGTCAGGTCCGATAACCCTTCCAGCAGACACTCTTCCAGGGTGCGCACGCTGTGGCCGACTTCCAGTTTGACGTCCCAGAGCAGGGTCAGCAGTTCGCCAATCTTTTGCGCCTGTTCGTCCGGCAGCTTTTTACGGCTTAAGATCAGGAGATCGATATCGGAAAGCGGGTGCAGCTCTCCGCGGCCATAGCCCCCGACGGCAACCAGCGCCACATCACTGATTTGCCCAAATCCGTAATCGATCCACAGACGCTGCAGCAGCTGATCGATAAATTCGGTACGCGCTTCGATCAGTTGCTCGGCGGAGATACCGGCATCAAACGCGCTGCCCAGCCAGCGCTGGAAGACATCCATATGGGCTTTAATGCCGGCGCAGTTCAGCTCGTGCTGCGGCCAGACGCCCGGGTTGTCGGGCTGGTCGGGGAGGGTGGGAAGTGCTGTGTTAGCATACTGTTCGGGTAAAAGATTACTCATCGTGCGCCACCCATAAGAAAAAACTATAGCCATTAAAAAAGCCGGCATTTGCCGGCTTTTTTATCATTCATCGTGCGTCAGTATCGCCGGGATGGTGTCATCCTTGCGCAACGTCATAATTTCGCAGCCGTTGTCTGTTACCACAATAGTATGCTCGTACTGTGCAGACAAGCTTCTGTCTTTGGTTTTCACCGTCCAGCCGTCTTTCATGGTACGGATGCGGTAATCACCGGCGTTGACCATCGGTTCGATGGTAAAGGTCATCCCTTTTTGCAGCACTACGCCGCCGTCATCCGCATCATAATGCAGAACCTGCGGCTCTTCATGGAAGACGCGACCAATGCCGTGCCCGCAGTATTCACGCACCACGGAGAAACCTTCTGCCTCGACAAATTTCTGAATTGCCGCACCGATGGTACGCAGGCGAATGCCCGGTTTCACCATTTTCAGCGCCAGGTAGAGGCTCTCTTGCGTCACTTTACACAGACGCTCGCCAAGAATCGTTGGCTTGCCCACGATGAACATTTTTGAGGTGTCACCGTGGTAGTCATCTTTGATGACGGTGACGTCGATGTTGACGATGTCGCCATCTTTCAGCAGTTTTTCGTCGTCCGGGATACCGTGGCACACCACTTCATTAATGGAAATGCAGACGGATTTCGGGAAACCGTGGTAGCCGAGGCAGGCGGAAACCGCGTGCTGCTCGTTCACGATATAGTCATTACAGATGCGGTCCAGCTCACCGGTGCTGACGCCCGGCTTCACGAACGGCTCGATCATTTCCAGCACTTCCGCGGCCAGACGACCGGCGACGCGCATCTTTTCAATTTCTTCAGGGGTCTTAATAGAGATAGCCATGTAATCTGTCCATCGGTGTCGATTTTTTCGACAATACTAGTCTAAGTGTTGTCAATGGTATCAGTCAGGCACACCCCGTGCCAAATTGAGAATCATTAACAGCACACTCCGCCAACAACTGTTGGTTTATGGCGGCGTTTTGTGGTATAAAGCGCGCCGGACTTCCGATCCATTTCAGATACACAGGCTGGACGGAAGCGACAAATCTCACTTTGTGTAACAACACACACGTATCGGCACATATTCCGGGGTGCCCTTTGGGGTCGGTAATATGGGATACGTGGAGGCATAACCCCAACTTTTAATATAGAGGTTTTAAACATGGCAACTGTTTCCATGCGCGACATGCTCAAGGCTGGTGTTCACTTTGGTCACCAGACCCGTTACTGGAACCCGAAAATGAAGCCTTTCATCTTCGGCGCTCGTAACAAAGTTCACATCATCAACCTTGAGAAAACTGTACCAATGTTCAACGAAGCCCTGGCTGAGCTGAACAAGATCGCTTCCCGTAAAGGTAAGATTCTGTTCGTTGGTACTAAGCGCGCTGCAAGCGAAGCTGTGAAAGATGCTGCTAACAGCTGCGACCAGTTCTTCGTGAACCATCGCTGGTTGGGCGGCATGCTGACTAACTGGAAAACTGTTCGTCAGTCCATCAAACGCCTGAAAGATCTGGAAACCCAGTCTCAGGACGGTACTTTCGACAAGCTGACTAAGAAAGAAGCGCTGATGCGCACTCGTGAACTGGACAAGCTGGAAAACAGCCTGGGCGGTATCAAAGATATGGGCGGCCTGCCAGACGCGCTGTTCGTAATCGATGCAGACCACGAGCACATCGCAATCAAAGAAGCTAACAACCTGGGTATCCCGGTATTCGCTATCGTTGATACCAACTCCGATCCGGACGGTGTTGACTTCGTTATCCCGGGTAACGACGACGCAATCCGTGCTGTTAGCCTGTACCTGAGCGCTGTTGCTGCTACCGTTCGTGAAGGCCGTTCCCAGGATCTGGCTTCTCAGGCGGAAGAAAGCTTCGTAGAAGCTGAATAATAAGGTTTTACCCCTTATTAGTACCGTGTATGAATAGGGGCCCATTACCGGCCCCTTTTTTCAATTTACACTGTTTGGCCCCCGGCCGGGCAGTTCACATCTCCCGAGGATTTAAGAATGGCTGAAATTACCGCATCCCTGGTAAAAGAGCTGCGCGAGCGTACTGGCGCAGGCATGATGGATTGCAAAAAAGCGCTGACTGAAGCGAACGGCGACATCGAGCTGGCAATCGAAAACATGCGTAAATCCGGTGCGATCAAAGCAGCTAAAAAAGCAGGCAACGTTGCTGCTGACGGCGTGATCATCACTAAGATCGACGGCAACTACGGTATCATTCTGGAAGTTAACTGCCAGACTGACTTCGTGGCTAAAGATGGTGGTTTCCAGGCATTTGCTAACAAAGTTCTGGACGCTGCTGTTGCAGGCAAAATCACTGACGTTGAAGTTCTGAAAGCACAGTTCGAAGAAGAGCGTGTTGCGCTGGTTGCTAAAATCGGTGAGAACATCAACATCCGTCGCGTTGCTTCTCTGGAAGGCGACGTTCTGGGCTCTTACCAGCACGGTGCACGTATCGGTGTTCTGGTTGCGGCTAAAGGCGCTGACGAAGAGCTGGTTAAACAGCTGGCTATGCACATCGCTGCAAGCAAACCAGAATTCGTTAAGCCAGAAGACGTGTCTGCTGAAGTGGTAGAAAAAGAGTACCAGGTTCAGCTGGACATCGCGATGCAGTCTGGTAAACCAAAAGAAATCGCAGAGAAAATGGTTGAAGGCCGCATGAAGAAATTCACCGGCGAAGTTTCTCTGACTGGCCAGCCATTCGTTATGGATCCAAGCAAGTCTGTTGCTCAGCTGCTGAAAGAGCACAACGCTGACGTGACTGGCTTCATCCGCTTCGAAGTGGGCGAAGGCATCGAGAAAGTTGAGACTGACTTCGCAGCAGAAGTTGCTGCAATGTCCAAGCAGTCTTAATGATTGAAAAGGAGCCGCCTGAGGGCGGCTTCTTTTTGTCACCCGTCAGACGAAAATCAGACAGGATCCCGTATCGCTGTGCTGATATGCGACATACTATGTCGCCAGAATTAACCCCCATCTTAATCGTTGACAGTCTCAGGAAAGAAACATGGCTACCAATGCAAAACCCGTGTACAAACGCATTCTGCTTAAGCTGAGTGGCGAAGCACTGCAGGGATCGGAAGGCTTCGGTATTGATGCAAGCATCCTTGATCGCATGGCACAGGAAATCAAAGAACTGGTCGAACTGGGTATCCAGGTTGGCGTGGTCATTGGCGGTGGCAACCTCTTCCGTGGTGCTGGTCTGGCGAAAGCGGGGATGAACCGCGTTGTAGGCGACCACATGGGTATGCTGGCAACCGTCATGAATGGTCTGGCAATGCGTGATGCACTGCATCGTGCCTATGTGAATGCCCGCCTGATGTCCGCGATTCCACTGAATGGCGTGTGCGATAATTACAGCTGGGCAGAAGCCATCAGCCTGCTGCGCAACAACCGCGTGGTGATCCTCTCCGCCGGTACGGGTAACCCGTTCTTTACGACCGATTCCGCTGCCTGCCTGCGCGGTATCGAGATTGAAGCCGATGTGGTACTGAAAGCGACCAAAGTCGATGGCGTGTTTACTGCCGACCCGGCAAAAGATCCTTCTGCCACCATGTACGATCAGCTGAGCTACAGCGAAGTCCTGGAAAAAGAGCTGAAAGTGATGGATCTTGCCGCCTTCACGCTGGCACGCGACCACAAACTGCCGATCCGTGTCTTCAACATGAACAAACCTGGCGCACTGCGTCGCGTGGTCATGGGTGAAAAAGAAGGCACTTTGATCACGGAATAATTTCCGTTGACGATAAATACAGGTAAGATTCCGCTTTATTTTGTAGTGGTATCTTACCCGGACGCGCCTTTGGCGTTGTCATGAATTAAACGCGACTATACTTAGCACACCTGTAGCGCTGTGCTGGCGGATAGTCTGCCTGAGACAAGTTTTCAAGGATTCGTAACGTGATTAACGACATCAGAAAAGATGCTGAAGTACGCATGGAAAAATGCGTAGAAGCGTTCAAAACCCAAATCAGCAAAATCCGTACTGGCCGTGCTTCCCCAAGCCTGCTGGATGGCATCATCGTAGAGTACTACGGTACGCCAACCCCGCTGCGCCAGCTGGCGAGCGTTACCGTAGAAGATACCCGTACGCTGAAAATCAACGTATTCGATCGTTCTATGGGCCCGGCGGTTGAGAAAGCGATCATGGCGTCTGACCTCGGTCTGAACCCAAGCTCTGCAGGCGCTGACATCCGCGTTCCGCTGCCTCCGCTGACCGAAGAGCGTCGTAAAGACCTGATCAAAGTGGTGCGTGGTGAAGCTGAGCAGGGTCGTGTTTCCGTCCGTAACGTGCGTCGTGACGCGAACGATAAAGTTAAAGCGCTGCTGAAAGAAAAAGAGATCAGTGAAGATGACGATCGTCGTTCCCAGGACGACATTCAGAAAATGACTGACGCTGCCATCAAGAAAATTGATGCGGCGCTGGCAGATAAAGAAGCGGAACTGATGCAGTTCTGATTTCTGTCGTACACTGATAAACGCCGTTCAGAGGGACTTCGGGTCTTGCTGGCGGCGTTTTGCTTTTATCTGGTCTAACTTTTTTCGGGCATCTCATGAAGCATTTAACTCTCCTCGGCTCAACCGGATCTATTGGTTGCAGCACACTCGACGTTGTTCGCCATAATCCTGAACTTTACACCGTGACAGCACTGGTGGCCGGTAAGAATGTGCAGCGAATGGTCGAGCAGTGTCTGGAGTTTACGCCCCGTTATGCGGTGATGGATGATGAAGAGAGTGCCCGCCAGGTAAAGGCGCTGCTGCAGGAGAAGGGCGGTCGTACCGAGGTCCTGAGCGGCCAACAGGCCGCCTGCGAGATGGCTGCGCTGGGTGATGTTGATCAGGTCATGGCGGCGATTGTCGGCGCGGCCGGACTGCTGCCGACGCTTGCCGCGATTGATGCCGGTAAAGACGTTTTGCTGGCCAATAAAGAGTCGCTGGTCACCTGCGGACGCCTGTTTATGGACGCGGTGAAGCAGCGCGGCGCGCGTCTTTTGCCCGTCGACAGCGAGCACAACGCGATTTTTCAGAGTTTACCGCAACCTTTTCAACAGAACCTGGGGTACGCTGACCTTGAGCAGAATGGCGTGGTATCTATTCTGCTTACCGGGTCTGGTGGCCCGTTCCGTGAAACGCCACTGTCTGAACTGCGTGCAATGACGCCGGATCAGGCGTGCCGCCATCCGAACTGGTCGATGGGGCGTAAAATCTCCGTTGACTCTGCCACCATGATGAACAAAGGTCTGGAATACATTGAAGCGCGCTGGCTGTTTAATGCGTCAGCGAAACAGATGGAAGTACTGATTCACCCGCAATCGGTGATTCACTCGATGGTACGTTATCAGGATGGCAGCGTGCTGGCCCAGTTGGGCGAGCCGGATATGCGTACGCCTATCGCGCATTCCATGGCGTGGCCGAATCGGGTGAAATCCGGCGTGAAGCCGCTTGATTTCTGCAAGCTAAGTTCCCTGACATTCAGTGAACCAGACTATGACCGCTATCCTTGTCTGAAGCTTGCGATGAATGCCTTTGACCAGGGGCAGGCGGCGACGACGGCACTGAACGCAGCCAATGAAATTACTGTTGAAGCATTTCTGAATCAGCAGATCCGTTTTACCGATATCGCGTCGTTAAATTTATCGGTACTGGAGAAGATGGATTTGCGCGAACCACAAAGCGTGGAAGAGGTGCTGGCGGTGGATGCAGCTGCACGTGATATTGCGCGCCACCAGGTGACACGTCTCGCAAGCTGGTGATAAAGCAAGCACTAGTCGTCGTGCTATTTGTTAGCGTTGGGCTTCAGTGATATAGTCTGCGCCACCTGATCGCAGGTATTTGACTTTAAGTGGTCAGGTAAGCCGTGGTTTGACACGGCTTTTTTATGTATAGGCTTCAGTATTCCTGAGTACCGTTAAATCCTTTTCAGGGACAAAAAACGCGTTATGTTGTCTGCGAATCAACCAATAAGCGAAAACTTGCCAGCTCATGGCTGCCGTCATGTAGCAATCATTATGGATGGCAATGGCCGCTGGGCGAAAAGACAAGGGAAGATCCGAGCCTTTGGGCATAAAGCTGGGGCGAAATCGGTTCGCCGCGCCGTTTCTTTTGCCGCCAATAACGGCATTGATGCGTTAACGCTCTATGCTTTTAGCAGTGAAAACTGGAATCGACCGCAGCAGGAAGTGACCGCGTTGATGGAATTGTTTGTGTGGGCGCTAGACAGCGAAGTAAAAAGCCTGCACCGCCACAATGTCCGCCTGCGTATCATTGGCGATACCAGTCGTTTTAACTCACGTTTGCAGGAACGAATTCGTAAGGCTGAAGCGCTGACTGAAAATAATACCGGTCTGACGCTGAATATTGCGGCGAATTACGGCGGACGCTGGGATATTATCCAGGGCGTTCGGCATCTGGCCGAGCAGGTTCAGGAAGGGCTGTTGAGACCCGACCAAATTGATGAAGAGGCGCTGAGCAAGCAAATCTGCATGAATGAACAGGCGCCTGTGGATTTGGTAATTAGGACAGGGGGAGAACATCGCATAAGTAACTTTTTGATATGGCAAATTGCCTATGCCGAACTTTACTTTACAGATGTTCTTTGGCCCGATTTTGATGAACAAGACTTTGAAGGTGCGCTGCATGCCTTTGCCAATCGAGAGCGTCGTTTCGGCGGCACCGAGCCTGGTGGCGACAAAGCCTGATGGGGGTAGCTTTTGCTGAAGTATCGCCTGATTTCCGCTTTTGTATTAATACCCATTGTCATTGCGGCGCTGTTTTTACTGCCCCCAGTGGGATTCGCTATTGTTACGCTGGTGGTGTGCATGCTCGCCGCGTGGGAATGGGGACAGTTTAGCGGCTTTACTTCGCGCAGTCAGCGAGTATGGCTTGCGGTACTCTGTGGCTTCATTCTCGCCATAATGCTCTTTACGTTGCCTGAATATCACCATGATATCCATCAACCGCTGGTTGCCGGCTCCTTGTGGATATCTCTGGCCTGGTGGGTTGCAGCGCTACTGCTGGTGCTGTTTTATCCTGGCTCTGCGGCGCTATGGCGTAATTCAAAAGTGCTGCGACTGATTTTTGGCTTGCTCACCATTATTCCCTTCTTCTGGGGGATGGTCGCGCTGCGCGCCTGGCACTACGACGAAAACCACTACAGCGGTGCGATCTGGCTGCTTTATGTGATGATTCTCGTCTGGGGGGCTGACTCCGGGGCCTATATGTTTGGTAAACTATTTGGCAAACATAAACTGGCGCCGAAGGTTTCTCCGGGCAAAACCTGGCAAGGCTTCATCGGCGGCTTGTTTACGGCAGCAATTATCTCCTGGGGCTACGGCGTCTGGGCGAATCTGGAAGTGGCACCGTCAATACTGCTGGTGTGCTCGATTTTTGCTGCGCTTGCCTCGGTGCTCGGTGATTTAACCGAAAGTATGTTCAAGCGTGAAGCAGGGATTAAGGACAGCGGACACCTGATTCCAGGGCATGGCGGTATACTGGATCGCATTGATAGCCTGACAGCGGCTGTTCCAGTGTTTGCTTGCTTGCTTTTACTGGTATTCGGGACGATTTAACGGAAGGTTTTATGCTGAGCATTCTCTGGAATCTGGCGGCGTTCATTGTTGCACTGGGTGTTCTGATTACCGTGCATGAATTTGGCCATTTCTGGGTTGCTCGCCGTTGCGGTGTGCGGGTAGAGCGGTTTTCCATCGGTTTTGGCAAATCGCTCTGGACGCGCACCGACCGTCACGGTACGGAGTTTGTCATCGCCCTCATCCCGCTGGGCGGCTACGTCAAAATGCTCGACGAACGCGTTGAGCCTGTCGCCCCTGAGCTGCGACACAGCGCCTTCAACAATAAAACAGTTGGACAACGCGCCGCCATCATTGCTGCCGGACCGGTAGCTAACTTCATCTTTGCTGTTTTCGCTTACTGGCTGGTGTTTATCATCGGCGTCCCCGGCGTGCGTCCGGTAGTGGGTGAAATAGCGCCCAACTCCATTGCGGCGAGTGCGCAAATTACATCCGGGATGGAACTTAAAGCGATTGATGGCATCGAAACCCCTGATTGGGATGCCGTGCGACTGCAGCTGGTAGCCAAAATTGGCGATCCGCAGACCACCATCAGCGTATCGCCGTTTGGTTCAGACACGCGCCAGGACAAAGTGCTCGATTTACGTCACTGGCGTTTCGAGCCAGACAAAGAGGATCCCGTCGCTGCGCTGGGCATTCGTCCACGTGGTGCACAGATCGAGCCGGTGTTAGCCGAAGTACAGGCAAATTCGGCCGCGAGCAAAGCAGGTTTGCAAGCAGGCGACAGGATCGTTAAAGTCGATGGTCAACCATTAACAGAGTGGATGACCTTTGTTACTCTGGTGCGCGATAATCCGGGAACGTCTCTCGCGCTGGAAGTTGAAAGGCAAGGCAGTCCGCTTTCGCTGACGCTGATCCCGGATACGAAGTCGGTCGGCAAAAAGGCAGAAGGGTTTGCAGGCGTAGTGCCAAAAGTGATCCCGCTGCCAGATGAGTACAAGACAATACGCCAGTATGGGCCGTTCAGTGCCATCCTTGAAGCCACGGATAAAACATGGCAACTGATGAAACTGACGGTCAACATGTTGGGGAAATTGATAACCGGTGACGTGAAACTGAACAACCTCAGTGGGCCAATTTCGATTGCCCAGGGGGCTGGGATGTCAGCGGAATTCGGGGTGATTTACTATCTCATGTTCCTCGCGCTCATTAGCGTGAACCTTGGGATAATCAACCTGTTCCCGCTTCCCGTTTTAGACGGGGGTCATCTGCTGTTTTTAGCGATTGAAAAGCTAAAAGGCGGACCGGTATCCGAGCGAGTTCAAGACTTTAGTTATCGCATTGGCTCGATTTTGCTGGTGCTGTTAATGGGGCTTGCACTTTTCAATGATTTCTCTCGGTTGTAAGAGAGTTAGTTAGGAAGAACGCATAATAACGATGGCGATGAAAAAGTTGCTCATAGCGTCGCTGCTGTTTAGCAGCGCCACCGTATACGGTGCTGACGGGTTCGTAGTGAAAGACATTCATTTCGAAGGCCTTCAGCGTGTCGCCGTTGGTGCGGCCCTCCTCAGTATGCCTGTGCGCCCCGGCGATACGGTTAATGATGATGACATCAGTAACACCATCCGTGCTCTGTTTGCCACCGGCAACTTCGAGGATGTCCGCGTCCTGCGTGATGGTGATACCCTGCTGGTACAGGTAAAAGAACGTCCAACGATCGCCAGTATCACTTTCTCCGGTAACAAGTCGGTGAAAGATGACATGCTCAAGCAGAACCTTGAAGCATCCGGTGTTCGTGTGGGGGAATCTCTGGACCGCACAACCCTTTCAGACATTGAAAAAGGTCTGGAAGACTTCTACTACAGCGTCGGTAAATACAGCGCCAGCGTGAAAGCGGTGGTGACGCCACTGCCACGTAACCGCGTTGACCTGAAACTGGTCTTCCAGGAAGGTGTTTCAGCGAAGATCCAGCAGATCAACATTGTCGGTAACCACGCGTTCAGCACCGACGAACTGATCTCTACTTTCCAGCTGCGTGACGAAGTGCCGTGGTGGAACGTGGTGGGCGATCGCAAATACCAGAAACAGAAACTGGCGGGCGACCTTGAAACTCTGCGCAGCTACTATCTGGATCGTGGCTATGCGCGTTTCAACATTGACTCGACTCAGGTCAGCCTGACGCCGGATAAGAAAGGTATCTACATTACGATTAACATCACTGAAGGCGATCAGTACAAGCTTTCGGGTGTTGAAGTGAGTGGTAACCTGGCGGGGCATTCTGCTGAAATCGAATCGCTGACCAAAATTCAGCCAGGCGATCTCTACAGCGGCTCCAAAGTCACCAAAATGGAAGACAGCATTAAGAAGCTGCTCGGCCGTTATGGTTATGCCTATCCGCGCGTACAAACGCAGCCGGAAATCAACGATGCGGATAAAACCGTTAAGCTGCACGTTAATGTTGATGCGGGCAACCGTTTCTACGTGCGTAAGATCCGCTTCGTCGGTAACGACACCTCCAAAGACTCCGTTCTGCGTCGCGAAATGCGTCAGATGGAAGGCGCATGGTTAGGTAGCGATCTCGTTGATCAGGGTAAAGAGCGTCTGAACCGTCTGGGCTATTTTGAAACGGTTGATACCGATACCCAGCGCGTACCGGGCAGCCCGGACCAGGTTGATGTCGTTTATAAAGTGAAAGAGCGTAACACCGGTAGCTTCAACTTCGGTGTGGGCTACGGTACTGAAAGCGGCGTAAGCTTCCAGGTCGGTGTACAGCAGGATAACTGGCTGGGTACGGGTTACTCTGTGGGTATTAACGGTACCAAAAACGACTACCAGACCTACTCGGAGTTCTCTGTCACTAACCCATACTTCACCGTTGACGGTGTGAGCCTGGGCGGTCGTATCTTCTATAACGACTTTAAAGCGGACGATGCGGATCTGTCTTCGTACACCAACAAGAGTTACGGTGTGGACGGTACGCTTGGCTTCCCGGTTAACGAATACAACACCCTGCGTGCGGGCTTAGGTTACGTGCATAACGACCTGTCCAATATGCAACCGCAGGTGGCGATGTGGCGTTATCTGGATTCTATTGGCCAGTCAGCGAGCACAACCAGCGATAACAACGGTTTTGCGGCGGATGACTTCACCTTCAACTATGGCTGGACCTATAACCGTCTCGACCGTGGCTACTTCCCGACGGAAGGTTCTCGCGTCAACCTGAATGGTAAAGTTACCGTGCCGGGTTCCGATAACGAGTTCTATAAGGTCACTCTGGATACCGCGTCCTACTTCCCGATCGATGATGATCATAAGTGGGTGGTTCTGGGTCGTACCCGTTGGGGCTATGGTGATGGCTTAGGTGGCAAAGAACTGCCATTCTATGAAAACTTCTATGCGGGTGGTTCCAGCACCGTTCGTGGCTTCCAGTCCAACAACATTGGTCCGAAAGCGGTTTACTACGGCGGGAACGACAAAGATAACTGCGATAAATCTGCCACTGATCCAAACGGTAATAAAAACGTCTGTAGCTCCGATGACGCTGTCGGCGGTAACGCGATGGCCGTTGCCAGCCTGGAGTTCATCACCCCAACGCCGTTTATCAGTGATAAATACGCGAACTCCGTCCGTACGTCCTTCTTCTGGGATGCCGGTACGGTGTGGGATACCAACTGGGAGAATACGGCCCAGATGCGGAATGCTGGCGTTCCAGACTACAGCGATCCGAGCAATATTCGCATGTCTGCCGGTATCGCATTACAATGGATGTCACCGCTGGGGCCGTTGGTCTTCTCTTACGCCCAGCCGTTTAAGAAATATGATGGAGATAAGTCGGAGCAATTCCAGTTTAACATTGGTAAAACCTGGTAATAATCCGCTGCAAAGGAATGCGTTGGCAGTGTAGCGCTGACAACTGGCGATCGGTAAACGGTCGCCTTGCCACGCAAAGAACGGTACCTTCTGGTGCCAATGGGATGGTAAGGAGTTAATTGTGAAAAAGTGGTTATTAGCTGCAGGTCTCGGTTTAGCGATGGCAACTTCTGCTCAGGCAGCAGACAAAATTGCAATCGTCAACATGGGTAATTTGTTCCAGCAGGTTGCACAGAAAACAGGTGTTTCTGCGACTCTGGAAAACGAATTCAAAGGCCGTGCAAGCGAACTGCAGGGTATGGAAAACGATCTTCAGTCCAAAATGCAGCGTCTGCAGCGTGATGGTTCTACCATGAAAGCAAGCGACCGCAGCAAACTGGAAAAAGACGTAATGGCTCAGCGCCAGGCGTTCTCCCAGAAAGCGCAGGCTTTCGAGCAGGATCGTCAGCGTCGTTCTAACGAAGAACGTGGCAAGCTGGTGACTCGCATTCAGACCGCTGTTAAAGCAGTGGCTGCCGATCAGAGCATCGATCTGGTTGTTGATGCGAACGCCGTTGCTTTCAACAGCAGCGATGTTAAAGACATCACCGCTGATGTTCTGAAACAGGTTAAATAAGTAATGCCTTCAATTCGACTGGCTGATTTAGCTCAGCAGTTGGATGCAGAATTACACGGTGATGGCGATATCGTCATCACCGCTGTTGCGTCCATGCAATCTGCTAAAGCTGGCACGATTACCTTCATGGTAAGCCCTAAGTACCGTGAGCAACTGGCTCAATGCCAGGCGTCAGCTGTTGTTCTGACGCAGGACGATCTTCCGTTTGCCACTAGCGCGGCACTGGTAGTGAAAAATCCCTACCTGACGTATGCACGCATGGCTCAAATTCTTGATACCACGCCGCAGCCGGCCCAGAACATTGCTGCCAGTGCAGCGATTGATCCGACGGCGCAGCTGGGTAACAACGTCGCCGTGGGTGCCAATGCGGTTATTGAGTCCGGCGTCGTGCTGGGCGATAACGTCGTCATTGGCCCGGGTTGCTTCGTTGGGAAAAATACGAAAATCGGCGCGGGGACCCGTTTATGGGCTAATGTGTCCGTTTATCATGAAGTTGAAATTGGCGAAAATTGCCTCGTCCAGTCCAGCACCGTGATTGGTTCTGATGGCTTTGGTTACGCTAACGATCGGGGTAATTGGGTTAAGATCCCACAACTGGGTCGCGTTATCATTGGCGATCGCGTGGAGATCGGCGCCTGTACCACCATTGACCGTGGCGCGCTGGACGATACCATCATCGGCAATGGTGTTATCATCGATAACCAGTGTCAGATTGCGCATAACGTTGTGATTGGCGACAATACCGCGGTTGCGGGGGGCGTCATCATGGCCGGCAGCCTGAAAATTGGCCGTTATTGTATGATTGGCGGCGCAAGCGTGATTAATGGCCACATGGAAATATGCGACAAGGTGACGGTGACGGGTATGGGCATGGTAATGCGTCCCATCACTGAACCTGGCGTCTATTCCTCAGGCATTCCGCTGCAACCCAACAAGGTATGGCGTAAAACAGCAGCTCTGGTGATGAACATTGATGATATGAGCAAGCGCCTCAAGTCCCTTGAGCGCAAGATCGATCAACAAGACTAAGCGTCATCCGTTTAACGCTATTTTTCCCGGCCTGTCGGCTTTCTAATAAACCGGCAGGCCGTGTTATTATTGTTATCAGTACATTTTGACAGGAAGAGTATTTTGACTACTGACACTCATACTCTGCATATTGAAGAGATTTTAGAACTTCTGCCGCACCGCTACCCGTTTCTGCTGGTAGACCGTGTGCTGGACTTTGAAGAAGGTCGTTTTCTGCGCGCAGTGAAAAATGTTTCCGTGAATGAGCCGTTCTTCCAGGGACACTTCCCGGGGAAACCCATCTTCCCGGGCGTGTTGATCCTCGAAGCCATGGCACAGGCTACCGGTATTCTGGCGTTTAAAAGCGTTGGTAAACTGGAGCCAGGTGAACTGTATTACTTCGCGGGTATCGATGAAGCACGCTTTAAGCGTCCTGTCGTGCCTGGTGATCAGATGATCATGGAAGTCACTTTTGAAAAAACGCGTCGTGGCCTGACTCGCTTCAAAGGCGTAGCGCTGGTTGACGGCAAAGTTGTTTGCGAAGCGACAATGATGTGTGCTCGTAGCCGGGAGTCCTGATACGTGATTGATAAATCCGCCTTTATTCATCCTACCGCCATTGTGGAAGTGGGTGCCATCATTGGTGCTAACGCCCACATTGGCCCGTTTTGTATTGTTGGACCCCATGTCGAAATTGGTGAGGGTACAGTACTGAAATCTCACGTTGTGGTGAATGGTCACACGACCATCGGCTGCAATAACGAGATCTATCAGTTCGCCTCCATCGGCGAAGTTAACCAGGATCTTAAATATGCTGGTGAGTCGACCCGTGTGGAAATCGGCGATCGTAACCGTATTCGCGAAAGCGTCACCATTCATCGTGGAACAGTACAGGGTGGTGGGTTGACGAAGGTGGGCAGCGATAACCTGTTTATGGTTAATGCGCATATCGCGCACGACTGTACCGTGGGTGACCGCTGTATTCTTGCCAACAATGCCACGCTGGCAGGACACGTATCGGTTGATGACTTCGCAATTATTGGCGGCATGACCGCAGTCCATCAGTTCTGCATCATTGGTGCGCACGTGATGGTCGGCGGATGCTCCGGTGTGGCGCAGGACGTCCCACCTTATGTGATTGCGCAGGGCAACCATGCCACGCCGTTTGGCGTGAACATCGAAGGCCTCAAGCGTCGTGGTTTTAGCCGCGAAGCGATTACTGCCATCCGCAACGCGTACAAACTGCTGTACCGTAGCGGTAAAACGCTGGAAGAGGCGAAGCCGGAAATTGCCGAACTGGCGAAAAAGCACCCGGAAGTGAACGCGTTCATGGAATTCTTTGACCGTTCCACGAGGGGTCTGATTCGTTAATGGTCGACAGTCGTCCGCTTACGATAGCCCTGGTCGCCGGAGAAACCTCCGGCGATATTCTTGGTGCAGGTCTCATCCGCGCGCTGAAGGCGCGTGTCCCTGACGCACGCTTTGTGGGCGTTGCTGGCCCGCTGATGCAGGCCGAAGGCTGTGAAGCCTGGTACGAAATGGAAGAGCTGGCCGTGATGGGCATCGTTGAGGTGCTGGGGCGGTTACGCCGTTTACTGCATATTCGTGCCGATCTCACCCGCCGTTTTACCGAGCTCAAACCCGATGTCTTTGTCGGTATTGATGCGCCTGATTTCAACATTACCCTCGAAGGGAATCTGAAAAAGCAGGGCATTAAAACCATTCACTACGTCAGTCCGTCCGTCTGGGCGTGGCGACAGAAACGTGTTTTCAAAATTGGGCGGTCCACCAACCTGGTGCTGGCTTTCCTGCCTTTCGAAAAAGCGTTTTACGATAAATTCAATGTTCCGTGCCGTTTTATCGGACATACCATGGCGGATGCGATGCCGCTGGATCCGGATAAAAACGCGGCGCGTGACGTGCTGGGTATCCCGCATGATGCGCACTGTCTGGCACTGCTGCCGGGCAGTCGTGGCGCAGAAGTGGAGATGCTTAGCGCGGACTTCCTGAAAACCGCGCAAATTCTGCGCAATACGTATCCCGATCTCGAAGTGGTTGTGCCGCTGGTGAATGCTAAACGCCGGGAGCAGTTTGAGCGTATTAAAGCCGAGGTTGCACCGGATCTCCACATCCATCTGTTGGATGGAAAAGGCCGGGAGGCGATGGTTGCGAGCGATGCTGCGCTGCTGGCCTCCGGTACGGCAGCCCTGGAGTGCATGCTGGCAAAATGCCCTATGGTGGTAGGCTATCGCATGAAGCCGTTCACGTTCTGGCTGGCAAAACGTCTGGTGAAAACGGAGTATGTCTCCCTGCCAAACCTGCTTGCCGGGCGCGAGCTGGTGAAAGAACTGCTGCAGGATGAGTGTCAGCCTCAGGCGTTGGCCGAGGCGTTGTTACCGCTGCTCGCCAACGGCAAGACCAGGCACCAGATGCATGATACGTTCCGCGAACTGCATCAGCAGATCCGCTGTAATGCCGATGAGCAAGCGGCTGATGCGGTGCTGGAGTTAGCAAAATGATGGAATTTGTTTATCCTCACACCCACCTTGTGGCGGGCGTGGACGAAGTTGGTCGTGGTCCGTTAGTGGGGGCTGTAGTGACCGCTGCGGTGATCCTCGATCCGGCCCGTCCGATTATCGGGCTAAACGACTCTAAAAAATTGTCTGAAAAGCGGCGACTGGCGCTGTTTAGTGAGATTCAGGAGAAGGCGCTGGCCTGGAGCCTGGGACGTGCTGAGCCACATGAAATAGACGAGCTGAATATTCTGCATGCCACGATGCTGGCGATGCAGCGTGCGGTCGCGGGTCTGAAAATTGCGCCTGAATATGTCCTGATTGACGGCAACCGCTGTCCGGCATTGCCCATGCCTTCCATGGCGGTTGTCAAAGGCGATAGCCGGGTCGCGGAAATCAGCGCAGCTTCTATTATTGCCAAAGTGACACGCGACGCCGAAATGGCCGCGCTGGATCTCACTTACCCTCAGTATGGCTTCGCCCAGCATAAGGGCTATCCTACAGCTTTCCATCTGGAAAGACTGGCTGAACATGGCGCAACCGAACATCACCGGCGCAGTTTTGGCCCGGTGAAACGCGCGCTGGGACGGGTGTCCTGAATCAATACGCAAGCAATTAAGTAACGCGGAATCTGAAGATGGCTGAACCACGTTTCGTACACCTGCGGGTGCATAGCGACTACTCCATGATCGATGGGCTGGCGAAGACCGGGCCGCTGGTAAAAAAGGCGGCCTCTCTTGGCATGCCTGCGCTGGCGATCACCGATTTTACCAACCTGTGTGGCCTGGTGAAGTTCTACGGAACGGCGCATGGCGCGGGGATGAAGCCGATCGTCGGCGCTGATTTTCACGTGCAGAGCGATCTCATCGGCGATGAAATGACGCAAATCTCCGTGCTGGCGATGAACAACACGGGATATCAAAACCTCACGCTGCTTATCTCAAAAGCCTATCAGCGCGGTTATGGCGCGTTAGGGCCGTGGATCGATCGCGACTGGCTGGCAGAGCTGAACGAAGGGCTGTTGCTAATCTCAGGCGGCCGTATGGGTGACGTCGGCAAATCCCTGTTGCGTGGCAATATGGCGCTGGTGGATCAGTGTGTGTCGTTCTATGAAGAGCACTTCCCGGATCGTTATTATCTGGAATTGATCCGTACCGGCCGTCCGGATGAAGAGCGCTATCTCCATGCCGCCGTGGCGCTGGCTGAAGAGCGTGGGTTGCCTGTGGTTGCCACCAACGATGTGCGCTTCCTTGAGGCCGGTGATTTTGACGCCCACGAAATTCGCGTCGCGATCCATGATGGCTTCACCCTTGACGATCCCAAACGTCCGCGCAATTACTCGTCGCAGCAGTATATGCGCAGCGAGGAGGAGATGTGCGAACTCTTCTCCGATATCCCGGAAGCGCTGGAAAACAGCGTTGAGATAGCCAAGCGTTGTAACGTTACCGTCCGCCTCGGCGAATACTTCCTGCCGCAGTTCCCGACGGGAGATATGACCACGGAAGACTTCCTGGTCATGAAATCAAAAGAAGGTCTGGAAGAGCGTCTGGCATTCCTCTTCCCGGATGAAGAAGAGCGTAAAAAACGTCGTCCGGAGTATGACGAACGCCTGGATATTGAACTCCAGGTGATTAACCAGATGGGCTTCCCGGGCTACTTCCTGATCGTGATGGAGTTTATCCAGTGGTCGAAGGATAACGGCGTACCGGTCGGACCGGGCCGTGGCTCCGGTGCAGGCTCGCTGGTGGCCTATGCGCTTAAAATCACCGACCTCGATCCGCTGGAATTTGACCTGCTGTTCGAACGTTTTCTTAACCCGGAACGTGTTTCGATGCCCGACTTCGACGTCGACTTCTGCATGGAAAAACGTGACCAGGTTATTGAGCACGTGGCTGACATGTATGGCCGTGACGCGGTATCGCAGATTATTACCTTCGGTACGATGGCGGCAAAAGCAGTTATCCGCGACGTGGGCCGCGTGCTGGGGCATCCGTATGGTTTCGTCGATCGCATCTCTAAACTGGTGCCGCCCGATCCGGGCATGACGCTGGCGAAAGCCTTTGAAGCCGAGCCGCAACTGCCGGAAATCTACGAAGCGGACGAAGAGGTCAAAGCGCTGATCGACATGGCGCGTAAGCTGGAAGGCGTGACGCGTAACGCCGGTAAGCATGCGGGTGGTGTGGTTATCGCCCCTACCAAAATCACCGATTTTGCGCCGCTCTACTGCGATGAAGCGGGCCAGCATCCGGTAACCCAGTTTGATAAGAACGACGTGGAATACGCCGGACTGGTGAAGTTCGACTTCCTCGGTCTGCGTACGCTCACCATCATCAACTGGGCGCTGGAGATGATCAACGCCCGCCGCGAAAAGAACGGCGAACCGCCGCTGGATATCGCCGCTATCCCGCTGGATGACAAGAAAAGTTTCGACATGCTGCAGCGCTCGGAGACCACCGCGGTCTTCCAGCTTGAATCCCGCGGCATGAAAGATCTGATTAAGCGTCTGCAGCCTGACTGCTTCGAAGATATGATCGCACTGGTGGCGCTGTTCCGTCCGGGCCCGCTGCAGTCGGGGATGGTGGATAACTTTATCGACCGTAAGCACGGGCGCGAAGAGATTTCCTACCCTGACGTGCAGTGGCAGCATGAAAGCCTGAAGCCGGTACTGGAGCCAACGTACGGCATCATCCTGTATCAGGAACAGGTTATGCAGATTGCCCAGGTGCTCTCAGGCTATACGCTCGGCGGCGCGGACATGCTGCGTCGTGCGATGGGTAAGAAAAAGCCGGAGGAGATGGCCAAGCAGCGCTCTATCTTCGAAGACGGCGCGAAGAAAAACGGCGTTGACGGCGAACTGGCGATGAAAATCTTCGACCTGGTGGAGAAATTCGCCGGGTACGGATTTAACAAATCCCACTCCGCCGCCTATGCTTTGGTTTCGTATCAGACGCTGTGGCTGAAAGCGCACTATCCCGCTGAGTTTATGGCGGCGGTAATGACCGCCGATATGGACAACACTGAGAAGGTCGTGGGGCTGGTGGACGAGTGCTGGCGTATGGGGCTGAAGATCCTGCCGCCGGATATCAACTCAGGCCTTTATCATTTCCACGTTAACGAGCACGGGGAAATTGTCTACGGGATCGGTGCGATCAAAGGCGTGGGCGAGGGGCCGATCGAGGCGATCATCGAAGCGCGTAACAACGGCGGTTATTTCCGCGAGCTGTTCGATCTGTGCGCCCGCACCGATACCAAAAAACTGAACCGCCGCGTGCTGGAAAAACTGATCATGTCCGGCGCGTTCGACAGGCTGGGGCCGCACCGCGCGGCGCTGATGAACTCCCTCGGGGACGCCCTGAAAGCGGCGGATCAGCACGCTAAAGCGGAAGCCATTGGCCAGGCGGATATGTTCGGCGTGCTGGCGGAAGAGCCGGAGCAGATCGAACAGTCTTATGCCAACTGTCTGCCGTGGCCAGAACAGGTGGTGCTGGACGGTGAACGTGAAACGCTGGGCTTGTACCTGACGGGTCACCCGATCAACCAGTACATTAAAGAAATTGAGCGCTATGTCGGAGGCTATCGGCTGAAAGACATGCATCCGACAGAACGTGGTAAAATCACCACGGCTGCGGGGCTCGTGATTGCTGCAAGGGTTATGGTCACCAAGCGCGGCAATCGTATCGGCATCTGTACGTTGGATGACCGTTCCGGGCGTCTGGAGGTGATGTTGTTCACCGACGCGCTGGATAAATACCAGCAATTGCTGGAAAAAGACCGCATACTTATCGTCAGCGGACAGGTCAGCTTTGATGACTTCAGTGGGGGGCTTAAAATGACCGCCCGCGAAGTGATGGACATTGACGAAGCCCGGGAAAAATATGCTCGCGGGCTTGCTATCTCGCTGACGGACAGGCAAATTGATGACCAGCTTTTAAACCGACTCCGTCAGTCTCTGGAACCCCACCGCTCGGGGACAATTCCAGTACATCTCTACTATCAGAGGGCGGATGCACGTGCGCGGTTGCGCTTTGGTGCAACGTGGCGTGTCTCTCCGAGCGATCGTTTACTGAACGATCTCCGTGGCCTCATTGGTTCGGAGCAGGTGGAACTGGAGTTTGACTAATACAGGAATACTATGAGTCTGAATTTCCTTGATTTCGAACAGCCGATTGCTGAGCTGGAAGCGAAAATCGATTCTCTGACAGCGGTAAGCCGTCAGGATGAAAAACTGGATATTAACATCGACGAAGAAGTGCATCGTCTGCGCGAAAAAAGCGTAGAGCTGACGCGCAAAATCTTTGCCGATCTCGGCGCATGGCAGGTAGCCCAGCTGGCACGCCACCCGCAGCGTCCGTACACCCTGGATTATGTCCGCCTGGCGTTTGACGAATTTGACGAACTGGCAGGCGATCGCGCATACGCTGACGACAAAGCTATCGTTGGCGGTATCGCGCGTCTGGACGGACGCCCGGTGATGATCATTGGTCATCAGAAAGGTCGTGAAACCAAAGAGAAAATCCGTCGTAACTTTGGTATGCCAGCACCGGAAGGTTACCGTAAAGCCCTGCGTCTGATGGAGATGGCTGAGCGTTTTAATATGCCAATCATCACCTTTATTGACACCCCGGGGGCATACCCTGGCGTGGGCGCGGAAGAGCGCGGTCAGTCTGAAGCTATCGCACGTAACCTGCGTGAGATGTCCCGTCTGAAGGTACCGGTCATTTGTACTGTTATTGGTGAAGGCGGTTCCGGCGGCGCGCTGGCGATTGGCGTGGGCGATAAAGTGAATATGCTGCAGTACAGCACCTATTCCGTTATCTCCCCGGAAGGCTGTGCGTCCATTCTGTGGAAAAGTGCCGACAAAGCGCCTCTGGCTGCAGAAGCGATGGGCATCATTGCGCCACGCCTGAAAGAGCTGAAGCTTATTGATTCCATCATTCCGGAACCGCTGGGTGGTGCGCATCGTAAGCCGGAAGCGATGGCGGCTTCCCTGAAAGCACAGCTGCTGGCTGACCTGGCGGATCTTGATGTGCTGAGCACAGAGGATCTCCTCAATCGTCGTTACCAGCGTCTGATGACCTACGGTTACGCGTAAGCTTCACCATTATCTGAAAAGCCGCACAATGTTGCGGCTTTTTTTATACCTGCCGTTTACCTTAACTATGCTTAGCTAATGTTTTTCAAGGAGGTAAACCGTGAACATCATTGCCATTATGGGGCCGCACGGCGTCTTCTATAAAGACGAGCCCATCAAGGAGCTGGAGCAGGCCCTGCAGGCGCGCGGGTATCAGCTGATCTGGCCGCACAACAGCGCTGACTTGCTGAAGTTCATCGAGCACAACCCACGTATCTGTGGGGTGATCTTCGACTGGGATGAATATGACCTCGAATTGTGCAGCGATATCAACAAGCTGAACGAATACCTCCCGCTGTACGCATTTATTAATACCCACTCGACCATGGATGTCAGCGCCAATGATATGCGTATGGCGCTGTGGTTCTTTGAATATTCGCTCGGCGTTGCGGAAGATATTGCGACCCGTATTCAGCAATATACCGGTGAATATCTCGAAAATATTACCCCGCCGTTTACCCGCGCACTCTTCACCTACGTGAAGGAGGGCAAATATACCTTCTGTACGCCAGGCCATATGGCGGGGACAGCCTATCAAAAGAGCCCGGTGGGCTGCCTGTTCTACGACTTCTTCGGTGGCAACACGCTGAAAGCGGACGTATCCATTTCAGTCACTGAACTGGGCTCTCTGCTCGATCACACCGGCCCGCATCTTGAAGCCGAAGAGTACATCGCCCGCACCTTTGGTGCCGAGCAGAGCTATATGGTCACCAACGGTACTTCGACCTCGAACAAAATCGTCGGGATGTACGCTGCACCTGCTGGCAGCACTCTGCTGATTGACCGTAACTGCCATAAATCGCTGGCACACTTGCTCATGATGAGCGACGTCGTACCGCTCTGGCTGTCGCCCACGCGAAACGCGCTGGGTATTCTGGGCGGTATTCCACGGCGCGAATTTACGCATGATGCCATTGAAAGCAAGGTTGCGGCCGTCCCCGGTGCAAGCTGGCCTGTCCATGCGGTGATCACCAATTCAACCTATGACGGTCTGCTGTACAACACGGACTGGATCAAAAAGACGCTGGACGTGCCGTCGATCCACTTCGATTCCGCGTGGGTACCGTACACCAATTTCCACCCGATTTACGCAGGGAAAAGCGGCATGAGCGGTGAACGCGTACCGGGCAAAGTGTTCTTCGAAACGCAGTCGACGCACAAAATGCTGGCGGCGTTTTCTCAGGCTTCGCTTATTCACATCAAAGGCGAGTACGATGAAGAGACTTTTAACGAAGCCTTTATGATGCACACCACTACCTCACCGAGCTATCCGCTGGTGGCTTCCATTGAAACGGCGGCGGCGATGCTACGCGGTAATCCGGGCAAACGTCTTATTAATCGTTCGGTGGAGCGGGCACTGCATTTCCGCAAAGAAGTTCAGCGGTTAAAAGAGGAAGCCGACGGCTGGTTCTTTGATATCTGGCAGCCGGAAGAGATTGATGAGGCGGCGTGCTGGCCGGTTTCACCCGGTGAAGGCTGGCATGGTTTCCGGGATGCCGATGGCGATCACATGTTCCTCGATCCGGTAAAAGTGACGATCCTGACACCGGGCATGGATGAACAGGGCAGGATGAGCGATGAAGGGATCCCAGCCGCGCTGGTGGCGAAGTTCCTTGATGAACGGGGTGTGGTGGTGGAAAAAACGGGCCCCTATAACCTCCTGTTCCTCTTCAGCATTGGGATTGATAAGACCCGGGCGATGGGGCTGTTGCGCGGCCTGATGGAGTTTAAGCGCGCCTACGATCTCAACCTGCGGGTGAAGAATATGCTGCCGGATCTCTACGCGGAGGATCCTGATTTCTACCGCAATATGCGCATTCAGGATCTGGCCCAGGGGATCCACAGGCTGATCCGTCAGCACGATCTGCCGCGCCTCATGCTTCAGGCTTTTGATGTCTTGCCCGAGATGAAACTCACGCCGCACAACGCCTGGCAGCGCCAGGTGAAAGGGGAGGTTGAAACCGTCGAGCTGGAAAACCTGGTCGGACGCGTATCGGCTAACATGATCCTGCCTTACCCGCCGGGCGTACCGCTCCTGATGCCAGGAGAGATGATTACCGAAGCGAGCCGGGCCGTGCTCGATTTCCTGCTGATGCTCTGTTCAGTAGGACGTCACTACCCGGGTTTTGAGACGGATATTCACGGGGCGAAGCGCGATGAAAACGGTGTTTACTGGGTGCGAGTCCTAAAATAAAGGTGACCGCTTGCCAGGTGCGGGTTTTCGGTTGTAACGTTCAGGCATCATAAAAAGGAGAAGCTATGCTGGGTTTAAAACAGGTTCACCATATTGCGATCATTGCGACCGATTACGCGAAAAGTAAGGCCTTCTACTGCGATATCCTCGGTTTTACGCTGATGAGCGAGGCGTACCGTGAGGAGCGTGACTCCTGGAAGGGCGATCTGGCGTTGAACGGGCAATATGTGATTGAGCTGTTCTCTTTTCCTTTTCCGCCTGCGCGTCCGTCCCGCCCGGAGGCCTGTGGGCTGCGTCATCTGGCCTTCAGCGTTGATGACCTGGATAACGCAGTCAAACATCTGGAAGCGCACGGCGTCGCGTGCGAGGCGATCCGTGTCGATCCGTTCACCGACAAGCGTTTTACCTTTTTCAACGATCCGGACGGTTTGCCGCTGGAGCTTTACCAGCAGTAATGTTTGTCCTGTGTGATAATGCCCGCTCCGTTCGGGCATTTTTTATGTGTAATTTCCTATGACCTTACCCGCAATCGCACAAGCCGTTTCACCCTACCGCCAGCTGCTGGTGGGGTTTAGCGGTGGTCTGGATTCCACCGTTCTGCTCCATCGTCTTAAATGCTGGCGCGACCAGGAACCCGATGTCGAGCTTCGGGCAATGCATATTCATCATGGATTAAGCCCTCACGCAGAGGCGTGGGTGGCGCACTGTGAAGCCTTGTGTGCAGCCTGGGCAATCCCACTGCTTGTGGAGCGCGTCACGCTTAAGGATGAGGGACTGGGCGTTGAGGCGCAGGCGCGTAAAGCCCGCTATGCTGCGTTTGCCGGCGCGCTACAGCCCGACGAAGCGCTGGTCACGGCCCAGCATCTGGATGACCAGTGCGAAACCTTTTTGCTGGCGCTTAAGCGGGGCAGCGGGCCGGCGGGGCTTTCAGCCATGCCGGAGCGGGCTGATTTTGCCGGGACGCAATTACTGCGCCCACTGCTTGGCGAAACGCGTGCGTCGCTGGAAGCCTGGGCACGAGAACATCAGCTGAACTGGATTGACGATGAGAGCAACCAGGATGACGGCTATGACCGTAACTTTCTGCGTTTGCGCGTTCTCCCGCTTTTGCGCGAGCGCTGGCCGCATTTTGCCGATGCGACAGCAAGAAGCGCCATACTGTGCGCCGAACAGGAATCATTGCTCGATGAGCTGTTAAGTGAAGAGCTGGCTGAACTGATCTCTGAAAATGGGGCGCTGGCAATTGCACCGCTGCAAGGGAGGAGCCCGGTACGTCGCGCCGCACTGTTACGACGCTGGCTGGCCTCGCATCACGCGGTGATGCCGTCGCGGGCGATGCTGAGCCGCATCTGGGACGAGGTCGCAATGGCTCGGGAAGATGCTGCTCCTTGCGTACACCTGAACGGTTTTGACGTAAGACGCTTTAAAGGTGAGCTCTGGTGGGTAAAATCGATGCCCTCACTCACTGATGTGGTGCTCGACTGGTCTTCCCCTGACGCACCGCTGATATTGCCCTGTGAGATCGGGCGTGTAACTCTGGTGCCGTCTGGGCATGTGCGACTGCCTGCGTCAGGAGAGCCGGTAACCGTTCGCTTTAAGGCTGGCGGCATGCTGCATATCGTCGGGCGTAACGGGGGACGCAAGCTTAAGAAGATCTGGCAGGAGTGCAACGTGCCGCCGTGGCTGCGCGACACCACGCCGCTGCTGTTTTACGGTGAAACGCTGATTGCTGCTGCGGGTGTTTTCATCACGGAAGCGGGGTGGTCGGAAGAGGGTGTCAGTTTTGAGTGGCAGAAAGCGTAACGGGCAGCCAGGCTGCCCGTTAGTCTCATCAGGATTCGCTCACCACGACGGTGCCGATTTGCGGGTGGCTGAAGCTGGCAATTTTATCCAGACGCAGCTCACGCGTCGCCCCGCCATCTTCCACTACCAGATATTCCACATTCTTACGTGAAACCAGATCGCTGGCTTTCGCCTTCAACACTTCGCCATCTTTTAGCTCCAGCGTCAGTATTAAATGATGCTGGCAGGCGAGTTCGAGGTTGTCATAGTCATCACAATTGATGGGTTGATAGGTATCATTCATCGACATAATCGCTCACCAGTAAATTCGCCGCAGCATACGCTGCTTTTTCCCTGACCGACTCTGAAAGGCTCTCATCAGAGGCCACTTCATTAAGCACTTTCAATACACAGCCCAACGCGTCCGGGACATACCCCAGATCTCCGCTGGCGATTTCCGCATACCGTTTGCGAATTAACTCACAATAATTGTTCACATCCCCTCCCGCCAGCGCACTGACTTACTGTGAGATCTCATTAAGCCTACGAAGATAAACTCGGTTTAGCAAGGTGACTATACCATACTCATTTAAGCAATATCAGAGCCTTGATAGCGGTGTATTTATCACCCCGTAACAGCCTTTTGCCGCTGTTTTCGCTACAATGTGCGCCTGAATCGAATGGAGTTCTCTCATGGCGCTGAAAGCGACAATTTATAAAGCAGTGGTCAATGTGGCCGATCTTGATCGCAACCAGTTTCTGGATGCGTCGCTGACCCTGGCTCGCCACCCTTCCGAAACCCAGGAGCGCATGATGCTGCGCCTGCTGGCGTGGATTAAGTACGCCGACGAGCGGCTGCAATTTACCCGTGGGCTAAGCGCTGAAGACGAGCCTGAAGCCTGGCTGCGCAACGATCATCTGGGTATCGATTTGTGGATCGAACTCGGTCTGCCGGATGAACGCAGAATGAAGAAGGCCTGCACCCAATCCGCAGAAGTGGCCTTATTCGCATATAATCAGCGCGCTGCGGAGATTTGGTGGCAGCAAAACAAGAGCAAGTGCGCACAGTTTAAAAATCTTACGGTCTGGTATTTGGATGATGAGCAGCTGGCGCAGCTGAGCGAATTCGCTGGCCGGACCATGGTTTTGCAGGCGACGATTCAGGACGGCGCCATCTGGCTCTCTGATTCTCAGAATAATCTGGAAATTCATTTAACGGCGTGGCAGCCCGCGTCATGATCGTTTTGTCCCGAAACGTCAGCATCCCTGACAGCGAGCTGGAGATCACCGCCATCCGTGCGCAGGGGGCTGGCGGGCAGCACGTCAACAAGGCGTCGACGGCTATCCATTTGCGTTTTGACATTCGGGCCTCAAGCCTGCCAGAGTATTACAAAGAAAGCCTGCTCGCCGCCAGCCATCATCTCATTACCAGCGATGGCGTGATGGTGATTAAAGCTCAGGAATACCGCAGCCAGGAGTTAAACCAGGAAGCGGCAATAGCCAGGCTGGTGGCGGTCATCAAAGAATTAACGACGGTACAAAAAAGCCGTCGGGCCACGCGGCCAACCCGCGCATCGAAAGAGCGCCGGCTGTCCTCGAAGGCTCAGAAATCCACAGTGAAAGCACTACGCGGTAAAGTTCGTCGCCCGACAGAGTGACGAAAGGGAACACAATTTTCATAAGGAATTCATTGTGAAAAAAGCATTATTGTCAGCGCTGGCGGTGAGTACGCTGTTTGCGCTTTTTGGGTGTAACAACCGTTCTGAAACGCAGGTTTTGCAGCCCGCGCAGAATGAAGAGTTAAAGCCGATGCAGCAGAGCTGGCGCGGTGTATTGCCTTGCGCAGACTGTGAGGGTATTGAAACCTCTCTGTTCCTGCAAAAAGACGGAACCTGGGTGATGAATCAGCGCTATCAGGGCGCGAAAGAACCTTCGTCATTTGCCTCTTACGGGACATGGGCGCGAACGGCGGAGAAGCTGGTTCTGACGGATACCGCCGGCGAGAAAACGTATTTCCGCGCCAAAGGCGAGGGGATGGAGATGCTGGATCGCGAAGGCAATCCTATCGAATCCCAGTTCAACTATACGCTGGCACCGGTAAAAGCGGCCCTGCCTGCGACGCCAATGGCAATGCGGGGTATGTATTTCTACATGGCGGATGCGGCGATATTCACCGACTGCGCAACCGGCAGGAAAGTCAGCGTGGCAAACAATGCGCAGCTTGAACGCGATTATGCCGTGGCGCGCGGCAATGACAGCAAGCCGGTATTACTGACGGTTGACGGGCACTTTACGCTGGAGCCCAACCCGGATAGTGGAGAGATGGTGAAAACGCTGGTGGCAGATAAAGACGCGAAGTTTGTCGCGGGCAAAGACTGTAACAGCAAATAAGCTGACGTTGAGCCATTAAAAAACCCCGCCTGAGCGGGGTTTTTTTGTTTAGCCCTTGATGGCTTTGACCAGGTAATCAAGAATGTCGCCGGTCTTGATCATCTGTTTTTCGCCGCTGCGACGGTATTTGTATTCAATCTCGTCGCTGTCGAGGTTACGGTCGCCGATGACGACAGTGTGCGGAATACCGATCAGTTCCATATCGGCAAACATCACGCCTGGACGCTCTTTACGGTCGTCCATCAGTACTTCGATACCCTGAGCGCGCAGCTCGGCGTACAGTTTCTCGGCCAGCTCCTGCACACGGTAAGATTTGTGCATGTTCATTGGCAGAATAGCCACCTGGAACGGCGCGATGTTGTCCGGCCAGACGATGCCACGCTCGTCGTAGTTCTGCTCAATCGCCGCAGCCACCACACGCGTCACCCCGATACCGTAGCAACCCATGGTCAGGATCTGGTTACGGCCATCTTCACCCTGAACCGCGGCGTTCAGTGCACGAGAGTATTTATCCCCCAACTGGAAGATGTGACCGACTTCGATACCGCGCTTGATCATCAGAGTACCCTGGCCATCCGGGCTTGGATCGCCTGCGACCACGTTACGGATGTCTGCCACTTCAGGGGTTGCGACGTCGCGATCCCAGTTGATGCCGAAGTAGTGTTTGCCATCGATGTTCGCGCCCGCGGAGAAATCGCTCATCGCGGCTACCGTGCGGTCAATAACCACAGGTACTGGCATATTCACCGGACCCAGCGAGCCTGGACCTGCATTTACCACGGCACGGATTTCCGCTTCCGTTGCGAAGGTCAGCGGGCTGGCGACCTGCGGCAGCTTCTCTGCTTTCACTTCGTTCAGCTCGTGATCGCCACGTACCAGCAGGGCTACCAGCGGGTAAGCGCTTCCTTCGGTGGATTTCACCAGCAGCGTTTTCACGGTTTTTTCGACAGGCAGGTTGAACTGCTCAACCAGCTCGGCAATGGTTTTCGCGTTCGGCGTATCTACCAGCGTCATTTCCTGCGTTGCGGCAGCACGAGGTTCTTTTGGTGCCAGTGCTTCTGCAAACTCGATATTCGCCGCGTAATCAGATGAGTCAGAGAAGATCACATCGTCTTCACCGCTCTGTGCCAGCACCTGGAATTCATGGGATGCGCTACCGCCGATGGAGCCGGTATCGGCCTGCACAGCACGGAAATCCAGCCCCATGCGGGAGAAGATTTTGCTGTATGCCTCGTACATTTTGTCGTAGGTCTCTTGCAGGGATTCCTGAGAGGTATGGAAAGAGTAGGCGTCTTTCATCAGGAATTCGCGAGAGCGCATTACGCCGAAACGTGGGCGAACTTCGTCACGGAATTTGGTCTGGATCTGGAAGAAGTTCAGCGGCAGCTGTTTGTAAGAGCTCAGCTCATTACGAATCAGGTCGGTGATGACTTCTTCATGCGTTGGGCCGAGAACGAACGGACGCTCGCCACGATCGACAAAGCGCAGCAGTTCAGGACCATACTGTTCCCAACGACCGCTCTCCTGCCACAGGTCAGCGGGCTGAACCACAGGCATGGACACCTCGATAGCACCGGCGTTGTTCATCTCTTCACGCACGATGTTTTCGACTTTTTTCAGGACGCGCACGCCGGTCGGCAGCCAGGTGTATAACCCGGAGGCCAGCTTGCGGATCATCCCGGCGCGCAGCATCAGCTGATGGCTGATCACTTCGGCGTCGGCAGGCGTCTCCTTCAGAGTGGAGAGCAGATATTGGCTAGTACGCATGTTGTTACGGTTCCATTTCGACGATTGGAACAGGCTGAAACACCAGCCTGACACAAAAAAAGTGGTTTAGTTTACCAGTGTGGCAAAGATGCCAAAAGAGAGGAGAACAAAATTACCTGGGTTCAAGAGCAAACACTTCAAAACCTGCCCCGGTGACGCGCCAGCGAACGTTAAAATCGAGCAGCCAGACGGCGTACGTTTTTCCTGCTTCCTCTTCTTTACGGTAGGCCGGACGGGGGTCCTGCGCCAGCACTTCGGTGATGAAATTCCGCAAACGAGGATAGCGTTTCTCCAGCTGACTGAGCTGCGAGTCTATCTCAGGGGTAAACCAGACCGGCATATCCGCCTGGGGGGCATCCTGAGCATAACTTGCGTGCGCGTTCGGGAGGGCTTCGGCAAAAGGCAAATAAGGTTTGATGTCGATAACCGGCGTGCCGTCGACCAGATCCAGGCTACCCAACTCGAGTACCACCTGATCTTTCTGGCAACGTATGCCTTTCAGCTCAACCAGAGACATGCCAACCGGGTTTGGACGGAAAGTCGAGCGAGTCGCAAACACGCCCATTCTCGCATTTCCGCCTAGACGAGGAGGACGCACGGTAGGACGCCAGCCGCCTTCCATCGTCTGGTGAAACACGAACACCACCCAGAGATGGCTAAAGGCATCGAGCCCGCGCACCGCATCAGCCTGATTGTAAGGGGCTATCAGGTGAAGCTCGCCGCTGCCGCTGGTAACAAGACCGGGCTGGCGGGGCACGGCGAACTTCTCTTTATAAGGAGAGTGGATGATGCCTATCTGCTCGAACTGAAATGCACTCATTTCGCCGTAATGTTCAGCGCAGATCCGATGCAGACCGCCTGACGGTAGCAGCCTGGTGTGCCGCTGGTCACTTCACAGCTGTGCAGCAGTACCGCATTGGCTTTCATTTTTGCCGCGTTAATCTGCATACGTTTACGCGCGGTCGGAATATTCGGTGGTGAGTCCTGATTGGTCGCCTGACAAGATTCACCGCTCACTTCACCCAGCTCACGGAACGGTTTACCAACGAGTTCGTCCGCCTTCGTGATGATGCGAACTGGCGCAGCGCGAACCACTTTCGGTTTCGCAGGCTCGGTTTTTGGCGGGGTTGCCGTGCTTTGAACAGGTTCAACGGGAGATCTGCTTAGCATAGAACAGCCGCTCAGCATGAGTGCTAAAAGACAGATCGGTAAAGCACGCATAATATTTCCTCAATGGATAATCAAAACGTCAGATATTGAATCAGTTGCCTGCACAAATGACAAGACGGGCATAAGCCCGTCCTGATGATATTACACTGAGGTGAGATTACCAGCCTTTAACCGCGCCGCCGTTAAACACTTTGTTGGCTTCCTGGTAAACTTCTTCAGACTGATAGGCCTGAACGAACTTTTTCACGTTTTCCGCGTCTTTGTTGTCTTCGCGAGTCACGATCAGGTTTACGTATGGGGAGTCTTTATCCTCAACGAAGATACCGTCTTTCGCTGGCGTCAGGCCAATCTGGCTGGCGTAGGTGGTGTTGATAACGGCCAGCGCAATCTGCGCATCATCCAGGGAACGTGGCAGCTGAGGCGCTTCCAGTTCCACAATTTTCAGATTTTTCGGGTTCTCGGTCACATCCAGAACGGTCGGCAGCAGGCCCACACCGTCTTTCAGTTTGATCAGGCCCACTTTCTGCAGGAGCAGCAGGGAACGGCCGAGGTTGGTTGGGTCGTTTGGCACGGCAACCTGAGAGCCTGGCTGCAGCTCGTCCAGCGATTTAATTTTTTTGGAGTAACCGGCGATTGGATACACGAAGGTGTTGCCTACTGCCACCAGTTTATAGCCACGATCTTTGATCTGCTGATCCAGGTAAGGCTTATGCTGGAAGGCGTTCGCATCGATATCGCCTTTGCTCAGCGCTTCGTTCGGCAGAACATAATCGTTAAAGGTGACCAGCTCAACGTCCAGGCCATACTTCTCTTTTGCCACTTTCTGCGCGACTTCCGCGACCTGCTGTTCTGCACCCACGATAACGCCCACTTTAATGTGGTTTGGATCTTTTTCGTCCTGACCGCAACCTACCAGTGCCAGAGAGCCGATTAGCGCGCCTACTGCTGCAAAGGTCTTTAATTTAAACGCCATGTTTTATCCTTAACTCGTCGAGTTTGTGTTGTGTGTAACGTTATTTGTGCGTAACGGCCCGGACGATGCGATCGCCAGAGAACTGGATTAAATAAACCAGAACAACCAGCAATACCAGAACGGTATTCATCACGGTAGCGTTATATCCAATATAGCCGTACTGGTAACCAATCTGACCTAAACCACCGGCACCGACGGCACCACCCATCGCGGAATACCCCACCAGGGTGATAAGCGTAATGGTCGCGGCATTCACCAGGCCCGGCAGTGCTTCAGGGAGCAGGACTTTGCGAACGATCTGCATTGGCGTGGCACCCATCGCGCGGGACGCTTCGATCAAACCGGTTGGAATCTCCAGCAGGGCGTTTTCCACCATACGAGCGATAAACGGCGCGGCACCGACGGTCAGCGGAACGATGGCCGCCTGCAGTCCGATAGAGGTCCCGACGATCACGCGGGTAAATGGAATCATCCACACCAGCAAAATAATGAACGGGATAGAACGGAAGATGTTTACCAGCGCAGAGAGCGTGCGGTACAGCTTCGCGTTCTCAATGATTTGACCCGGACGCGTCACGTACAGCAGCACGCCGACCGGCAGGCCAATGACAAAACCAAAAAAGCCAGAGACAAAGGTCATTGCCAGCGTTTCCCAAACGCCGCGAACCAGTAGCCACATCATCGGCTCAGACATAACCCAGTACCTCTACTTTTACGTGATGTTCTTGCAGCCAGGCAATGGCTGCCTGGGTTTCTTCTTGTGTGCCGTGCATTTCTGTCAACATAATGCCGAACTTCACGCCACCGGCGTAATCCATCTGCGCGCTGATGATGTTGTTGTTCACGTTAAAGCGACGCGCGGTTTCGGAAAGCAGGGGAGCATCAACGGACTGACCGGTAAACTCCATGCGCAGCATCGGGACGCTTTCAGCTGTCGGTTCTGTTTTCAACCGTTCCAGATAATCTTCCGGAATATCCAGATGCAGCGTGGACTGGATGAACTGCTGCGCGAGCGGGGTCTTCGGATGGGAGAACACTTCGCTTACCGTGTCCTGCTCAATCAGTTCGCCGTTGCTGATCACCGCGACGCAATCACAGATACGTTTCACGACGTCCATTTCATGGGTAATCAGAAGGATCGTCAGGCCCAGACGACGGTTAATGTCCTTCAGCAGTTCCAGAATAGAACGCGTGGTGGCTGGGTCTAATGCGCTGGTGGCTTCATCGCACAGCAATACTTTAGGATTGCTGGCCAGCGCGCGGGCAATGGCCACACGTTGCTTTTGCCCACCAGACAGATTTGCCGGGTAACTATCATGTTTGTCGCCCAGACCGACAAGGTCGAGCAGTTCGGTGACGCGACGCTTCACTTCTTCTTTCGGCGTGTTATCCAGCTCAAGCGGCAGGGCGACGTTGCCGAAAACGGTGCGGGATGCCAGCAGATTAAAGTGCTGGAAAATCATGCCAATCTGACGACGCGCTTTAGTGAGTTCTTTCTCTGAAAGCGCGGTAAGCTCTTGCCCGCCAACTTCTACACTACCCTGGGTTGGGCGCTCAAGCAGGTTAACACAACGGATCAGCGTGCTTTTACCTGCACCCGATGCGCCAATGACGCCATAAATCTGACCAGCAGGAACATGCAGGCTGACGTTGTTCAGCGCCTGAATGGTTCGGTTCCCCTGCTGGAACACTTTGGTGATATTGGAAAGTTTAATCATTAGATTATTTTTATCGTATGTAAGTTAGCCGTGGCATTTTCTTCTGCCAGATACGGGTGATGACCGTAAACAAAACGGATGTTAAGGCATCCAGACGTCTAAATCAATCCAACTCTGTGCGATGGGCACTTTATTGCGCTGCGATTCATGAGATACTAGCTGAACATGCCTTTTTCAGGAGCAAACCGGTGGCAAAATCAGTACCCGCAATTTTTCTCGACCGTGACGGCACTATTAATGTGGATCACGGTTATGTTCATGAGATTGATGAGTTCGAGTTTATCGAGGGCGTAATAGAGGCAATGCGCCAGCTGAAAGAGATGGGTTATGCGCTGGTGGTGGTAACGAACCAGTCCGGTATTGCGCGGGGTAAATTCACCGAAGCGCAGTTCGAGACGCTGACCGAATGGATGGACTGGTCCCTGGCTGACCGTGGGGTGGATCTTGATGGTATCTATTATTGTCCGCACCACCCACAGGGGAGTGTAGAAGAGTATCGTCAGACCTGTGATTGCCGTAAGCCGCATCCGGGTATGTTCATCTCTGCGCAAGAGTTCCTGCACATTGATATGGCTGCTTCTTATATGGTGGGCGATAAACTGGAAGATATGCAGGCAGCAGCGGCTGCGGGCGTGGGCACCAAAATATTGGTTCGCACCGGTAAGCCAGTCACGCCAGAAGCGGAGAAAGCGGCGGATTGGGTGATTAATAGTCTGGCGGACCTGCCAAAAGAAATTAAAAAGCACCAAAACTAGTCTTTTTGGTGAAAAGATGAGCGGTTGAAATAAAAATGCATTTTTCCGCTTGTCATTCCTCGGCGGCC